>NZ_JBFBAE010000028.1:44347-148935 GCF_040689465.1 Amycolatopsis sp. NPDC051373 | reverse complement strand
GACCTCGCAGCCGTGTCCCCTCTGTTGGGGTGACCGTGGGAGGGCGGGTGCGGTGGGTGGTGGGTCGGGCGTGTCGGGGTGGCGGCCGATCGCACCGTTCCCGTCGAAACACCGACGCGACCTCGCAGCCGTGTCCCCTCTGTTGGGGTGACCGTGGGAGGGCGGGTGCGGTGGGTGGTGGGTCGGGCGTGTCGGGGTGGTGGCTGATCGCACCGTTCCCGTCGAAACACCGACGCGACCTCGCAGCCGTGTCCCCTCTGTTGGGGTGACCGTGGGAGGGCGGGTGCGGTGGGTGGTGGGTCGGGCGTGTCGGGGTGGTGGCTGATCGCACTGCCCCGTCGAAACACCGACGCTATCTCGCGGCCGGGTTGCCTTTGCGGGGTGACCGTGGGAGGGCGGGTGCGGTCGCGAGGTGGTCATCGCGGTGGGAGTGGGGTCGGTGGTCGGGTCGGCTGTGCGCAGTGGCCCAAGGCAGCTCGGCCTTCGTGGCGCATGGCGCCTTCACCTCTTCGACGAACCCCGACACGCCCGAGCCCGACATGCTCGGTTTCGCACCCAAGCCCGCGCCAGACACCTGCCCTCGCGACGAAGCCCGACCTGCCCGGTCTCACAGCCAACCTTGACTCGCCTGGCCTCGCGCCCGGGTCCGAGTGCGAGTCCGCCCGGCCTCGCACCCAAGCTCGCCTCGCCGCCTCTCGCGACCAAGCCCCAGCCCGATGGCTGGTCTCGCGCCCGAGCCTCGCGCTCTCGGCTTCGCGACCATGCCCGACTGACCTGGGCTCGCGATCAAGCCCTTGCCCGACACGTTCGGGGTCCCGACCAAGCCCTCGCCCGGCTCACCTGCTCTCGCGACGAAGCCCGGCGTGCGCGGCCTGCGGCCAACATTGACTCGCCTGCCCTCGCGCCCGAGCCCGACACACCAGGTTCGAGATCAAGCCCAGCTCGCCTGCGCTCGCGGCCAACCCCCGACACGCCCGACCCCACAGCCAATCTCACATTCCCACCCAATTCACTCTCCCGGGGGTGACCCACCCGCGAGATCGCGCCGGCTTCCGGATTGGGGCGGTGCGATCGGCCCCCGGCCGATCCGACCGCCCCAATCCGGAAGCCGGCTCAAAGGCGATCTCGCACGCCCCTGCGAAGCCGGGGCAGAAAACACAGCGATCTCGCCCGGCCCGGCGGAGCCAGGGCCAAGGACACGGACACAGGTCACTCCCTTCCCACACCTTGACCCCTACTCTTGCCCGCATGGCCGCGACCCGACAGCACGGTGCCGGGCCGTCCCGGCGCGCCACGCCCGGCGACGGCGGGCTGCTGCTGTTCCGGGTGGCCGGGGTGCCGGTGCTGCTGGCGCCGTCGTGGTGGATCGGGTCGCTGATCATCGTGGTGCTGTACGCGCCGCTGGTGGGGCGGCTGCTGCCCGACGCGTCGACGCCCACGTCGTGGCTGCTGGCGGCCGCGTTCGCGGTGCTGCTGGGGCTGTCGGTGCTCGCGCACGAGCTGGGGCACTGCCTCGTGGCGCTGCGGTTGGGGATTCCTGTGCGGCGGCTGCGGCTGTTTCTGCTCGGCGGGCTGTCCGAGGTGGCGCGAACGCCGCGCCGGCCCGGGCAGGAAGGGCTGGTGGCCGCGGCCGGGCCGGCGGTCTCGCTGGTGCTGGGCGGGTTCTGTGCCCTGCTGATGCTCGCCGTGCCGCCTGACGGTGCGGTGTGGCTGCTGGTCGCGGAGTGCGCCGTGGCGAACTTCGCGGTGGGCGTGTTCAACCTGCTTCCCGGGCTGCCGCTCGACGGCGGCCGCCTCGTGCGGGCCGGCGTCTGGGCCGCGACGGGGCTGCGCGCCAAGGGCACGCGCGCCGCCGTGGCCGGGGGCGCGGTGGTCGCGACTGGCTTGATCGTGTGGGCGCTGTGGGGCCTGGCCACCCAGAGCGAGGATCGCTGGCTGCGGCTCGGCGTCTGCGTGGTCACGGCGTGGTTCGTGATCCTCGGCGCCCGTGCGGAGCTCGCGGCCGAAGCCCGGCGCAGCTGGCCCGACGGCCTCGAGCTGACCGAGCTGGTCCGCCCCGTTCTGCAGCTGCCCGCGGAAAGCCCGGTGTCCGACGCGCTGGCCGCCTCGGCCGGCCGCGGGGTCGTCCTGGTGCGCGCCGACGGGGTCGCCGCGGGGCTGCTCGACGAGCAGGCCGCCGAACAGCTGGCCGGGACCCACCCGCACGCCCCGGCGGAACTCGCGGCCGAGCCGATCCGTGCCGAGACGGTGCTGCTGGCCTCCGACCCGGGGGAGGAGATCGCCGAACGCGTGCGCGAAACCCCCGCGTGGCAGTTCCTCGTGGTCGACGACGAGGGCCGCCCCGCCGGCGTGCTGCGCCGCGAAGACCTCCGGGCCGCGTTCGTGCGCGGCCGCCACGCTCACTGAGAGTGCACCCGACCAGCGACCCGCGCAGACGACCTGCGAGGATCTGACGCCAGCGTTTCGCGTGTGAGGTGGAGGAAGAAGTTGTCGGTCAGCGGACCGTTTCGCGCAGGAGACCGGGTTCAGTTGACGGACTCGAAGGGCCGGCACTACACCCTCACGCTCGCCGAGGGCGGGGAGTACCACACCCACCGCGGTGCGCTCGCGCACGACGAGCTGATCGGGCTCCCCGAGGGCTCCGTGGTGACCTCGGCCGGCGGCAGCAACTACCTCGCGCTGCGGCCCCTGCTGCCGGACTACGTGCTCTCCATGCCGCGCGGCGCCCAGGTGATCTACCCCAAGGACGCGTCGCAGATCGTGATGTGGGGCGACATCTTCCCGGGCGCGCGCGTCCTCGAAGCCGGTGCCGGCTCGGGCGCGCTGACGCTCTCGCTGTTGCGCGCCGTCGGCCCGGCCGGGCACGTGTCCTCCTACGAGATCCGCGACGACCACGCGGAGCACGCCGAGCGCAACGTCGTGAAGTTCTTCGGCGAGAAGCCGGATAACTGGTCGCTCACCGTCGCCGACCTGGCCACGCACACCGGCGAGGTCGACCGGGTCGTGCTCGACATGCTCGCGCCGTGGGACCAGCTGCCGAACGTCGCCGCGCACCTCGTGCCGGGCGGCGTCCTCACGGTGTATGTGGCGACCGTCACACAGCTTTCCCGTGTGACGGAGTCGTTGCGGGAACAGCAGTGCTGGACCGAACCGGAGTCGTGGGAGACGCTGATGCGCCCGTGGCACGTCGTCGGCCTCGCGGTGCGGCCGGACCACCGGATGGTGGCGCACACGGCGTTCCTGCTCACCGCGCGCCGGCTGGCAGACGGCACGGTGTCCCCGCGCGTGTCGCGCCGGCCCGCGAAGGGCAAGGGCTGAGGCCTAGCCCGGCACACACCACCGGCCGCGTTCCCGGTGCATCGGGAACGGCGTGTCCTTGCGCCCGCCCGGGCCTGCCACGTGCACGGTGACGCCGGCCGAGTCCCCGGCCACGTTCGGCGGCCCCGCCAGGGTCACGGTGAGCGGTCCCGCCGCGTCCCAGTTCGACTGCAGTTCGGCCAGTGCCTGGGAAGTCTGCGGTTCGCACGTGAGCCGGCCGAACTCCGTGGCGTCGCCGCGCTTGATGGCGTCGACGATGGCGTTGGCGAGCACGTTCGTCGCGGCGACGTCCGCGTCGCTCGCGGGTGAGGAAGACAAGGGGACGCTCGCCGGCTGGGAAGTCGCGGCAGGCGGTGGCGGTGAGGGCCCGGCCGGTGCGACCAGCACCAGGCCGAGCACCGCGCCGGCCACGAGAGCGCCGAGCACGACGAGCCCGGCGGTGAGTCTGCCACTCACCGCCGGGGTCTCACTGCTTGTCCGCCTGGGCGTCGACCAGGCACCAGACGCCGGCCTCGCGCTTCGAGGTCATCGTCCCGTTCGCCGTTCTCGCGCCCTGCGTGGCCTTGTACCGCACGGACGCAGTGTCGCCGTTCTCCTGTGCGGCGCCCGTGAGCTGGATCTGGGTGGTCGGGATGTCCACGGCGCCACCGTTGTAGAGGCTGCGGCAGGCCAGTCCGGCGAGGGCGGCACCGTCGCCGCTGGTGAAGTCGTCCGCGGCGGCCTGGAACAGCTCCTGCGCGCTTTGCTTCCCGCCGGGTGCCGGCGAGTTGCTGCCGGAGGCCGAACCCGTCGACGGGGTCGAACTGGTGCTCGTGCTGGGCCGGGTCGGCGCGCCGGTGTTCGGCAGCCCCGCGCCCGGGCTGCTCACGGCCGGGGGCGCCGGCAGGGCTGCGGTGTCGGTTTTGTCCTTGTCGTCACCCGAAAGCCCGATGACGAGACCGATCGCGGCACCCACCACGACCACGACGCCGACGGCGATCCCGACGATCAGGCCGGTCTTCTTTTTCTTCGGAGGCTGCTCGTTGTAGCCGCCGAAGGACTGATAACCACCCGGTTGGCCGTACTGATCGCCGAAACCGCCCTGCTGCTGGCCCTCCGGCTGCCCGAACTGCTGCGTTCCGCCCTGCTGGTACGGATCTTGCTGCCCGTACTGCTGGGGCCCGCCGTGGGGCTGGTAGGGATCTTGCTGGCCGTACTGCGGTGGCTGAGAGTACGGATCTTGCTGCCCGAAGGGCGGGGGCTGCTGAGCCGGGTAGCCCGGCTGCTGCTGCGGACCGGACTGCGGGTACCCGCCCTGTGGGGGCCAGGTGCCCGGCTGCGGCTGCCCGCCGTAGGGCTGCCCGCCGGGGTAGCCGGGCTGCTGCTGAGGGCCGGACGGGGGCTGACCTGGGCCCTGCTGGGACTGTCCGTAGGGATTCGGCTGCTGCCCGTAACCTCCGTAGCCACCGCCCTGCTGGCCGTGACCACCGGGCTGCTGCGGCGGGTAGGTCATGTGTGGTGCCCCCTAGTGTTCCTTCGCGTGCCGACCTGGCCACCGGGTGAGGTGAACCCCGGGCGATGCTAGCCAGGCCACCCGGGATCCGTGCGCTCAGGCCGGAATCCGGCGAAACCGGGGTTGGCGGCGGCGGCCGAGGGGTACCTGCACCGTGCTCGCTTTCGCGTGGTGGAACACGGCGTGACGGCCTCCGGTGTCCGGGCACCGAATCGGCCGCTTGCGCATCCGTGACGACCGTGCTGAGCGGGTGCGGAAATCGCGACGCGCCGATCTTGTGATGCGGAAAGGCCTTTTATTGTCGGTGATCGCCGGTACCGTGGAATGAAAAGCACTCCGAGGAGGTGCCCGATGCATCATGACCTTCCCGGAGGTCGGCGCGAGGAGGCCGACCCTTCAGCAACAGGCGGAGCTGGGCAGACGGCGGAACAACAAGCCCGGCAGATCCGTTTTCTCGAGGAGGAAGTGGCGCTCTTGCGTCGCAAACTCACCGATTCGCCGCGGCAGAACCGAGTTCTCGAACAACGCCTCGCGGAGGCGTCCGAACGGGTGAGCCAGCTCACCGAGCGCAACACGAAACTGGTCGAGACCCTGCGCGAGGCGCGTGGTCAGCTGCTCGCCCTCCGCGAAGAGGTCGACAGGCTGGCTCAGCCGCCGAGCGGCTACGGGGTCTTCGTCACCTCGTACGAGGACAACACGGTGGACGTCTTCACCGCGGGCCGCAAGATGCGGGTCTCGGTGTCGCCGGCCGTGGAGATTTCGTCGCTGCGCCGTGGTCAGGCGCTGCGTCTCAACGAGGCACTCACCGTCGTCGAAGGCGGCGATTTCGAGCGCACCGGTGAGGTGTGCGCACTGCGTGAGGTGCTCGCACCCGAGGACGAGGGCGGCGTGCCCCGTGCCCTCGTGGTGGGGCACGCGGACGAGGAGCGGGTCGTCCTGCTCTCCGAACCGCTGGCCGAGCAGCCGCTCAAGCCGGGCGACTCGCTGCTCGTCGACACGAAGGTCGGGTACGCGTACGAACGCGTGCCGAAGGCCGAGGTCGAGGACCTGGTGCTGGAGGAGGTGCCCGACGTCCGCTACGAGGACATCGGTGGCCTGAGCAGGCAGATCGAGCAGATCCGCGACGCGGTGGAGCTGCCGTTCCTGCACGCCGATCTCTACCAGGAATACCAGCTGCGGCCGCCGAAGGGTGTGCTGCTCTACGGGCCTCCGGGCTGCGGGAAGACGCTCATCGCCAAGGCGGTGGCCAACTCCCTGGCCAAGAAGGTCGCGCAGGCACGGGGCGACAAGGCGGACGGGAAGTCCTACTTCCTGAACATCAAAGGTCCCGAGCTGCTCAACAAGTTCGTCGGCGAGACCGAGCGGTCCATCCGCCTGATCTTCCAGCGGGCACGGGAGAAGGCCTCCGAGGGCACTCCTGTCATCGTGTTCTTCGACGAGATGGACTCCATCTTCCGCACCCGTGGTTCGGGCGTGTCCTCCGACGTGGAGACCACGATCGTGCCGCAGCTGCTGTCGGAGATCGACGGTGTGGAAGGGCTGGAGAACGTCATCGTCATCGGCGCCTCCAACCGTGAGGACATGATCGACCCGGCGATCCTGCGGCCGGGCCGGCTCGATGTGAAGATCAAGATCGAGCGTCCGGACGCCGAAGGCGCGAAGGACATCTTCTCCAAGTACCTGGCCGAAGGCCTGCCGATCCACGCCGACGACCTGGCGGAGTTCGGCGGGGACCAGAAGGCCACGTTCGACGCGATGATCCAGCACACGGTCGAGCGCATGTACGAGGAGAGCGACGAAAACCGGTTCCTCGAGGTGACCTACGCCAACGGGGACAAGGAAGTCCTGTACTTCCGCGACTTCAACTCGGGCGCGATGATCCAGAACATCGTGGACCGGGCGAAGAAATCGGCCATCAAGTCCGTGCTGGAGACGCAGCAGCCCGGCTTGCGTGTGCAGCACCTGCTGGACGCGATCGTCGACGAGTTCGCGGAGAACGAGGACCTGCCGAACACCACGAACCCGGACGACTGGGCCCGGATCTCGGGCAAGAAGGGCGAGCGGATCGTCTACATCCGCACGCTCGTCACCGGCAAGAACCAGGACTCGGGGCGGGCGATCGACACCGCCACGAACACGGGTCAGTACCTGTAGAAGTCGTTTCGAGACGTGGGGCTACCGGTTCGCCGGTGGCCCCACGCTTTCGTTCGCGCCTTGCACCTGCACCACACGGCGGCGCGGCGTGAGCTTGCCGTGCGATGCCAGGATTCCGAGGACCACCAGGACGGCGCCGGCGGGTTCGTTCCAGTGCACGGGCTCGTGCAGCACGAGGACGCCGAGCACCACCCCGACCACCGGTGTGAGGTAAGTCACCGACGAGGCGTGCGCCGCGCCCCAGGCCGCTACTACGCGTGTGTTCCACACGTACGCGATGCCCGTCCCGAGTACACCGAGGGCGAGCATGCTCACCACCACGGCCACGCTCAGGTGCATCGGCTGCGCCGCGATGAGCGGCGACAGCAGGGCCAGCAGCACGGTCGCCGACCCGACCTGTCCGAACGCGACCACCACCGGATCCGCGCCCCGCGGCGACACGAACCGGCGCAGGTACACAAAAGCCGCGCCGTAGCACGTCGTGGCGCCCAGACACGCCAGCTGGGCCGTGAGCTCGTGCGACAGGTCCACGCCCTGCCACACGCCGACGAGCGTCAGCACACCCGCGAACCCCAGCAGCAGCCCCGAGACGCGCGCGGCGGTGAGGCGCTCGGCCGGCAGGGCCGCCGCGGCGAACAGCATCGTCAGCAACGGCGTGGTCGCGTTGAAGATGCTGGCCAGCCCGGACGAGATGTACTGCTCGGCCCACGAGAACAGCAGGAACGGCGCGACGCACAACAGCACCGACACCACGGCGAGGTGACCCCACAGCGCGCGGTCGCGGGGGAGGGGCCGGCGGCGCACCACGAGGACCACCGCCAGGGCGAGCGCGCCGAACCCGACCCGCGCGAACGCCACCTGGGCAGGGGAGAGGCCCTCCAGCCCGACCTTGATGAAGAGAAAACTCGCGCCCCACACCACCGCCAGCGCGACAAACCGCGCACTGACGCCGAACCGCCCGCTCATGACCCTCCTGATCGCCGCCTGCTCGTGGTCAGTCAAGGGGTTCGCCACGCCGGGAGGCCAGCGCTTTTCGGCCATCTCGCTCAAGTCTGGTGTATAACGCCCTATACTTCCTGGCTGTGAGCACCGACGACACTCCGCGCCCGCGCGCCCCGATCACCGAAGCCGACGTCCTCACCTGGCTGGAGACGACCGCGGCCGCCGTCCAAGCGGGGGAGCTGAACGCCAACGACCTCATCGACCTGCTGGGGGAGCTGCGCCGCGCGTCCGCCGCCTGCGCCGACGCGTCAGACTGGGCTCTGCTCGCCGCCCGCGAGGAAGGCGCCAGCCTCCGCCAGATCGCCCCGGTCTTCGGCAAAGGCTACGTCCGAGCGCCCGCCGCCCGGCTGGAAAAACTCCACCGCCAAGCCCAGAACTCCGGACAATGGCTCGCCATCCTCCGGCACAAACAATCCGTATAACGACCTATACATCTGGCTGTTGGAGAAAAAATCCGTACCCGGCAATGCATTCGCGTCACCACACAAAACCCGCACAGACAAGGACACCGAATGGAGCGCATCGCGGTCGGGCTCGCCGCTCTCGGCCGGCCCGCGTACATCAACCTGGGCCGGGAGCTGCCGGGGACGCGGGACGTGCCGGCGATGCGTGCCGCGACCCACGAGGTGCTCGACGCGGCCTACGCGGCGGGCGTGCGCTGGGTCGACGTCGCGCGTTCCTACGGGCTGGCCGAGGACTTCCTCGCGAGCTGGCTCGCGGAGACCGGCCACACCGACGTGACGGTGTCGAGCAAGTGGGGCTACCGCTACGTCGGCGAGTGGCGGCTCGACGCGCCGGTGCACGAGGTCAAGGAGCACTCGGCGGCGCGGTTCGCCGAGCAGTGGGCCGAGACGCGGGCCCTGCTGGCCGACCAAGTGAGCCTGTACCAGGTGCATTCGCTCACTGTGGACAGCCCCTTGTTCTCCGACGCGGCGCTGATCGAAGCGCTGGCGGGATTGTCCGATCAGGGCGTCGAGGTCGGGTTCTCCACGTCCGGGCCGGCGCAGGCGGACGCTGTGCTGCGCGCGTTCGAGCTGGAAGCGGCGGGGCGGCCGGTGTTCTCGTCGGTGCAGTCCACTTGGAACGTCCTGGAGCCGTCGGTCGGCGGGTCGCTCGCCCAGGCGCGGGCGGCGGGGAAACGGGTGCTGGTCAAGGAGACGCTGGCCAACGGGCGGCTGGCCGTGGAGGCGCCCGCGCCGCTCGCGCGCATCGCCGCCGCGCACGGGGTGGGTCCGGACGCGGTCGCGGTGGCTGCGGTACTGGCGAACGACTGGGTTTCGGCGGCGCTGGTGGGTCCGTCGAGCACTGCGCAGCTGGCCGCGAACCTGGCGGCCACCCGGGTTTCGCTGACTGCGGACGAGGTGGCCGAGTTGGCGGCTCTGGCGGAGTCGCCGGAGGAGTACTGGCGGCACCGGTCCCACCTCGGGTGGGACTGAGCGGCTGCACTACCCTCGCTGCAGCGCGGGCCCGGCGGGTGGGCCGCGGTTCTCGGATCTTCCGGAGGGGCGGCAGGTGCGTCATCGGCAGGTGCTCGCGGTGGCGGCGGTCGCGCTCGTAGGGCTCACGTCCGCGTGCGGCAACCGGCCCAACGATCTCGAGACGTACTACGACGATCCGACGCCGGTGAACGGCGCGACGTCGTCCGCGCCGGTGATTCCGCCGCCTGCCGCGCCGCCGAGTTCTCCCACGTCCGCCGCGCCCGATCCTCGGATTCTGGCCGCTGGGGCGGCTTCGGCCGGGTTGCTGTCCGATGAGGACGTTGCGGAGGAGGGCGTGGCGCCCGGGCCGGGGAAGGCGTCGGGGTGCTTGTCGGGGTTGGCTCAGGGGGAGCGGCGGTCGGCGAGCTGGGTGTACCCGAGTGGCTCGGGGATCACGCACGAGGTCACGGCGTACGCGGGTGGGTCGGGTGCGGATGTGGTGTCCGCTGCGGATTGTGCCGGTCAGGTGCTGACGATCGCGCCGCAGCCGGGTGTTTCGCAGCAGCGGGCGTGGTGCGACGGGGCGACCTGCACGGTGCTGGTGGCGAAGGGTGAGCTGGTGTCGGCGTTGAGCGTCGCGGCGAGCACGCCGGCACGGGCGGCGGACGCGGCGAAGCGGTTGCTGCCGAAGGTCGTGGCGAAGCTGGTTGCTCAGCAGTAGCGGCGGAACCACTCCTGGACGCCTTCGCGGCCGTCGGGGATGAAGGGGCTTTCGGGGTCGTCGACCCAGGCGCGCAGTTCGGTCAGGGGGAGCCAGCGGCCTTCGACGATTTCTTCGGCCTGGTGGTGGATGGGGCCGTCCCAGCGGACTTCGTAGGCGAAGTTGTGGCAGTGGACGGTGCCGTTGTCGTAGATCTTGGTGAACAGGGGTTCCGGTTCCACTCCGTGGACGCCGAGTTCTTCGGCGAGCTCGCGGCGGGCGCAGTCGGCGGGGGTTTCGCCTGCGGCGACGACTCCGCCGGCCCAGCAGTCCCAGGTGGACGGGAAGATGTCCTTGTCCGCGGTGCGGAGGTGGACGTACACGGATTCGCCGTCGCCCGAACGGACGAGCACCACGCCGGCGGCGTGCCACAGTCCTTCGGCGCGGACGCGGGAGCGGGGGGCCTGGCCCACGACGTGGCCGGCGCGGTCATAGAGGGCAACGAGTTCGTCACTGCCTGGCATGGGGGCATCGTCGCACGGCCTTACCCCGTAGGGTGGTGGGTATGCGTCGGATCATGGGAACCGAAGTCGAGTACGGCATCGCCGTGCCCGGGGACGCCACGGCGAACCCGGTGCTCACCTCGACTCAGGTGGTGCTCGCCTACGCGGCGGCTGCTGACATTCCGCGGGCTCGCCGGGCCCGGTGGGACTACGAGGTGGAGTCGCCGTTGCGCGACGCGCGCGGGTTCGACTTGACGGGTCCGGGTGGGCCGGGGCACGACCCGGACGTGGAGGATCTGGGCGCCGCGAACGTCATTTTGACGAACGGTGCGCGCCTGTATGTGGACCACGCGCACCCGGAGTATTCGGCGCCTGAGGTCACGAACGCGCGGGACGCGGTGATCTGGGACAAGGCCGGCGAGCGGGTGATGGAGGAGGCGGCGCTGAAGGCGGCGTCCGTGCCGGGTCAGCCGCCGTTGCAGCTGTACAAGAACAACGTGGACGGCAAGGGTGCGAGCTACGGCACGCACGAGAACTATCTGTGTTCGCGGTCGACGCCGTTCACCGCGATCATCGCCGGGTTGACGCCGTTCTTCGTGTCGCGGCAGGTGGTGACGGGCTCGGGGCGGGTCGGGATCGGCCAGCAGAGCGAAGAGGCCGGTTTCCAGCTGTCGCAGCGGTCGGACTACATCGAGGTCGAGGTCGGCCTGGAGACGACGCTGAAGCGCGGGATCATCAACACGCGCGACGAGCCGCACGCGGACGCGGACAAGTACCGGCGGCTGCACGTCATCGTCGGTGACGCGAACCTGTCGGAGTATTCGACCTACCTGAAGGTGGGTACGACGGCGCTGATCCTGGATCTCATCGAGTCGGGGATCCGGTTCGACGAGTTGAAGCTGGACGAGCCGGTGCGGGCCGTGCACAAGATCAGTCACGACCCGACGTTGAAGACGAAGGTCGAGCTGGCGAACGGGAAGAAGTTCTCGGGGCTGGACATGCAGTTCGCCTACCACGAGATCGCGTCGGCGAACCTCGAGCGCACGGGTGCGGACGAGGCGTCGAAGGAGGTTCTGCGGGTCTGGGGCGAGGTGCTGGACGCGTTGGCTCGGGATCCGCAGGAGTGCGCGGACCGGCTGGACTGGCCGGCGAAGCTGCGGCTGCTGGAGGGGTATCGGGAGCGGGACCAGCTGGCGTGGGGTGCGCCGCGGTTGCGGCTGGTGGACTTGCAGTACTCGGACGTGCGGCTGGCGAAGGGCCTGTACAACCGGCTGGTCACGCGTGGGTCGATGAAGCGGCTGGTCACGGAGGAGGAGGTCCAGGCGGCGATCACGACTCCGCCGTCGGACACCCGGGCGTACTTCCGGGGGCGGGCTCTGGAGAAGTACGCGACGTCGATCGCGGCCGCGTCGTGGGATTCGGTCATCTTCGACGTGGGCAAGGAGTCGCTGGTGCGGATCCCGACGCTGGAGCCGCTGCGGGGCACGAAGGCGCACGTCGGGAAGCTGCTGGACGCGGCGGCGACGGCCGAGGAGCTGGTCGAGGCGATCACCGGTTCGGACTAGTCCGAACCGGCACGGGGCCGCGGATCGGGATCGCGGCGTTGCCCCGAATGTCGGGGCCGCTGGGTAGGCTAGGAATCATCGGCCACACCGGGAGGCGATATGGCGCAGGAGAAGATCGAGAAGCACGGCGGTGGAGACTCCGACGAGGAGTTCGAAGCCACCGGAGCGGCGGGCCAGGAGCGGCGCGAGAAGCTCGGCGAGGACGTCGACACGATCCTCGACGAGATCGACGACGTGCTAGAGGAGAACGCCGAGGACTTCGTTCGCGCCTACGTGCAGAAGGGCGGCGAGTAGTCGTTCGCGGCCGGTAGCCGCCCTCGGGTTTCCGGGGGCGGTTGTCGGTTGGCGTGCCGCTGTGCGACTTCGGCGGTGCGGGCGACATACTGCGCGGCGACGGATGGCGCGGCAGAGTTCGCCTCGGCACGGTTTCGGGTTGCACAGCTTCGGCACGCGGCTTCAGCGTTGTTTCTTCAGCCGATACAGATGGGAACCAAGAGCACGTATGGACAACACCTTCCCTCGGGCGGGTTTTTCGGGACCCGGCCTGCCTGCTTCGTACTTCTCGCCGGCTTCGTCGTCGTTCGCGGACTTCGTGCGGGCGCAGGCGCCTGAGCTGTTGCCGGCGCGGCGGGTGCCGTCGTCCGGGGCGGGTGAGCTGGCGGTGCCGCACGGGACCACGATCGTGGCGCTGACGTTCGCCGGGGGTGTGCTGATCGCGGGTGACCGGCGGGCGACGTCGGGGAACCTGATCGCGAGCCGGGACATCGAGAAGGTGCACGTCACGGACGAGTACTCGGCGGTGGGGATCGCGGGTACCGCGGGCCTGGCCGTGGAGATGGTCCGGCTGTACGCGGTGGAGCTGGCGCACTACGAGAAGATCGAGGGTGTGTCGCTGTCGCTGGACGGCAAGACGAACAAGCTGGCCGGGATGGTGAAGGCCAACCTGGACATGGCGATGGCGGGCTTGGCCGTGGTGCCGCTGTTCGTGGGCTATGACTTGGAGGCCGAGGACGCGAAGCGCGCCGGCCGGATCATCTCGTACGACGCCGCCGGTGGGCGCTACGAGGAGAACGCCGGGTACGCGGGTGTCGGTTCGGGTTCGCTGTTCGCGAAGTCGGCGTTGAAGAAGCTGTACGACCCCGACGCGGATGTCGACGCCGCGGTGCGGGCGGCCGTGGAGGCGTTGTACGACGCCGCGGACGACGACACGGCGAGTGGTGGGCCGGACCTGGTGCGGCGCATCTTCCCGAGCGTTGTCACGATCACCGCCGAGACCGGTGCGGTGCAGCTGCCGTCGGAGCAGACGGCGGCGGTGGCGGAGGCCGTGGTGGCCGGCCGCGCCGAGCGCACGCACCACCGGCCGAGCTGATCGCCGGTGACTTTCCCGAACGCTGAACCTTCGACCGCCGGTACACCGGAGAACGTGGAGCCGACACCGTGACGATGCCGTTGTATGCCTCTCCCGAGCAGCTGATGCGGGAGCGTTCCGAGCTGGCGCGCAAGGGCATCGCGCGCGGCCGGAGCGTGGTGGTGCTGAAGTATTCCGGCGGGGTGCTGTTCGTGGCGGAGAACCCGTCGGCGACCTTGCACAAGGTGTCGGAGATCTATGACCGGATCGGGTTCGCCGCGGTGGGCCGGTACTCGGAGTTCGAGAACCTGCGGGTGGCGGGGATCCGGCATGCGGACCTGAAGGGCTATCAGTACGACCGGCGTGACGTGAGCGCGCGGGCGCTGGCGAACGCGTATGCGGCGACGCTGGGCAGCATCTTCACCGAGCAGCTGAAGCCGTTCGAGGTGGAGGTGTGTGTCGCCGAGGTCGGGGCGAACCAGTCGGAGGATCAGCTGTACCGGCTGACTTACGACGGGTCGATCTTCGACGAGTCGCCGTTCGTGGTGATGGGTGGCCAGACCGAGCCGATCAGCACGAAGCTGAAGGACACCGTCGACCCGGAGCACGATCTGGCGACGGCGCTGGCGACGGCGATCGAGGGCCTGCGGGCGTCCGCGTCGTCGTCGAACGGCAACAACGGTGCGGCCGCTGCCGAACCGGACCAGATCAAGCTCGAGGTGGCCGTGCTGGACCGGGCGCGGCCGCGGCGGGCGTTCCGTCGGCTCACGGGGGCGGCGCTGGATGCGTTGCTGCCCGCGGCGCCGGCGAAGGACGACGCCGAGAAGCCGGCCGAGGGTGACTCGGACGGTGACTCCGCCAAGGAGTGACGGCCACGGAGTGAAGTGGTCGTGCGAGTGGGCCGTCCGGGTTTCCGGGCGGCCCACTCGGCGTTTCAGGACTGGTTCAGGACGCCGGCGTGCTGCGAAAGTTCTGGTCGGCGAAGGCCAGGAGGTAGGGCAGGGTCGCGCGGGCGGTGTGCCAGGTGTGGTTGAAGCCGTGTTCGGTGTGGACGACGGCGTCCTGGCCGCGGCGGTGCAGCGCGTCGGCGATGCGGTGGGCCGTGGCGACGTCGGTGGGGGCGCCGGTGCCGGCCGCGAGGAGCACGGAGATCGGTGCGGTGAACGTCATCGTCGGCAGGTAGTGGCGTGGCGTGTTCGCGGCGATGGCGGAGGGATGGCCGTCGAGGACGCCGATGGAGTCGTTGAGGTCGTCGTAGGGCAGGGCGATCACGAGGGTGGCGAATTCGTCGAGGTGGTGCAGGCCGGTGTTGAGGGCGGCGAACCCGCCGCCGGACATGCCGCCGAGTGCGCGGTGGCGGCGGTCGGCGAGGGTCCGGTAGTGGTGGTCGACGCCGGTGACGACGGTTTTGGCGAGGTAGGTCTCGAGCTGTGGCCCGCCGGGGACGTCGAGGCCTTCCCAGTCCTTGCTGGGCACGCCGGCGGTGAGGTCGACGCTGACCACGATCATCGGGGCGATCACGTGGTCGGCTTCGAGGTTGTGCAGCGCGTCGGGCGCGGCGCCGGAGGTGAGCCAGTCGCGCGGGCCGCCGTAGGGGTAGCCGTGGATCAGGTAGACGACGGGGTAGCGGTGGCCGGCGTTGGCCGGGTCGTCGTAGCCGGGCGGCAGGATCACGTAGTTCTCGCCCGAGGGTACGGCGTCGGCGGGGTCGGGCAGGCTGAGCACGTCGATGCGTTGCCCGCTGCTCACCACCGCGGGGTGGCGCTGCGCGGTGGCGGCCGGCGCGTCGGGTTCGTCGGCGCCGTCGTCGAGCAGCATCCCCACGGCGTCGGCCGCGCCGGAGCCGCGTTCGAAGAGCCGGCCGAGGTCGCCAGGGGTGCGGACGTAGCCGACGTAGCTGTTCACGGCGGTCACGGCCGCGAGGAGGAAGAGCACCACCGCGCCGCCGGTTCCCCAGCGGCGGGCGCGCCGGTGGTGCCCGAGCACGATGGTCACGGCGAGTACGGCGACGGCCGCGCCCGCGGCGGTCAGCCAGATCGCCGGTGACTCGAGCGGGCCGAGGTCACGCGCCTGTGCCGTGATGTCGGGCGGCAGTACCGGGTCGACCGCGGCTTGCGGCATCACGATCGCACCGCCGGGCGCGTGGCATCGCATGAGGAAAAACGCACGAGGGGGTTCCCTGCCGTGAACGGAAGCGGGCAGGGTCGCCCGCACCTGACGTGATCACGCTAGGGACGAGGTGCTGTGGATTCGCTGTGAGCGGGTAAAACGCTGGTCAAGCCCGGTTGTCGGGGTTGCGGTAGATCGTGAGGGCGCTGGGGCGGGCGCGGAAGGTGAACTCGTTGCCGAGCGGCCCGACCTCGCCGTCGGTGGCGACGCGGCGGTTGCCGCCGAGCAGCTTCACGCGCAGCTCCGGCACGTCCAGCTGCTGGTAGACGTGGCTGGCGTTGAGGCTGTTGGTCACCATCGCGAGCAGGAACCGGGCGCGGGAGTACGGCACGTCGGCGCGCAGGTAGCGCACGTCGAGCAGGCCGGTGTCCAGCGCCGGGCGCCGCGACGGTGCGAAGCCCTTGGGGGAGTAGGTGCCGTTGCCGACGAAGATCAGCCAGACGTCGGCGGGTTCGTCGTTGAGCAGGATCGGCAGCGGTTTCGCACCGCGCAGCACGCGGGCCAGCGCCAGCGCGGCCGCGGGCCATTTCGGGTGCTTCTGCTGCAGCTTCTCGCGCAGCCGGACCATCTCGGGGTAGCCGCCGAGGCTCGCGGTGTTCACGAACCAGCGGTGCTCCGCTTCGCCCGCGCCGTGGACCTCGACCTCGCCCAGGTCGATGCCGACCGCGTTGCCGGCTTCGGTGGCCGCGTCGGCGTCGGGCATCGACCGCACGCCGACGTCACGGGCGAAGTGGTTGAGCGTGCCCGCGGGAATGAGCGCGAGCGGCAGGCCGCGTTCGGCGGCCACGGACGCGACCGCGGCGACCGTGCCGTCACCACCCGCCACGCCCAGCGCACGCACGGAGCCGCCGCGGGCGTCGATCTCGGCCGCGAGCTGGTCGCGCAGGTCCTGGTGCGGGTCGGGGTAGAGCAGCGTGGCCTTGGGCCAGGCGTAGCGGACGTCCTCGGTCGGGTCCTGGCCGTCGACGCCGGAGTGCGGGTTGACCAGGGCCAGCATGTCCTCGCCGTCGCGCATCTCCGGCGCTTCGGCCGTGTGCGCGGTGCGGGCGGGCACGTCGGGGTGCAGCGGCCACCAGTGCCTCGTCAGGGCGGCGACCCCGACGCCGATCACCAGGCCGGCGCCGACGTCACTGGGCCAGTGGACGCCGGTGTGCACCCGCGAGTACGCGACCGCGCCCGCCAGCGGTGCGACGACGAGCCCGGCCTTGGGCGACTCCATCGCGACGGCCGTGGCGAACGCGGCCGCCGATGCCGCGTGGCCGGACGGGAACGACGAGGACGTGGGCCGCTTGCGCAGCCGCCGGTGCTCGGGCACCTCGTCCTCGGCCGGGCGCCGGCGGGGGAACATCGGCTTGCCGAGCAGGTTCGCGGCCGCGCTCGCCCCGGCGATGGCGACCATCCCGCGCAGCGCTCCCCGGCGCGTCGCACCCTTGCGCGCGGCCAGTGCGGCGGCCACGACCCACCACAGGCGCGATTTGTTCGCGGATTTCGAAAGCCGGCCCAAAACATCGTCGGCGCGGGTCTTCGGCAGGGCCGCGCTACGGCGGATCAGGGCCCGATCGGTGCGCCCCACCTTCCGGAACGGGCGGCTGAGCTGGTACAACACCGTCGCTGACCTCTTCTCCGTCCGGCCTGGGCCACGCTGCTCCGTCGCCGGATTCGCGCGATTTCTCACCCCACGCAACGTACCGACCGCGTGTCGCCGCCCGATCGGCGCACCGCTCAAGGGGGTGCAGCGCCTACTCTGGTGGGATGCAGCGGCGGATCTTTGGCATCGAGACCGAGTTCGGGGTCACGTGCACCTTCCACGGTCAGCGCAGGCTCTCGCCCGACGAGGTCGCGCGGTATCTCTTCCGGCGGGTCGTGTCCTGGGGACGCTCGTCGAACGTCTTCCTCTCCAACGGCTCCCGGCTCTACCTCGACGTGGGCTCGCACCCCGAGTACGCGACGGCCGAGTGCGACGACCTCACGCAGCTGGTCACGCACGACAAGGCCGGTGAGCGGATCCTCGAGGACCTGCTGGTCGACGCCGAGCGCCGGCTGGCCGACGAGGGCATCGGCGGCGACATCTTCCTGTTCAAGAACAACACCGACTCCGCGGGCAACTCGTATGGCTGCCACGAGAACTACCTCGTGACGCGCGCCGGCGAGTTCTCCCGCATCGCCGACGTGCTGCTGCCGTTCCTCGTGACCCGCCAGCTCATCTGCGGCGCGGGCAAGGTCCTGCAGACCCCCCGCGGCGCCGTGTACTGCCTCTCGCAGCGCGCGGAGCACATCTGGGAGGGCGTCTCCAGCGCCACCACACGCTCGCGCCCCATCATCAACACCCGCGACGAGCCCCACGCCGACGCCGAGCGTTACCGGCGCCTGCACGTGATCGTGGGCGACTCGAACATGGCCGAGCCCACCACGATGCTCAAGATCGGGTCGGCGAACCTGGTGCTCGAGATGATCGAGGCCGGCGTGCAGTTCCGCGACTTCACCCTCGACAACCCGATCCGGGCGATCCGCGAGATCAGCCACGACCTGACCGGCCGTCGCCAGGTCCGCCTCGCCGGCGGCCGCGAGGCCTCGGCGCTCGACATCCAGCGCGAGTACCACGCGCGCGCCGTGCAGCACCTCAAGGAGAATGGCTCCACCCCCGCCAACGAGCGGGTGGTCGAGCTGTGGGGCCGCGCCCTGGAGGCCGTCGAACAGCAGGACTTCGCGAAGATCGACACCGAGATCGACTGGGCCATCAAGCACCGCCTGGTCGAGCGCTACCGCGCGAAGCACGACCTGGACCTCTCCAGCCCCCGCATCGCCCAGCTCGACCTCGCCTACCACGACATCCGCCGCGGCCGGGGCATCTTCGACCTGCTGCAGCGCAAGGGCCTGGTCAAGCGCGTCACCGACGACGGCGAGATCGAAGCCGCCAAGGACACCCCGCCCCAGACCACCCGTGCCAAGCTCCGCGGAGACTTCATCGCCGCCGCCCAGGCCGCCGGCCGCGACTTCACCGTCGACTGGGTCCACCTCAAGCTCAACGACCAGGCCCAGCGCACCGTGCTGTGCAAGGACCCGTTCCGCTCGGTGGACGAGCGAGTGGAACGCCTGATCAGCTCGCTGTAACCCGCCAGGACCGCAGCCGCCGAGGGTCGCCCCGCCACCACGCGAGGCGGCCCTCGGGCATTTCCGGCGCAATCGGCTCGGGCCCGACGGGCGGTTGGCAGATCCGGCGTTCCCGACGAAAGTCGCCGTCCGGGTGCGGCAAGATCGGCCGCATGCGGCTCGTGCGTACGTTGGTGGTTCTGCTGGGTGCGGTGCTGCCGCTGGTCGCCGGTGGGGTGGCGGGCGCGGCTCAGCGGCTCCCGTCGTGGCGGCTGACGCCGACCGGGCTCCCGGCGCAGTTCCGGGGGCTTTCGGCCGTCAGCGGGCGCGTGGCGTGGGTCAGCGGCACGCAGGGGACCGTCTTACGCACCACGGACGGCGGCCGCACCTGGAGCCCCGTCGGGCCGCCCGGCACGGAGACGCTGGAGTTCCGCGACATCGAGGCCTTCGACGCCGACCACGCCGTGGTGCTCTCCATCGGCCCCGGGGAGGACTCGCGCGTCTACCGCACCGACGACGCCGGCCGGCACTGGCGCCAGACGTTCGCCAACCCCGACCCGAAAGCGTTCTACGACTGCTTCGCCTTCTTCGACCCCTGGCGCGGTCTCGCGATGAGCGACCCCGTCGACGGGAAGTTCCGCGTGCAGGCCACCGCGGACGGCGGCCGTACCTGGCGGCAGATCCCCGACAGCGCGTTCCCGCCCGCCCTGCCCGGCGAAGCGGGCTTCGCGGCGAGCGGCCAGTGCGTGGCCACCTCCGGGCCGTTCGACGCGTGGCTCGCGATGGGCGGCGGGGACCGCGCCCGGGTGCTGCACACCGGCGACGCCGGGCACCACTGGACCGTCGCCGACACCCCGCTGCCCAGCAGCGCGTCCGCCGGCGTGTTCGCGCTCGCGTTCCGCACGCCGTGGCAAGGCGTCGCGATCGGCGGGGACTTCGCGAACCCCACGGCGCCCGGCCCGGCCGTCGCGCTCAGCGCCGACCGCGGCCGTACCTGGCGCACCCCGGCGCAATACCCCGCGGGCTACCGCTCCGGGCTCGCGTGGCTCGGCGGCTCCGTCATCGCCGTCGGCCCCGGCGGCAGCGACCTCAGCCCCGACGGCGGCCGCCACTGGACGCGGTTCGACACCGGCAGCTTCGACACCGTCGACTGCGCGCCCGCGGGCAGCTGCTGGGCCGGCGGCACCGGCGGCCGCGTCGCCCGGCTGGAGCGCTAAAGGACCTGCCCGGTCGGGCGGACCATGATCTCGTTGACGTCCACCGACGGCGGCTGCTCCAGCGCGTAGAGCACCGCGCGGGCGACGTCGTCGGCCTCGAGCTTCGGCTTGCGCCGCTGCTCATCCGTCAGGATGTCGGTGTCGGTGATACCGGGCTGCACCAGCGTGACCCGCACGCCCGTGCCCACCGCCTCCTCCCGGATTCCCGCCGCCAGCCCGCTCACCGCCCACTTCGTCGCCGAATACAGGCTCCCCTTGCGCGGGTAACGGCCGGCGACCGAACCCGTCAGCACGAGATGACCGCTCGTGTCCGCCAACGCCGGCAGCACGGCACGGGCCGTGAGCGCGGGACCGTAAACGTTGGTCAGCACCAGTTCCCGCCACTGTTCGGGCTCCGCGCCGCCGTTGCCGAAGAACGACACGCCCATGCCGATCCCGGCATTCGCGAAAGCCGCGTCCAGCCGCCCGAACCGCGCCAGCGTCGCCTCGACCGCGCCCGACACACCCCGCCAGTCGGTGACGTCGGCGGCCAGCGCCAGCGCGTTTTCCTCGCCGAACTCGGCCACGAGCGGGGCCACGACCTCGGATTTCCGGGCCACGAGCGCCACCCGGAACCCCGCCGACACGGCGCGCCTGGCCGTGGCCGCCCCGATCCCTCGCGACGCTCCGGTCACCAGCAGTACACGTTCAGCCATGGTTCTAGGCTAGGGTCGCGACGCGTTCGGGGAACCTCACGATCGGGGACGACGAGGAGAGCTAGGGTTGTACGGGTGTCCACCGCACGCGCCGAACGGCTGGTCAACCTCGTGCTCGCCCTGCTGTCCACCCGGCAGTACCTCACCGCCGAGCGGATTCGCGGAATCGTGCCCGGGTACGCCGACGCGGCCAGCGACGAGGCCTTCTTCCGCACGTTCGAACGCGACAAAACGGAGCTGCGGGAGCTCGGCATCCCCCTGGAGACCGGCCGCAACTCCGCGTTCGACCCCGTCGAGGGCTACCGCATCGCCCGCCGCGACTACGAGCTCGGTGAGATCGACCTGGCCCCCGACGAAGCGGCCGCCGTCGGCCTCGCCGTGCGCCTGTGGGACTCGCCCGAGCTGACCGGGCAGGCCCAGGGCGCGCTCGTGAAGCTGCGCGCTGCCGGCGTCGAGGTCGACGACCAGGCGCCCACCGTGATCGAACCCCGCGTGCGCGCCGAGCCGGCGTTCGGGCCGCTGCTCGCCGCCGTGCAGAGCGGCCAGGCCGTGCGCTTCGAGTACCGCCGCGTCGGCTCCCCGGAACGCCGCATGCGTGAGCTCGAACCGTGGGGAGTCGTGTCCTGGCGCGCTCGCTGGTACGTCGTCGGGCACGACCGCGACCGCGGTGCGACCCGCTGCTTCCGGCTCTCCCGCGTCACCGGCAAAGTGACCCCTATCGGCGAGCCCGGCGCGGTGACGCGGCCCGAGGGTGTGAACCTGCTGCAGCTCGTGTCCGTCACCGGCGGCAGCGAGGAATCCAGCCCCGTCACCACCGCCCGCCTCTGGGTCGCGGACGGGCGCGCCGCCGGCGTGCGCCGCCGCGGCGAGGTCGTCGGCCGCGACACGATCGACGGCGAGGAGGGCGACCTCATCGAGATCGGCCTGTTCTTCCCCGAGTCGGCCGCCGACTGGATCGCCGCCCAGGGACCCGACGTGCTCGTGCTCGAACCCGACGTGCTCGCCAAATCCGTGCAGCACCGCCTCGAAGCCGTCCTCGCCCGCGCCGAGCAGGGGAGCGGCCGATGAGCGGCTCCACCGAACGCATGCCGCGCCTGCTCGCGCTCGTGCCCTACCTGCTCGCGCGCCCCGGCGTGCGCGTCGACGAGGCCGCCCACGACTTCGACGTCACGCCGCGCCAGCTGCGCAAGGACCTCGAACTGCTGTGGATGTGCGGCCTGCCCGGCTACGGCCCGGGCGACCTGATCGACCTCTCCTTCGAAGGCGACACCATCGTCGTCACCCACGACGCCGGCATGAGCCGCCCCCTGCGCCTCACCGGCGGCGAGGCCACCGCGCTGCTCGTGGCCCTGCGCGCGCTCGCCGACACCCCCGGCGTGGTCGACGGCGACGCCGTGCGCCGCTCGATCGCCAAGATCGAGGACGCCGCGGGCCAGGCCCAGCCGGCCGGTGTCGTGGTCGGCGGCGGCGTGCGCGAGGGCAAACGCGCCGCGAAGACCCGCGAGGAGGTCGCGGCCGCGCTGCAGGCCGGGCGCGCCCTGCGGATGCGGTACTACACCGCGTCCAAGGACCAGATCACCGAACGCACCGTGGACCCGATGCGGCTGCTCATCGTGCAGGCCGTCGGCTACCTCGAAGCCTGGTGCCGCCGCGTCGAGGACGTCCGGCTGTTCCGCCTCGACCGCATCGACGAGCTGACCGTGCTCGACGAACCCGCCGCGCCCCCGGCCCACGCGCGGCCCACCGACCTGTCCGACGGCGTGTTCTCCGCGCGGCCCGACCAGTGCGAGGCCGAGCTCGTGCTCGACCCCGACGCGCGCTGGGTCGCGGAGTACTACCCGTGTGAAGAACTCGCCGAACTCGACGGTGGGCGGCTGCGCATCCGGATGCGCTATGCGGACGAGTCCTGGATGGTCCGTTTGGTCCTCGGACTCGCCGGAGACGCGCAGGTGGAGAGCCCCGTCACACTCGCTGACGCGGTTCGACGACGAGCGGCCGACGCGGTGGCCCGATCCCGTCACCTACCGTCAACCTACGGCCGTTAAGGTAACCCACGTGTCGTACTTGCCCACTTACGTAGTGCTCGCGGCGGGCCTGCTCGTCCTGATTCTCCTGGCAGTACGGACGATCAGAGTCTTGCGCCAGTTCCGCCGCACCCTGAGCATGGTGGCTACGAACACCCAGGACCGGACCGGACTCCTCCGCGCCCGGTCCGCAGCACTTCGCGTGGCCGTGGCGCAGCGCCGCGACGCACCGGAAACCAGTAACATCGGCAACGACTAAAGAAACAAGGAGGCCACCGCCATGAACGCGCTGCAGCCGTGGCACATCATCATCCTGGTGCTCGTCGTGGTTCTGCTGTTCGGGGCCAAGAGGCTTCCGGACGCCGCCCGCTCCATCGGCAAGTCCATGAAGATCTTCAAGGCCGAGACCAAGGACCTCACCGGCGAGCACAAGGACGAGGCCGAGCAGGTCGAGACCCGCCAGCTCCCGCAGGCCACCGCCCCGGCCCAGGACCAGCAGGTCGCCGACCTCCAGCGCCAGCTCGACGAGCTGAAGAAGCAGCAGGCGGCCGAGCAGCCGCAGAAGAACGCCAGCTGAGGCCCGACCACCCCACCCGGTCCCCGGTCCGCGGAGCGCGCTGAACACCCAGCGCGCTCCGGCGGGCTATGACGAGAACGGAACGACCAGTGGCGGAAGCCGCCAACGGCGCAGGCGCGCGCCCCAGCAACCGGCGCCGGCGCAGCCGCCGGAGAAACCCCGACGGCACGATGACACTCATCGAGCACGTCTACGAGTTCCGGCGCCGGCTCGGGTTCGCCCTGCTGTTCATCGTCATCGGCGGCATCTTCGGCTGGATCTGGTTCGAACAGCACCTCGGCCCGATCCCGTCGCTCGGCGACATCATGACCCACCCGTACTGCGCCATCCCCGCCGAACAGCGCTTCGGTGGCAACCAGGCCGGGTGCCGGCTGCTGCAGACGCAGCCGTTCGAGGTCTTCATGGTCCGCCTGAAGATCGGCGTCGCGGCCGGCGCGGTCCTGCTCTCGCCGTTCTGGCTGTACCAGTTCTGGGCGTTCATCGCTCCCGGGCTCTACACGAAGGAACGCAAGTACGCGCTCGTCTTCGTCGGCTTCGCCTCGGTGCTCTTCGCCGCCGGTGCCGTGCTGGCGTACTTCCTCGTGCCGCACGCGCTGGCGCTGCTGGCGGGCTTCGGCCAGGACCAGTTCGTGACCGCGTTGACCGCGGACAAGTACATCTCGTTCATCCTGTCGCTGCTGCTCATCTTCGGCGTCAGTTTCGAGCTCCCCTTGATCGTGGTGATGCTCAACCTCGTCGGGGTCGTCCGCTACCAGCAGCTCAAGCGGTGGCGTCGCGGCATCCTGTTCGCGCTGTTCGTGTTCGCCGCGTTCGCGACGCCGGGCTCCGACCCGTTCTCCATGCTCGGTCTCGCCGCCGCACTCACCGTGCTGTTCGAGATCGCCATCCAGATCACGCGTTTCCACGACCGCAAGCGCGACAAGATCCGCGAAGACGAGGGCTGGGACAAGCTCGACGACGACGAAGCCGCACCGTTCAACTACACGCCGAGCACCGTCGAGGAAGACGAGCCCGTGACCTCGCCGCGCAGCCAGTCGACCGACGACATCACGTAACCACCACCGCATGGGGCTCACCGCGGCGCTCGCCGTCCACCCGGCCTCCGGCCACGGAGCCGCGGCCCGGATCGCGGACGCCGTGGCCGCCCGGCTGCGCCTCGCCGTCGAAAGGCTCGACGTCCTCACCGCCACCAGCGTCGAGGAATCCCGAGCCCTCATGCGATCCGCGCACGCCGAGGGTCTCGACGTGCTCATCGTCCTCGGCGGCGACGGCGCCGCGCATCAAGGCGTGCAATTCTGCGCCGACCACGACGTCGCCCTCGGCCTCGTGCCCTCAGGAACCGGCAACGACTTCGCCCGCGCCCTCGGCACCCCACCCGACGCCCTCACAGCCGCAGACAAGCTCGCCGAAGCCCTGCGCGCCGGCACCCGCCGCACCCTCGACCTCGGCCGCCTCGGCGGCGCGGAAGGCAGCGGCGCGGGAGAGCAGGGCGCTTGGTTCGCCACGGTCCTGTGCTCCGGATTCGACGCCGCCGTCAACGCCCGCGCCAACAGCCTCCGCTGGCCCTCCGGCCCCCGCCGCTACGACGTCGCCATCCTCGCCGAGCTCGCTGCCTTCCGCCCCCGCCCCGTCACCCTCCACACCGACGAAGGCACCCTCGAGCTCGACGCCACGCTGATCGCCGTCGGCAACACCCCCTACTACGGCGGCGGCGTCCCCATCTGCCCCCAGGCCACGCCGGACGACGGGCTTTTCGACGTCACCGTGATCGGCGCCGCCGGCCGCCTGCAGCTGCTGCGCCTGCTGCCCGGCCTGCGAACCGGCGCGCACCTCGACCACCCCGCCGTCCGCACCCTGCGCACCCGGACACTGAGTATCGAAACCGGCATCGAAACCGGAACCGGCCCCGGATGGCCCGCCTACGCCGACGGCGAATCCCAGGGCACCACCCCCGTCACCGCCACCTGCGTGCCCGACGCGCTCACCGTCGTCGCCCCGTAACCGCACGGCCACACACCGGTCGGCACGCCGCGTGCGGACTGTCGGTGCCGTGTGGAACCCTGACGGGGTGGCCACTAGCCCTTCACCTTCCCCGGCCGAGGCCTACGCGGTCTCACGCCGCCGCGCCAAATACCCGCAGCTGACGCGTTTCGCCGGCGAGGTGTCGTTCGAGTTCGACGACTTCCAGGTCCGCGGCTGCGAGGCTCTCGAAGACGGCCACGGCGTGCTCGTGTGCGCACCCACCGGCGCCGGCAAGACCGTGGTCGGCGAGTTCGCCGTGCACCTGGCACTCGCCGAGGGCCGTAAATGCTTCTACACGACGCCCATCAAGGCGCTGTCCAACCAGAAGTACGCCGACCTCGTAGCCCACTACGGCAGCGACGCCGTCGGCCTGCTCACCGGCGACACCTCCATCAACGGCAACGCGCAGGTGGTCGTGATGACCACCGAGGTGCTGCGCAACATGCTCTACGCCGGCAGCTCCGCCATCCCCGAGCTCGGCTACGTCGTGATGGACGAGGTCCACTACCTCGCCGACCGCTTCCGCGGCGCCGTGTGGGAGGAAGTGATCCTCCACCTGCCCGAACACGTCCGCGTCGTCGGGCTCTCGGCCACCGTGAGCAACGCCGAGGAGTTCGGCGAATGGCTCGTCGAGGTCCGCGGCGACACCACCGTCGTCGTCGACGAGCACCGGCCCGTGCCGCTGTGGCAGCACATGCTCATCGGCAACCGCCTGATGGACCTGTTCGCCGGCCAGGACGAAGGCGACCCGAACGCCGAGCTGAGCATCAACCCCGGCCTGCTGCGCCGCGCCGAAGAGCTCGGCCGCTTCGCCCCCGCCTCGATGCGCGGCAACCGCGGAGGCCGCCGCGGCGCACCCCGCCCGCAACGGTTCCGCCCGCCCTCACGCGTCGACGTCGTGGAGCGCCTCGACACGGCCGGGCTGCTGCCCGCGATCGTGTTCATCTTCTCCCGCGCCGGCTGCGACGCCGCCGTCGCGCAGTGCGTGCGCTCCGGCCTGCGGCTCAACGGGCCCGAGCAGGTCGAGGAGATCCGCCGCATCGTCGCCGAGCGCACCGCCGACCTGCCCGAGGGCGACCTGAGCGTCCTCGGTTTCTGGGAATGGCGCGAAGCGCTGGAACGCGGCTTCGCCGGCCACCACGCGGGCCTGCTGCCCGCGTTCAAGGAGACCGTCGAGGAACTGTTCCTGCGCGGCCTGGTCAAGGCCGTGTTCGCCACCGAGACCCTCGCGCTGGGTATCAACATGCCCGCGCGCACTGTGGTGCTGGAACGGCTGGTCAAGTACAACGGCGAAGCCCACGTCGACCTCACCCCGGGCGAGTACACGCAGCTGACCGGCCGCGCCGGGCGCCGCGGTATCGACGTCGAGGGCCACGCCGTCGTCGCGTGGCAGCCCGGCGTCGACCCGAAGCAGGTCGCCGGCCTCGCCTCCACGCGTACGTATCCGCTGCGCTCGTCGTTCCGGCCCGGCTACAACATGGCCGTCAACCTCGTCGCCCAGGTCGGCGCAGACTCCGCGCGCGAGCTGCTGGAACAGTCGTTCGCCCAGTTCCAGGCCGACCGGTCCGTGGTCGGCACCTCGCGGCGCATCGACCGCAACAAGGAAGCCCTCGTCGGCTACGCCCGCGCGGTGACCGGAGAGTTCGACGAGATGCTCGAATACGTCGAGCTGCGCGCCAAGATCTCCGCCCGCGAGAAGACGCTCTCCCGGCAGAACACCGCCACCCGCCGCGCCGGCACCGCGGAATCGCTGGAGAAGCTGCGCAAGGGCGACGTCATCGCCGTGCCCGCCGGGCGCCGCGCCGGGCTGGCCGTGGTCGTCGACCCGGGCCTGGATCCGATCCGCGAGCCGCGGCCCGTGGTCGTCACCGAGGACCGCTGGTCCGGGCCGCTTTCGGTCGCCGACTTCCCGGCCCCGGTCGAGCCCCTCGGCCGCATCCGCCTGCCCAAGCACGTCGAACTGCGCTCACCCAAGACCCGCCGCGACATCGCGTCGGCCCTGCGCGACTCCGGCATCTCCCTGCCCGGGCGCCAGCGGCGCCGCACGAGCCAGGGCGATGATGCGGAGCTCAACGCCCTGCAGCGCGCCCTGCGCGCCCACCCCTGCCACGGTCTGGCCGAACGCGAGGCCAACCTGCGCTGGGTCGAGCGTTACCAGCGCCTGCAGGCCGAGACCGAGCAGCTCGAACGCAAGGTCGCCGCGACCACCCACTCGCTGGCCCGCGCGTTCGACCGGATCCTCGCGCTGCTCGGCGAACGCGGCTACCTCGGCCCCGGCACCGGCGAGGACCGCGTCACCGAACACGGCCACCGCCTCGCGCGTCTCTACAGCGAGTCCGACCTGCTGGCCGCCGAGTGCATCCGCCATGGCGTGTGGGAAGGCCTCGGCGCGGCCGAGCTCGCCGCCGTCGTGTCCACGCTCGTGTTCGAGGCCCGCCGCGATATGGCGGGGGAGCCGCGCCTGCCCGGCGGCTCCGTGCCCAAGGCCTGGGAAGAGACCACCAAGCTGTGGGTCGACCTCACCGAGGACGAACGCCGCCACCACCTCGACCGCACCCGCGAACCCGACGCCGGTTTCGCGTGGCCGGTCTACCGGTGGGCCCGCGGCGAATCGCTCGAGAAGGTCCTCACCGCCGCCGAGACCAACGGCCAGGAACTGTCCGCCGGCGACTTCGTCCGCTGGTCACGCCAGGTGATCGACCTGCTCGACCAGATCCGCGACGTCCTCGGCAAAGCCGACCCGGTCGGCGCCGCCGCCGCGGAAGCCGTGCGCGCACTGCGCCGCGGCGTCGTCGCGGCCGGCGGGGCATGACTGTTTTGCCGGAAGCGCGCGCCTCGGCCGCAGGGCGTTCGCGGGCAGGTCGAGGTCACCGCTCGGACAGGGTGCGCGTGGACGCGTGTGCTCGGCCCCGACCTGTGGTTGGATCGCGCTCGACACCGTGGGCAGCGACTCCTCCCGAGGAGGTCACTGCCACAGGCAATCAAGGCGGAGGCGAACGATGAGCACGCCGTATGGCGGCAACGACCCGCAGCAGCAGCCCCAGTACGGGCAGCAGCCGCAATACGGGCAACAGCCGGGCGGCGCCTACCCGCCGAGCGGGCCGCAGGAGCAGCAACAGCAGCCCTACAACCCGCAGCAGTACGGCCAGCAGCCCCAGCAGCCCTTCGACTCGCAGCCGACGCAGTGGGTCCAGCCGCAGCAGCAGCCCCAGTACGGCCAGCAGCCCGGCGGCTACCCCCAGCAGCAGCCACCGCAGTCGCCGCAGCAACCGCAGTGGGGCCAGCAGCCGCCCCCGCAGCAGTACGGCCAGCCCTACGACCCGAACCGGCAGCAGCCGCCCCAGCAGTACGGGCAGCAGCCCGGCGGCGGGTACCCGCAGAGCGGCCCGCAGCAGCAGCCGCTGTACGGCCAGCCGCAGACCGGCCCGCAGGCTCAACAGCCCTACGGCCAGCCCGCCGGCAACCAGTACGACTACGGCCAGGCGACCGCCCTCGCGCAGACCGTCGGCGACACCGGTGACGAACCGAAGTCGAAGCGCGGCCTGTTCATCGGCATCGGCGCGCTCATCGTGGTGGTGGCCGTGGTCGCGATCCTCGGGTTCGTCGCCCCCGGCTTCTTCAAGACCGAGGTCTTCAACAACACCCAGATGCAGACCGACGTCGCGAAGCTGCTCACCGACACCTACAAGATCGAAGGCGTCACCGGCGTCACCTGCCCGGCCGAGCAGAAGGTCGAGGACGGTGCAAAGTTCGAGTGCACCGCGACCATCAACGGCAAGCCGCAGCAGGTGCCGATCACCGTCAAGGGCAGCGACGGCAACTACGAGGTCTCGCCGCCTGCCGCCCCATGATCACCGCGGTGATCCACTCTGAAAAGTGAAGCCGGGTAAATCGGTGGCCCGCACCCCGCTGGCCACAGGATGATCGCGGCATGAGCGACCACACCGTACGACTCCTGTCCTCCGCCGACGAGCAGCGCGCGGCCTGGAACCTGTTCCGGTCCGCGCTGCACGTCAAGGCCGGCAGCGACGAGGAGTGGGAGCGGATCGGCGAGGCTCTGCAGGAGTCGCGCGTGTTCGCCGCGTTCGACCCGGAGCTGATCGGCACCGTGCGCGCCGCCGACCACGAGGTCGTCCTCCCCGGCGGCGCGCGCGTGCCGCTCGCGGCCGTGACCGGCGTCGGCGTGCGCGCCGGCCGCACCCGCCGCGGCGTGCTCAGCGCCCTACAGGCCGCGCAGCTGCAGGACTTCGCCGAACGCGACGTGGTGCTGGCGTCCCTGCACGCCACCGAAGGCGCGATCTACGGCCGGTACGGCTACGGCGTCGCGACCCTCAGCCGCAACCTCGTCGTCGACCGCCGCCACGCGCGGCTGCGCCCGGAAGCACCGTCCGGCGGCGAGGTCAGCGTGTTCGGCCTCGAGCAGGCCCTGCTGCACTGGCCCGACCTCTACGCCGCCACCGGCACCGCCCGGCCCGGCATGATCACGCGGCCCGCGCACTACTGGCCCATGAACGAGAACCAGGCCCGCCGCTCGGACAGCCCCGTCGAGACCGCGGTGCACCGCGGCCCGGACGGCGTCGACGGCTACCTCGTCTACCACGTCGAACGCGGCGAGGGCGACCGGCAGAAACTCACGGTCTTCGAGTTCCACTACACCAACCCCGCCGCGTTTGCTGGCCTGTGGCGGTTCCTGCTGTCGGTGGACCTCGTCGACGACATCTCCGTGATCGCCCGCCCCGTGGACGAACCCGTCGAACTGCTCTTCACCGACGCGCGCGCGGTGAAGGTCAAGGCCGTCGAGGACGAAACGTGGCTGCGCGTGATCGACGCGCCCGCCGCACTCGCCGCCCGCACCTACGGCGAGGCCGAACCGGTCGTCCTCGAAGTGACCGACCCGCTGTTGCCCGCCAACGACGGTCGCTACCGCATCAGCCCCGACGGCGCCGAACGCACCGACGCCGACGCGGACCTGCGCCTCGACGTCACCTCGCTCGCGATGCTCTACTTCGGAGCGTGGCACGCCTCGGCCCTGGCCGACACCGGCCGTGTCGAAGTCCTGGACGACGCCGCGGTGTCGCACGTGGACACCTTGTTCGGCACGCGCCGCGCGTCATGGTGCGGTACTTTCTTCTGACCTTGACCAAGGGCCCGTAACGGGCATCGGGGGACAGGAGCGGGAATGCGCGCCGTGCTGGTGCTGGGTCTGTGCGGCCTGGGAATGCTGCTCGCCACCGGCTGTTCGACCAAAGCCGACCCGGTGACGTCCGTCAAGACCGTCACGGTCACGCCCTCCGCCACCACGCCTGCAGAGACGTCGGCGGGCGCGACGCCGGCGTCGGCCACCGGGCCCGGGCGGGTGTTCGACGCGAAAGCCATGGACGCCGCCGTCGCCAAGATCCTCGCCGACACCTACAAGCTCGACGGCGTCGGCGAGGTCAGGTGCCCCGACCGCCAGGCCGTGACCGACGGCTCCACGTTCCAGTGCGTGGTCGACCTCGCGGGCGAGGAGAAACACGTGCCCATCACGGTCACCGGCACCGCGGGCGACTACCGCGTCGACGCCCCGAAGTAGCGCGCCGGGGGAAAACGCGTGGCACCCGCGCCGCGGGCTTGGTTGGATCGCGGCATGACCGACTTCGTGGTACGCCCGATCACCGACGACGAGCGCCGGCCCACCTTGGACCTGCTCGGGCAAGCACTGCACAGCCCCCTGCTCTCGGACGAGGCGTGGGCGCAGATCGGCGATTCCTGGGCCGCGCCCGGCAAGTTCGCCGCGTTCGCCGACGACCGTCCGATCGGGATCACCAGCGGTTTCGACACCACGATCGCCGTCCCCGGCGGCGCGCTCCTGCCCGCGACGGCGGTCGACGGTGTCGGCGTGCGCGCCGACTGGACCCGCCGCGGCGTCGTCACCGCGTTGATGAGCGCGCAGCTCAACGACCTCGCCGAACGCGGCACCACGCTCGCGTGCCTGCACGCCAGCGAAGCTGTGATCTACGGCCGCTTCGGCTACGGCATCGCCACGTCCGGCGCCACCGTCCGCGTCGACCACCCCGCGCGGCTGCGCGAAGGCGCCGAGGCCGGTGGCGCCGTCCGGTTGCTCGACACCGAGGAGGCCCGCGCGCAGCTTCCCGCGCTGTACCAACGGATCGGGCTGCACCGGCCGGGCATGATCGCCCGCCCCGACGTCTGGTGGCCCATCGCCCTCAACCGCCGCCTCAGCCGCGAAGACGGGTACCGCGTGGCTGTCCACACCGGACCGAACGGTGAGGACGACGCGTTCGCGATGTTCAAGAGCGTGGACCAGTCCACCGCCGCCGAACCCGAACGCGGCCCGCTGCTGGAGGTCCGCGACCTGCACGGCACGAACCCGGAGGCGATCGCCGCGCTGTGGCGGTTCCTGCTCTCGATCGACCTCGTCGCCACCGTGAGCTCCCGCTTCCGCCCGCTCGACGAACCCCTCTCCGTGCTGCTCGCCGACCCGCGCCGTGCCCGCACCACCGAGGTGGAAGACGACCTGTGGCTGCGGCTGGTCGACGTCGCCGGCGCGCTCGCCGCTCGCACCTACGGCTCGGGCGAACCCGTCGTGTTCGAAGTGGACGATCGGCTGCTGCCGGCCAACCGCGGCCGCTACCGCGTCGGCCCCGACGGCGCCGAACGCACCGACGCCGACGCGGACCTGCGCCTCGACGCCGACAGCCTCGCCATGCTCTACCTCGGCGAGTGGCGCGCCTCGACGCTCGCGCAAGCCGGCCGGATCACCGCGGTCGACCCGGCGGCGCTCGGCCGTGCCGACACCCTGTTCGCCACCGACACGCGGCCGTGGTGCGGCACGTACTTCTGAGCCGCGCTCACGCCTTCGGCAGCGCCGCCAGGAGCCGTTCGACCGAGCGGCCCAGGTTCCACTGCTCGGCCAGCTCCGCGACCCGGTCCGGGTCCGCGGGGCTCGTCGGCACGGCGTCCGGCCCGGACTGCACCACCGGCGCGTCGACGGCGACCCGCACCACAGTGGGGGCCACGGCGAGGTAGTCGGCCGCGTCCTTGAGCCGCAGCCGGGTCTTCAGCGGCAACCGCGAGTCGCCCGACTGCGAGGCCGAGATCAGCTCCTCCAGCGACCCGAACTGCGTGATGAGCTTCGCCGCGGTCTTCTCGCCGATACCGGCCACGCCGGGCAGCCCGTCGGACGGGTCACCCCGCAACGCGGACATGTCGGCGTAGGCCGGACCCGCGTGGCCGGCCGGCACGCCGTAGCGCTCGGCGATCTCGGCCTGCCCCAGCACCTCGGCCTTCGCCCAGCCCTTGCCCACGTACACGACCGAGGTCGGCGTCGGCGTCGCGCGTACGAGCTGGAACAGGTCGCGATCGCCGGTGATGACCTCGACCGGCGCGTCCTGCTCGTGGGTGGCCAGCGCGCCGATCACGTCGTCGGCCTCGTAGCCCGCCGCCTCGGCCGTGGCGAACCCGAACGCGGCCAGCACGTCGAGGATCACCGGCACCTGCGGCGTGAGCGTGTCGGGCACCTCCTCCACGTCGGCCTCGCCCTCGCCGTGCCCCGGCACCGCGACCCTGTGTGCCTTGTAACTGGGCAGCAGGTCGGTGCGGAACTTCGGCCGCCAGTCCGCGTCCAGGCACGCCACCAGCCGCGACGGGCGTCGGTCGGTGAGGATGCGCGCCAGCGTGTCGGTGAACCCGCGCACGGCGTTGACCGGCGTCCCGTCGGGCGCGGTCATCGAGTCGGGCAGCGCGTAGTACGAGCGGAAGTACAGGCTCGCGGAGTCGAGGAGGGCGAGTGGTCCGGTCACGCGCCCAGCCTGCCACGTCTGCCCGCGCAGTACCGCGCCTGACGCGCCGCCCGGTTTCCACCGCCCCGTCCCGGGTACCCCTGATCGACACCGTGGGAAAGGGGAGTGGGAGTGCGCGTACTGGTCACCGGGGCGTCCGGTTTCGTCGGGAGCCGCGTCGCCGAGGCACTGGCCGCCGACGGGCACGACGTGCGCGCGATGACCCGCAACCCGGCCGCCTACACGGGCGCGGGCACCGCGGTGCACGGCGACGTCGAGGACTCCCGCTCGCTCGAGATGGCGTTGCGGGGCACCGACGCCGCCTACTACCTCGTGCACGCCCTCGACGCTCGTGACTTCGAACGCCGCGACTCCGCGGCGGCCCGCGCGTTCGCCCTCGCCGCGCGCACCGCCGGGACCGGCCGCATCGTCTACCTCGGCGGCCTCGGCGACGACTCCGACGACCTGTCCGCCCACCTGCGCAGCCGCCGCCAAGTCGAGTACCTGCTCGCCGGCACCGGTGTGCCCGTGACCGTGCTGCGCGCCGGCATCGTGATCGGCCACGGCGGCATCTCGTGGGAGATCACCCGCCAGCTTGTGGAGCACCTGCCCGCGATGGTCACCCCGCGCTGGGCCGCCACCCGCGCCCAGCCGATCGCGATCGCCGACGTCGTGCGCTACCTCGTAGGCGTGCTCGACTCGCAGGCCGCGGAAGGCCGGACGTTCGAGATCGGCGGCAGCGAACAGCTGGCCTACCTGGACATGCTGAGGCGGCTGGCGCGGATCGAGGGCCGCAGGCCGCTGATCGTGCCCGTGCCGCTGCTCTCGCCGCGGCTCTCGTCGTACTGGCTCGCGCTGGTGACCGACGTCGACGTGGCCACCGGCCGCACGCTCATCGACTCCATGGCCAACGAGGTGGTCGTGCGCGACCCCGCGATCCGCGACGTCGTACCGTTCGAACCCATGGACTACGACTCCGCGGCCCTGGCGGCGCTGGCCGAACGCGCGCGGGCGGCGTGATGCGGCGCTCGCTGCTCGGGCTGGTCACCGCGGCCGGTACCGGATTGCTCGGCCGGTCGCTCTCCACGCCTCCCGGTTCAGCCCGCTTCCACGGGCGCACGGGAGCCGTCGCCGCCACCTGGGCCGCGGGCGGGCTCGCCGCGGGACCACCGCCGCGCGGCACCTCGCGCCACCCCGTCGCGGGGCCCGTGGCGGTCGCCGTCGGCGCGTTCGGCGTGTTCTACGGCTGTGCGCTGGTGGCCCGCCGCATCCCGCCGTTGTCACGGGCGATCGCGGGGGTGCTCGCCTACGCCGATCGCGGTTCGGGTCCGGCCGTCTACGCGACGACGCTGATCACCGGCGCCGCCGAGGAAGTCTTCTTCCGCGGCGCCCTGCAAGGCTCGGTGACGCGCGCGCCGGTGGCGACCTCGACGGCGGTCTACGCACTGTCCACCGTGGCCACTCGCAACCCGGCCCTCGTGCTGGCGTCGATCGTGATGGGGACGCTGTTCGGGCTGCAACGGCGTGCCACGGGCGGCATTCAGGCGCCGCTGCTGACCCATGTGGTCTGGTCCTCGTTGATGCTCACGGCGTTGCCGCCGCTGTTCGAAACTCCGGCCCCGCCCGGGTGACGGGCCCCTCGGCGCGCCGGTACTAGGCTCAGCCGCATGTCGCGCCGATCCCTCCACACGCCCGCCCCGGACGCCGCCGCGCTCCGCGCCCGCCTCGACCGCGCAGCGAAGGCGGCCGCCGCCGCGGACACCGACGCCCTGCTCATCGCCCCCGGCTCCGACCTGCGCTACCTGCTCGGCCAGGCGGGCGGCTCCTTCGAGCGCCTCACCACGCTCGTGGTGCCCGCCGACGGCGTGCCCGCGCTCGTCGTGCCCAAGCTGGAGGCCCCCGGCTACGCCGACGTGCCCACCGCCGAGCTCGGCGTCGAGGTCCTCACCTGGGTCGACGGCGACGACGCCTACCGGCTGGTGGCCGACCGGCTCGGCAAGGCCCGCCGCGTCGCCGTCAGCGACTTCACCCCGGCCCTGCACGTGCTCGCCCTGCGCACCGCCCTTGGTGACGCCGAGCAGACCCTGGCCGGTCCCGTCGTGCGCGAGCTGCGGATGCGCAAGGACGCCGCCGAGATCGCCGCGCTGCGCGCCGCGGGTGCCGCCATCGACCGCGTGCACGCCCGCGTGGGCGAGTGGCTGCGCGCCGGGCGCACCGAGGCCGAGGTGGGCGCCGACATCGCCGCCGCCATCGTCGAGGAGGGCCACACGGTGGCCGACTTCGTGATCGTCGGCTCCGGCCCCAACGGTGCCAGCCCCCACCACGACGTCTCCGATCGCGTGATCGAACGCGGCGACGTGGTCGTCGTCGACATCGGCGGCCCGGTGCCCGAGGGCTACAACTCCGACTCCACCCGCACCTACGCCGTCGGCGAACCGCGCGACGCCGACGTCGCCCCGACCTACGCCGTGCTGCAGCAGGCCCAGCAGGCCGCGGTCGACGCCGTGCGCCCCGGCGCCACGGCCGAGTCCATCGACGCCGCCGCGCGCGACGTGATCGACGCCGCGGGCTTCGGCGAGTTCTTCATCCACCGCACCGGCCACGGCATCGGCCTCGACGTGCACGAGGAGCCCTACATCATCGCGGGCAACACGCTGCCGCTGGAGCCGGGCATGGCGTTCAGCGTCGAGCCGGGCATCTACCAGCCGGGCCGCTGGGGCGCCCGCATCGAGGACATCGTCGTGGTCACCGAGACCGGCGTCGAGGCCGTGAACACGCGGCCGCACGACCTCGTCGTGCTCGAAGCATGAGCGGCCCCCTCGAGCCGCTCGACCAGGCCATCGTGCAGGAGCTCGCCGCCGACGGTCGGCGCAGCTTCACCGACCTCGCCGAACGCGTGGGCCTGTCGGTGTCGGCCGTGCACCAGCGCGTGCGGAGGCTGGAGCAGCGCGGCGTGATCCTCGGCTACACCGCCCGTCTCGACGGCGAGCAGATCGGCCTCCCGCTCACCGCGCTGATCTCGCTGACCCCCAACGACCCGGCCGCCCCCGACGACTACCCGCAACGCATCCAGCACATCACGGAGATCGAGTCCTGCTACTCGGTCGCGGGGGACGAGTCGTACATCCTGCTGGTGCGCGTCGCTTCGCCGCTGGGGCTGGAGGATCTGCTGCGGCGGATCCGGGAGGCGGCGAAGGTGTCGACTCGGACGACGGTGGTGCTGTCGACGCCGTTCGAAGGGCGTTCGCCGACGTTGTGACTTCCGGCGGGTGGTGGCTTCCCGTGGGGAGAGCACCACCCGCCGCTACACCACGGTCGAGCGCACCGTCGCCGGCAACCGTTCGGGGTGCGTGTCGCCGAGCCGGTCGAGGATCCGGCCGGCCTCGGCATCGGGATCACCCTGGGGATCGCAGCCGAACTGGAGGTATTGCCGGCCCCCGGGGCCGACGACGGAGATCTCCACTTCGCCGTCGGCCCCGATCGTCCAGCCCCGCCCGCCGAGCAACCCGAACCCCCACTGCCCGAGCACCCCGGGCCGGTCGTCCAGCACCGACACCACGTGCCGCGCCACCCGCCTCGGCACGTCCTCCCACCACCGGTCGACGTCCGCGCGGATCAGCTCCTCGAAGTACTGCCCGGGATCGAACCGCACCACCTCCGGCGGCGGCAGCCCCTCCCACCGCCGGACCTGCCAGTCCGCCCACACCACCGCGTCGTGCGGCGGGCCCCAGCCCGCGTTCTCCCGCTCGACCAGCACGGAGATCGCCACCGGATCCTCGGCCCGCGAGCCTCGCCACAGCGGCGCCCGCGGCCGCTCGTCGAACAGCTCCAGGCCCACGTCGGGTGGACGCAGCGGGCTGCGCCGCCCGAGCAGCACATCCGGATCCATTCCCCGGCCGTAGTCACCGCGCACCGCGTGCGCGACCAGGTCGAGCCCGAGGATCCGCCCGTCCACCAGCGGTACGACCTGCGGCGTCCGGACCCCGTCGACCTCGTCGACCCGTACCTCCAGCCGCAGCCGCGCGTATCCCGTGTCCGTCATCCGCGCCAGCATGGCAGGCCGCGAACCCGCTCACCGGCCGGCGAGTACCGCCACACCGGATCGGGCGACTTCCGGAGCCGGCCCGGGCCGCACCGCGGCACCCGGCGCCCAGTAGGCGCAGTCGTGCCAGTTGTCCTGGGCCGGCTCGGTGTAGATCGTGGCGATGTCGCCGGTGGCCTCGTTGTAGACCACGTGGGCGCGCTGCTCCGTGCCTCGGAACTGCAGGATGTTCTGCTTGTTGCCCGGACCCGACGCGGGCCTCGGAAATCCGTAGCTCACCGTGCGGTCGGCGCACCGCATGAACCCTTCCGGATCCGAGTAGGGATCGTGCTGCTCCCCGCCCGGGCGCGGGTCCTCGAGCATGTGCTTGAGCGAGCTGCACCGGCACTGCCGCTTCTCGCCGGAGCTGACGTTGATCCCGCCCATGAGCAGGAAGCCGTCGTCCACCTGCCGGCTGGTGCACTGGTCCATCCGCTGCGTCAGCTTCACCGGATCGAAGTCGAACCCCGGGATGGGGTCCGCGAGCGCCGCCGGTACGGCCACTGCCGCCGAAGCGATGGTCAGAACGAAAACCGCCGCGGAAATCCGGGCGGAGCGAATCCTTGCCGTTCGCGTTTCCATGGTCTCGAACCCTGTGTGATCGCGAAAACCCTCCGCGGCCGAGCCTAAGATCATTTTCGGAGCCGCAGGAACAGCCCGGCGTGAACCACCGCTGTGGGTGGCCTGGGCCGCGGGCTGAGGAGTCGTGCGTCGCTCGTGTTGCGGTGGGTTCACCACCGCTGTCCCGGACGGCCGAAATCCGGTGGCGGTCACTCGTGCACAGGTGCCATGCTGCGGCCCCGCGTATCGGCTCTCCGAAAGGCTTCTCGTGACACTCGGCATGGTGCTCGGCGATCACTCCTCGCGCACTTCGGCGCCGAGGCGATAGCCGGACCTTTCCCACGTCTCGAGCCCCGGCCTGGTCCAGGGGTTCCTCGCTCGCGCCCCGAAGTGCTCGCCGTGTACCCGCACGTCCGATCACGAGGAGCCCGAGATGCCCCCGTTCCCGCCCCCGTCGCGACTCGTCCCCGTCGACGACCGCTGCAACGCCGCCACCGCCTGCGACCTGGCCCGTTCCGGCGTGGCCCTGCTGTGGCGTGGTGACTTCCCCCAGGCTCGCCGGCTGCTGGCGGCCATGGGCCGCCGGCTGGACCGGCGAACCCCGCACCCCGTCGCCGACCCGGCCGAGGCTTTCCGCGAGCATCGCCGGGCGCGCCGGAACCGCGCCCGCGTACTGGGGCAGGTGCTCGTCGCCGTGGACGCCGAATACCGCCTCGACGTGCGGCGCGCTCCGGACGTCCGGAAGGCGTGCCGCCAGGCGTACGGGGCCGCGACCGGCCCTGGTGTGCTCGCCCTGCGTGAGCTGCTCGGCGTGCGAGGCGTGCACCAGTGGCGCGAGCGCGGCGTCTTCGTCCCGGCTCTCGGCGGCCGCGTCCATCCCCACTACGGGGTGTTCTCGCCGACCCGAAGCGAGTACGTCGACCTCGTGGCCCAGGCACCCCTGCCCGCACTGACGCGCACCGCGTTCGACCTCGGCACGGGCACCGGGGTCCTCGCCGCCGTGCTGGCGCGCCGCGGCATCGCCCGCGTCACGGCCACCGACAGCAATCCGCGTGCCCTCGCGTGCGCCCGCGACAACGCCACCCGGCTGGGCCTCACCGCCCGGATCCAGGTGCCCGAACCCTGCCTGTACCCGGAGGGGCGAGCCGATCTCGTGGTCTGCAACCCGCCGTGGCTGCCCGCGCATCCGGTGTCCGACCTGGAGAAAGGCGTCTACGATCCCGACAGCCGCATGCTGCGGGGTTTCCTCACCGGCCTGACCGCCCATCTCGAACCCGGCGGGGAAGGCTGGCTCGTCCTCTCGGACCTGGCCGAGCGCGTCGGACTCCGAACCCGCGCCGAACTCGTGGACCTCGTCGGCGCCGCCGGCCTACGCGTAGCCGGCCGCATCGACACGACACCGCGGCACCCGAAGGCGGCGGCCACCGAAGACCCCCTTCACGCCGCCCGTGCCGGGGAGGTGACGTCGCTGTGGCGCCTCCAAGCCCGACCGCTGGTACGATAAAAGGTATGGCAACACGTAAGGTCACCCTTTCTCTCGACAGTGGTGCGCTCGAGTTCGCCGAACGAGCTGCGAAAGCGCACGGGATCTCGGTCTCGTCCTGGTTGTCCAAGGCGGCCCGGCGGGAGGCGGTGCGCACGGGCTACACCCCGCAGCAGGCGCCGACCGCGCCGGCGGCCGAGGCGGACGAGGTGGAACGGACGGCGGCGGAAAAGGACATGCGTGCGCAGGGGTGAAGTCTGGACGTACCATCCCCCGACCGAACCGGCCCGGGAACGCACCGTGGTGCTCCTGTCGTCGGACGGGGTGAACGAGTCCGAGCGGCCCTGGCTGCTCGGCACCGAACTGCTCGACCGCGACCCGCAGGACATCCTGGGCGTCGCGATCGACGCGCGGTACTGGGTGTCCACGCTCAACCTGACCCGGCTGTACCGGCCGTGGTTCGACGAGCGCATCGCCGAGATCGACCAGGAAGTGCAGGAACAGATCGACGTCGCACTGCGGGCCGCGCTCGACCTCTAGGGCCGCCGCTCAGCGGTTGGCGACCTCGGGCACGGCGTGGAGCTTGCCGTCAGGCCCGGACAGGCACGTGGCGTTGCCCTCGCGCCCGGCGAGGAATTCCGAGAGGCAGTCGGCGATCGCGGCGTGCCCCGCGGCGTTGGGGTGGAACGACTCCTGCAGCGCGTGCTGCGCCCGGTCCGCCTGGCCCAGATCACTCAGGTGCAGCGTCAGGCGCGTGAACCACTCCGAAGCCGGGTTCGCGCCGCCACTGCACGCCTCGTGGTGCTCACCCGCGCGCGCCAGGTCGAGGAACCGCGCGCCGGACTGCACGGCGGCCTGCTTCAGGCCCGCCGAGAGCGTGGTGATGCCCGTGGTCGAGATCCACTGCAGGTCGTCGGTGCGAAACGGGCAGCCGTCGAGGTTCTGCAACCCCGGCGGAACGTCTATGGCGACCGGCGCGGCGTAGGACTGCAGCACGAGCTGGTAGTCGGCCGGCACGTAACCCGCCTGGGCCAGGACCTTCTTCACATCGCCGACTGCGTTGACCACCTTCGGCACCATCGCGTCCACTTTGGACTGCCACGTCTTCTGCAGCGCCAGGTTGCACGACGGCGCGCTCACCGAGAACCAGGCCTTGAAGCACTCGGACACCTGCGTGGAGAACTTCGGGTCGTCGTTGGCGCCGATCGCGATCACCACGGCGGACACCCGGTGGTTCTTCACCACCGCGGCCAGCTGCTGCGCCTGCGACCGCTCGCCCCACTGCTTCACCCCGCCCAGCGACACCTGCTCCGCCGGCGCGCCCGAACACGCCAGGTTCACCCGCGCCGTGACGTCCGGAATGCGAACCTTCTGCACGAAGGCGTTGGCCGAGCGATGGCACCAATCGCCGTTGCGGCCGTCGGTGTCGGGGGTGTAGTCGCCGGCGCCCTCGCCGGACACGGTGCTGTCGCCGATCGCCACCACCGTCAGCGGGCCCGTGCCGGGCGGACCTTTGCGCGGCAGCGGCTGGCCGGGCTTGAGCCCGGGGCCGGAGAACACGAAGAAGCTCGCGAGCACAGCCACGCAGGCGAGGACCAGGGCTCCCCACCACCACCGGAATCGACGCATCGCCGCCCGAGTCTAGCGAGCGCGCCCGGGTCTGGGGTTTTCCCCGGTCCCGCGCTGGGACATCGGTCACCACCCGGAAGGGAGCGGATGCCGTGAACGGGCACGAGAAGGACGGACAGCGGCCGCACGAGGCCTTGACCCGCGACGCGGACAAGCGCGCCCCGGTACGCGGCCGACACCTGCTTCCAGGAGTCGCTCGAACCCCTGCGCGCCCTCACCGGCGACGTCGGGCGCTTCGCGAGCGCCCACGGGCTGCTGCTGCTCAAACCCGACGCGATCGCCGCCCGCCGAATCACGTCCACAATGGACTGGCTGGCCGAGAAAGGCTTCCGCGTCGTCGGCGCCCGCCGAGTGCCGCTCACCCGGTGACCCTGCGGGCGCTGTGGTACTTCCAATGGAACACGGCCACCCCCCCAGCTGCGTCGCATCGCCGACCACTGCGCCGACTCGCTGCTGCTGGTCGTCGCCCCCGCCGGGGACCAGGGCCCGCTCGCGGACCTGCCCGTGCCGGTCCGCCTCACCGAGCTCGTCGGCCCCGGCGACCCCCGCCGCGCGCGAACCGGGGCGGCTACGCACCGAACTCGGCCGCTACGCGCTGCTCAACCTCGTCCACTCCGCCGGCGACACCGCCGACATGCTGCGCGACCTCGGCATCTCCTGCACCCCGCGGCCGACCTGTACCCGATGACGGTCCGGGCGCCCGCCCGCTCGTGGCCCCGATGACGGCGGCGGCCTGGCGACGAGCCGCCCTGCACGCGGTCCGCCACGCGTAGCGCTCGGTGCGCCGGGGCTCGTGGCCGCTCCGAAGCCAGTTCTTCGCCTCGTACTCGCCGGCGATCGGCCGCGGTCCGCCTAGGTGTCGGAGAGAGCGGCTCGCTTGCGTTCCAGCAGGGCCCGTTCGGCGGCGTTCTCCGCGAGCTCCACCGCCCGGTCGTACGCGGCCACCGCTTCGCCGCGTCGGCCGGCGCGCGCCAGCAGGTCGGCCCGCACGGCGTGTAGCAGGTGGTAACCGTCCAGATCCAAGGAGTCCACCAGCGCCAGCGCCGCCCCCGGCCCGTCGACCTCCGCAACGGCCACCGCGCGGTGCAGCGCGACCACCGGTGTCGGCGTGAGAAGCAACAGGTGGTCGTACAGCTGCACGATCTGGCGCCAGTCGGTCTGCCCGGCGGTGGCAGCGTCGGCGTGGACGGCGTTGATCGCGGCCTGCAGCTGATACGGCCCGGGCCGGTCGCGGCGCAGGCAGCGGCGCACGAGGTCCTGCCCTTCGGAAACCAGGGCAGCGTCCCAGAGACCGCGGTCCTGGTCGGACAGCAGCACCACCGCACCGCCGGGACCTGTGCGCGCAGGACGGCGTGACTCGACCAGCAGCATCAGCGCCAGCAACCCCAGCACCTCGGGCTCGTCGGGCATCAGCGAAGCCAGCACCCGCCCCAGCCGGATCGCCTCCGCCGCGAGGTCGGGGCGGCCCAGTGAGGCTCCGGACGTGGCCGTGTGGCCCTCGGTGAAGATCAGGTACACCACGGCCAGCACGGCGACGAGACGGCCGGGCAGGTCGGCGTCGGCGGGGACGCAGTAGGGGATGCCGGCGTCGCGGATCTTGGCCTTGGCGCGGGAGACGCGCTGCGCCATCGTGGGCTCCGGCACGAGGAACGCGTGGGCGATCTCGCCCGTCGTCAGGCCGCCCAGCAGCCGCAGGGTGAGCGCGACCCGGGCGTGCGGGGCGAGCGCCGGGTGGCAGCAGGTGAAGATGAGGCGAAGCCGTTCGTCACGCACCGGGCCCTCCTCGACCGGTTCTGTACCGGCGTGCAGAAGAGCGGCCTGCGCGTGCCGGTCGGAGCGCGAGGACTCGCGGCGCAGACGATCCAGAGCCCGGCGACGAGCCGTGGTCACGAGCCAGCCGGCGGGGCTCGGCGGCAGTCCCTCGGCCGGCCAGCGGCTCGCCGCTATCGCGAAGGCCTCCTGCACCGCTTCCTCGGCGACGTCGACGTCCCCGAACACCCTCACCAGCACCGCCACGGTCCGCCCGTACTCGGCGCGGAACACCCGATCCAGAGCGTCCACAGTGGACACGCTCAGGCCTCGCCCTGGAACGGCCGGACCTCCACCGGCAGCGTGGTGATCTCGGCGATCCGCCCGGCCCAGCCGAGCGCGGCGTCGAGGTCCGGCGCGCGCACGATCGTGAACCCGCCCAGGTGCTCCTTGCCCTCGGTGAACGGGCCGTCGGTCGTGAGCAGATCACCGCCCTCGGCGCGCACGACCGTCGCCGAACCGGGCGCGTGCAGGCCACCGGAAAACACCCACGCGCCGGCGTCCTTCATCTCGGCGTTGAGCGCGTCCAGCCGGTCCACGATCATGTCGAGCTGTTCGGCCGGCGGCGTGGGTCCGTCGGGCTGGTAGACGCTGAGCAGGTACTGCTTCATGGCTCGATCCTTCCTCTCGTCGCCCGTTACACGAACGGCCGGAGGGCACTTCGACACCCGCCGGCATTTCCACGAAAGACGAGAGGGCTCTTCGCCGGAGCGACGCCGGCGAAGAGCCCTCTCGTACCCGTCGCGCGCCGCTAGGGGTAGCTGACCACGTTCACCGGTGCCGTGCCAGACGGTGTCGCCGCGCCGGTGTCGTTGACGACGTGCGTGATGCTGCCGCGGGTGTTCAGCGACACCGTGAGCAGGCTGTGCAGCCGCACGCCGGGCGTGTTCGGCACTTCGAACGCGTGGTAGCTCGACACGGCGGGGTTGGTGTCGAAGAAGCAGTAGCTGCCCAGGCCCCACGCCTCGTGGGAGGTCACGTTCGCCCCGACCTTGTAGGCCGCGTACCCCGCCACGCCCGAGGGCGCGTTCCACGACGCCTGGTCCGGCACGTCGTAGGGCATCTCGTTCTGGAAGAAGATCGTCCGCCCGCGCTGGCCGTTCCAGATCACCTGGTACTTCTGGTAGTGCTCCACGAACAGGCCGGTCGCGAGTACGTCGTCGCCGTTGACCAGTACCCCGGTGTCGGCGGTGTTGGTGGTCCAGCCGACTGTGCCGGGGTTGCCGTGGTCGGCACGCCACGCCCAGGTGTGGTCGATGATCGTGTCGTCGCTGTTCACGACCAGGCTCGCGGTGGCCTTGCCCGCGAGCTCACCGCCGACACGGAAGAACACGTCCTGCAGCGTCGTCGGGTTCGCCGCGTGGCCGACGTGCGACCCGACCGTGCCGACGGTCAGCAGCGACTGCGAGTTCGTGGTGCCGGCGTCGAAGAGCAGGCCCTTCACCCGGACGCCGTCGACGTCCGCGACGTGCATGGCGTCGACGCCGTTGCCGGGCACCAGGGTCGGGTAGCCGATGCCGAGCACGACGGTGTCGGCGCGCGTGACGTTCAACGTCTGGTCGAGGTGGTACACGCCGGGGGTGAAGAACAGGTTGCAGCCTGCGGCCAGCGAGCTGTTGATCGACGCTGCGGTGTCACCGGGCTTGACCACGCGGAACTGGCTCATCGGCAGCGACGTCCCCGGGGTGGATCCGCCGGCCCAGCTCGGGCCCGACGCGTTGGCGCGCAGGGCGGGCAGGAACACGCGGTAGTCGGCGCCGTCGAGGTAGAGATAGGGCACGTCGCGCGAGACGGGCGTGGTGGCCAGCGTGGTCTCGGGCGGGTTCGGGAACGTGTTCGCCGGCGCACCGGTGGTGCCGGAAAAGACCATGTTCCATACGCCGCCGTCCCAGCTGCCGAACGCCGAGTCGCGCGTGTACCACTGCTGCTGCGAGATCGAGGCCGTCTGCCCGGACACACGGGTGTCGGCGACGTAGCCGCCGCTGGCGAAGCCGAAGCTGGCGGGGTAGAGCTGCAGCCCGCCGCGGATGTCCATCCGGCGGAACGGCGCGGCCTGCGCCACGGCCCGCCGGTCGTTGCCGCTGGAAGGGTTCACCGCCATGTTCTCGGCCGAGCGCCAGAAGTTCTGCAGCGCCACGCCCTGGTCCGAGGCGTTGAACGCGTCGACGGTGATGTCACCGTTGATCGTCACGTCGTCGGGGTTGCGCCCGAGGCCCGCGACGGAGGTGTAGAAGCCGACGTCGTCGTGCACGGCGTAGGTGCCCGGCTTGAACAGGTGCGCCACGCGCCGGTCGGCGAACTGCGCGGTCTGCGTGTCCTTCTGTGCGTTGAAGTCGGCGTCGAGCTGCGCCTGGATCGTGGCGGTGGGCATGCTCGGGTCGAAGATCCGCACGTTCGGACCGAAGTCCGGCACATCGGGCTGTGCCGGGCAGCCGGCCTGCGTGCCGCCGCCCTGGGTGAACGTGAAGTGCGGGGTGTCGAACTGCGGCGCGTTCTTCTCGTAGGTGAACCAGTAGTCGAGCACGCTGCCGCTGCCAAGCCCACCGACGGTTGTGCGCCAGGTGCCGGCACCCTCGGTCATGCGCACGTTCTGCTGCCCGACGCCGGGCACGCCCGTGTAGTGCACGTCGACGTAGCGCGCCGGGGCGGCGGGGGTGAAGGTGAGCTGTACCTGCTGCGCACCGGCCGCTGCGGCGGCCTGGGTGTAGTCGCCGGCGGCCGAGGCCGGGGGGAGCGGCGACCAGCCCGGCCCCCGGCAGGAGTGCGGCCGTCGCGAGCGCCCTCCGCCATCGCGCGCCGTCGGATCGAGAGCTGCGGGATGGGAACCTGTGGTCCAAGGTCCGGTTCACGCCGTGACACCTCCGTCGGTGATTCACAGACACATATTTGTTGTAAGTCACAACAAAGTAGCCGCCGGTCGGCGCCCTGGACGTCACGCATTGGTAACAGGTGTCTGGACCAATGTCGTGGACGAGGGCCAGCCGGAAACGGAGGTGTGGAACTTTCCCTCATTCGGACGGGTGACCCGGAACGAGTTACATGCGACCATTCGCTGTCTCAGCGTGATCAAGGAGGCCGCAGTGTCGCGACTCAAGAACCTGGCCCGTGTGCTCGTGGCGGTGACACTTGCCGTTCCCCTGGCGGCTTCCACCACGACCGCGGCGAACGCCGCGCCGCTGCTGGGCGGCGATCTCGTCGACTTCGGGTGCGCGCAGGCCCGCCTGCACTGCCTGGGCAAGGCGATCAAGTCGCCGGACGGGCCGGGACCATTGGTCGCGGCGACTCCGGTCGGCTACGGACCGGCCGAGATCCAGGCCGCGTACGGCCTCGGCGGCCGGCACGCGAACGGCCGCACCGTGGCGATCGTCGACGCCATGGATGCCCCGACCGCCGAGAGCGACCTCGCGACCTACCGCGCCGCGCGGGGGCTGGCGCCGTGCACCTCGGCCGACGGCTGCTTCCGCAAGGTCAACCAGCACGGCGCGGCGAGCCCGCTGCCGGCGCCGGACTACGGCTGGGCGGAGGAGATCAGCCTCGACCTCGACGCCGTGTCCGCGACCTGCCCCGACTGCCGCATCCTGTTGGTGGAAGCCGATTCCCCGGACACCGACCCGCTGATGACGGCAGTCGACACGGCCGCCACGACCCCGGGCGTCGTGGCGATCTCCAACAGCTACGGCGGCGACGAGGACCCGACGATCACCGCCGCCGACGCCCACCTCGACCACCCCGGCATCGCCATCACCGCCTCGTCCGGCGATGCCGGCTACGGCGTGAGCTGGCCCGCGTCGTCGCCCTACGTGACGGCGGTCGGCGGCACGACACTGAAGAAAGCCGCCGGCACCTCGCGCGGCTGGGCCGAGACGACGTGGTCGGGCAGCGGCAGCGGCTGCTCCGCGCTCGAGCCCAAACCCGCGTGGCAGCACGACACCGCGTGCGCGAAGCGGACTGTCGCCGACGTCGCCGCGGTGGCCGACCCGAAGACCGGGCTCGGCGTGTACGACACGTACAACAGTTGCGGCGGCGGGGCCTTGTGCGACCTGCTGCTGACGCTCGGGCTCGCGCAGGGTGCCGACGGCTGGGTGCAGGTCGGTGGCACGAGCCTGTCGTCTCCGGTCGTGGCGTCGGTGTACGCGCTGGCCGGGAATTCCGTCACGGCCGCCGCGCAGCCGTACGCACACCCGGATGGCCTGTTCGACGTGACCTCCGGCAGCAATGGCTCCTGTGGTGGTTCGTACCTGTGCACCGCAGGAGCGGGCTACGACGGCCCGACCGGTCTCGGCACGCCGAACGGCACCGCCGCGTTCTGACCCGCGCGCCGTGAAATTCGGGGCGTTGTGACCCGCCGCGCCCGGGGGGAGGGTGAGGGGACCGGTGGCGTCACCGGGGCGCCGCCACGACCGGCGGGAGGTGGATCGTGTTCGCTCGCAGCACGACGATCCAGCTGAAGCCGGCGTCGCTGGACGACGCGGTCGCGCACGTGCGTGACACCGTCATGCCCGCGGCGCTGGCCACCGAGGGGAACGTGGGACTGTCGATGCTCCTCGGCCGGCAGGACAGCCGCACGATCGTGACCACGGCGTGGCGCTCGGCCGAGACCATGCGCGAGAGCGCGCAGGCCATGACCGTGCTGCGGGAGCAGGTCGCCGAGATGTTCGGCGGACCGCCGAAGGTGGAGGAGTGGGAGATCGCGCTGCTGCACCGTGATCACCATTCCGGTGCCGGCGCGGCGGTGCGGGGAACGTGGCTGAAGGTGGCGCCCGAACGGGTGGACGCGGTCGTCGACGTGTTCAAGATGACCACGCTGCCGGGGCTCGCCGACTTCGACGGGTTCTGCAGCGCGAGCCTGATGGTCGATCGCGAGAGCGGCCGGTGCGTGGCCTCGATCGGCTACGACAGCGCCGAGGCGCTGGGCCGCACCGCCGAGAAGGCCAACTCGCTGCGCGCGGCCACCCTGCGGGAAGCCGGCGCCGAACGGCTCGACGTCCGCGAGTTCGACCTCGCCATCGCGCACCTGAACGTGCCCGAGATGGCGTGAGCGGTGTCCGGGCCGCCGGTGCGCGGGGAAGTGCACCGCCGGCCCGGCCCGTAATTCACCGCCCCGGGCGCGGACGCGCGGAATGCGCACCGGGGGAAGAGGAAACGATTCTCCGTCGTGACGATTTCCGGGCGACGAAGAAACGTTAGGGCTGCGCATTTCCCGCGGTTACCGTGGTGCGATGGTGATGTCCCGGCGCGCGATTCTCGCCCAAGCCACCCTCGCCGCCGCGGGCGGTCTCGTGTGGACGGCCGCCCCGGCCCCGGCCACCGGGCGTCCGCGCGTGGAGGACTCGCTGCGCGCGGCGATCCGGCGGCTGCACGAGAGCCCTCACGGCCCACCGGCGGTCGTCGTCGCGATCGGCCGCGGGTCGGGAACTTCGCTCTACACGGCGGGAGTTACCCGGCTCGGTGCCCGCCGCTCCCCGCGCGCGAGCGACCGCGTGCGGGTGGCGAGCGTGGCCGAGGCGTTGAGCGGCGCGACGGCGCTCTCCCTCGTGAGCAACGGCCGGCTGTCGCTCGACACCACGGTGGGCCGGACGGTGCGCGGGATGCCCCGCGAGTGGTCGGCCGTGACGTTGCGCCAGCTGCTCGGCCACACGAGCGGCATCCCCGATTTCAGCGGCACCAACGATTTCCGCGACGCACTGGTCGCGAACCTGCACGATCCGCCGCCGCCGCGGGAATTGCTGTCGTACGCCCCCGATCCCGATCTGCTGTTCCGCCCCGGCAGCCGCTACGCCTATTCGAACTCCGACAACATCCTCGTCGCGCTGATGTGCGAGTCGGTCACCGGCCGGCGGTACGAGGACGTGCTCCGCCAGCGCGTGCTGCAGCCACTGGGGCTGGGCGACACAAGCCTCCCGCGTGGTCCGGACCTGCCGGAACCGGCGCTGCACGGCTACGACACCACCGTCGCGGGCCCGCCCGAAGACGTGACGACCACCGTCGCCCCCGGCTGGAGCTGGGCCTCCGGCGGCGTGGTGTCCACACCGGCCGACCTGGTGCGCTTCATCCGCGGCTACGTCGGCGGCGCCCTGATCGACCGCCAGACCCGCGACGCCCAGCTCCGGTTCCGGCCGGGCGGCTCCGAACCCCCCGGCCCCGGCACCAACGCGGCCGGCCTGGCCCTCTTCCGCTACGACACCCGCTACGGCCACGTTTACGGCCACACCGGCAACACCCTCGGCTACACCCAGTTCACCGCCGCCACACCCGACGGCCGCGGCGGCGTCGCGGTGTCCATCACGGCGCAGATCACCCCGACGAGCGGGCCGCCACTGTTCGGGCAGCTGCGGGAGGTTTTCGAGCTCGCGGTCGGGGTGCTGCTCTCCGAATAACGACCGGCGGAGCGCCACGCAGCGCGCAAACGGGGGGGCACGCGAGCGGCTGAAGCTCGACCGGAGCCGTAACGAACCGGAGCCCATGGACGACTCCGCCTGGCGCAGGGTGATCTCCGGGGAGGCGTCGGTGTTCGGTGGGCGGAAGCGGCAGGAAGAGCTCGAAGCGGCACAACGCGAGAACCTGTATTTGCGTGGCGAGCTCCAGCGGCTGGGTGCGCTCGGTTCGGTCGCCATCCAGCGGGAAATCGCCGCTCAGACGCAGCGGCTTCACGCGGACCAAGCCCGCTACCAGCAGCAGACTTCGGCCATGAACGCCGAGGTCGCCCAGCTGCAAGCGCAGCTCACGACCCTTCGGGCCGAGGTGGTCGAGACCGACGACGCCCGGCTGATGCAGGAGGTGGGCGTCTACCAGTACCGGCACGTGCTCTCCGATGCCGAGGCCTACAAGGCCGAGCTCGAACGGCTAAAGGCCGCCATGAAAGACATGACCCGGACGAAGTCCGCCGTCGAAGCATCGAACAGCTTCCACTACAACAACTCGCTGTCCCAGGGACGCAAGTTCGTCGGAGATCTGTCGAAGCTCATGGTCCGCGCGTACAACGCGGAAGCCGAGAACTGCGTGCGCGTGCTCAAAGCCGGCAATCTCGCGTCCGCCGTCAAGCGGCTGGAGACCGCTGTCCGGACGATCGAGAAGCTCGGGGCGATGGCGTCGATCCGGGTCAACCCCGCCTACCACGCGATGCAGATCCGGGAACTCGAGCTCACCGCCGATTACTTGGCGAAGAAGCAGCAGGAGAAGGAAGACGAACGCGAGCGACGTGCGGCTCTGAGGGAAGAGCAGAAGGCGTTGCAGGAATACCGTCGCGAGCAGGAACGGCTGCTCAAGGAGCAGCGGCACTACCGCAACGCCATCGCGGCCCTGCGGGCGAAGGGAGATCTGCAGGGGATGGCCGATCTCGAGCGCAAGCTTGCCGAAATCTAGGCCGCGCTGAGTGGCATCGAGGAACGGCAGGCCAACATTCGCGCGGGCTACGTCTACGTGATCAGCAACATCGGCTCGTTCGGCCCTGACGTCGTCAAGATCGGGATGACCCGCCGGCTCGAGCCGATGGACCGAGTGCGCGAGCTCGGCGACGCGTCGGTGCCCTTCCGCTTCGACGTGCACGCGCTGTTCTTCTCCCACGACGAGGTGGGGATCGAGCAGCAGCTCCACGCCAAGCTGGAGGCCCGGCGGCTCAACCGGGTCAACCGGCGGCGGGAGTACTTCCGGTGCACCCCGGCGGAGGTCAAGGCACTCCTGCACGACCTCGCCGGGAACCTGCGCGACTACCGGGACGAACCCGAGGCGTTCGAATACCGCCAGAGCCTGGGTGAGATCGCCTCGCCCGCCGCATGAGGCGAGGTCGTCGACCGCTGAGGGGGCTGGTGGGCCGCACCGGTGACGGTGTGGTGCACCAGCCCCCTCAGCAGTGCTTCGCCGAGGTCTCGCATTTCCGCGTCAGACTCTTCGAACATCCACCGTCAACGCCCGGCCGTGGCAGGCGTCGCCGTTTCGGTGAGCCCCGTCAGCGCCGCCGGCAACGGGCCGCGGTGTAGGACGCCGAGGCGCTGCGTCGCGCGCGTGAGCGCCACATACAGCTCGGCAGCGCCACGGGGGCCGTCCTCGAGGATGCGAGCCGGGTCCACAACGAGCACGGCGTCGAACTCCAGCCCCTTGGTCTCCGCGGCCGGCACCGCGCCGGGTACGTCCGCGGGCCCGATGACGACGCTGGTGCCTTCGCGTCCGGCTTCGTCACGTACGAAATCCTCCACCGCGGCGGGCAGTTCGGCCTCGGTGACGTGCCGGGACCACGGCTGGACCCCGTTGGCGCGGACCGACTCCGGCGGGCGGATCCCCGGGGCGAACCCGGCGAGCACGGCGGCCGCGACGCTCATGATCTCCGCCGGCGTGCGGTAGTTGACCGTGAGGGAGCGGTAGGCCCAGCGGTCGCTCACGTAGCGGTCCAGCATAAAGGCCCACGACGTCGCCCCGGCTGCCGACCGGCGTTGCGCGAGGTCGCCGACGACGGTGAAGGAGCGGCCCGGGCAGCGGCGCATCAGCACGCGCCAGTCCATTTCGGACAGTTCCTGGGCCTCGTCGACCACCACGTGCCGGTAGGTCCAGTCGCGGTCGGAGGTGGCGCGTTCGACGAGGTCGCGGGTGTCGCGCGCCACGAACCGGTCGGCGAGGTCCTCGGCGTAGAGCAGGTCCTTGGCGAGCAGGCCGACGTCGTCGTTGAGGTCCTCGCGTTCGATGAGCGAGTCGAGCACGTCGGCGGCGTAGGCGGCCTGGTTCTTGCGCTCCCGCTCGGCCGCCTGCTCGGCCCGGGCGTCGGCGGCCTTGTCGCGGCCTAGCAGGTCGACGAGTTCGTCGAGCAGCGGCACGTCCGACACCGTCCATGCTTCGCCGTCTTCGCGCAGCAGTCCCGCGTCGGCGCCGGCCGCGCGCAGCCGTTCCGGTGACTCGTACAGTGACGCGAGCAGGCCCTGTGGGGTGAGGATGGGCCACAGCTCGTCGACGGCGGCGACGAACCGGGGGTTGCCGGCGAGGTCTTTGAGGAGGGTGCGCTTGAGGTCATCGCGCGCCTCGCGGTCGTCGCGGCCCAGCCAGCCGTGGCCGATGCGGGTGATCGCGCGCTCGGTGAGCACGTAGGTGACGATCTCGGTGAACACGCCGCGCGCCTCGTTGTGCGGCAGCCCGCTCGCGCGCGCCTCCTCGATGGCCCACTGCGCGGTCTCGGCGTCGATCCGCACGGTGACGTCGCCGACCGTGACCGGCACCGGCTCCTGCGGCGTCCGCTGCCGGTCGGCGATCGCGGCCGCGAGCACGTCGAGGATCTTCAGCTCGCCCTTCAGCCGCGCCGCCTCCGGCCAGTCCTCGGCGGTCACGTGCAGGCCGGGCACGAAGCCGCCGGTGGTCGTGAACACCACGTCGGTCTCGCCCAGTGACGGCAGCACGCGCCCGATGTGGTGCAGAAACGCCGGGTTCGGCCCGACGACGAGCGCGCCATGACGTTCCATCCGCTCCCGCTGCGTGTAGAGCAGATAGGCGACGCGGTGCAGCGCCACCACCGTCTTCCCGGTGCCCGGGCCGCCTTCGATCACCAGCACGCCCGGGTGGTCGAGACGGATGATCTCGTCCTGCTCGGCCTGGATCGTCGCCACGATGTCGCGCATGCCCTCACCGCGCGGCGCGTTGACGGCCGCCAGCAGCGCCGCGTCGGCGTCACCGTGCTCGCCGGCGGTGGGCCGGCCGAGCACCTCGTCGGTGAACTCGGGGACCCGCCGCCCGCGCGTGTGGAACTGGCGGCGCCGGCGCACGTTCTCCGGGTTCGCCCCGGTCGCGGTGTAGAACGGGCGCGCCGCCGGCGCCCGCCAGTCCAGCAGCACGGGCCGGTACTCGTCCTCCTCGTCGAACAATCCGATGCGGCCGATGTAGGACACGTCGTCGTCGAGCGTGTCCAGCCGGCCGAAACACAGGCCGTTGTCCACCACGTCCAGCCGCCGCACCTCCCTGCTCAGCGCACGCACGCGCACGTCGCGCTCCATCGGCGTTCCGCCGTTTTCCCCCAGCGCCGCTTCGTACTCGCCCTTCACCCGCGCTCGCTCCCCGTCGAGGCGCGTGTAAAGCGCGGCGATGTGGGCGCGCTCGGACCGCAATTCCTGTTCGTACCCCTCAGCTGACACAGGTCCCCTTCACCGCTCTCGCCGCCACCTCGTTTTCGCAGGTCGCGGCTTCAGGGTGGTGATTGTGCGGCATCACCCGGGTCTTGCCACAAGCCCTGGGGTGCGTTATACGTTGATAGTGGCGGGGGAGCGTGTGCTTTTTTCCCGCCTTTCCCGGCCTCGAGAACTTCTCGAACAGGTGAGCCGGATCTTCCTCTTCGTGTTCACGCCCTGCCCGGCGTCCACGGCGTCTACTACGACCCCACCACCCGCCTGCTCTGGGCCGCCGGCAACTGCGACCTCGCCGGCCTCGACGTCGGCGGCACCCCGGCGGCGCCGAAGCTCCGGAAGATCGCGGACACGCCCCTGCCCGTCCGCCCCACCTCCTACGGCCACGACGTCCACCCGGTCCGCGGCAACGTGGCTCGATCCGCGTCCGTGCCCGCCAGCGTGGTCGGTGAATGGGGGACGGGCGAGGGGGCCGACGTAGTGGTCGACGTGAGCGCGGCGCGCCACATCCTCCCTGACGGCGGCTGGCCCTCGGTGTACGTCCAGGTGCGCCACGCCGGGACCGCGGCAGCGTCCGGGGTGCGGTTCAGCGGGACGTTGCCACCCGAGCTGCAGGAGACCGGCAGCATGACCACGAACCAGTGGGACTGCTGGTGAGGGGCGCGCACCACCACGTGTGCGTTCGTCGGCGACCTCGCCGCCGGTGCGGAGCCCTACGGGCTGAGCCTGTTCGACGGGAAGTACTCCGAGCAGGTCCCGGCGAAGGAGTACTACGCGGAGGTCGAGGTCCAGACCAGCCGGTGGCGCTTCACCACGCCGGACGCCGGGGACGACCGCGTCGACTCGGACTTCACGCCGAACGGCGAGAACCAGTACTACCGGACCGCTCGCACCGAGCCGCTCACGGTCACCGACGGCGGCACGGTGCAGGTCGACGTCGGCGTGGTCGCCGTGGCCGCGGGCAGCTGAGTTCCGGTAGCGGCCGGACGGTGGTGGGTGTCGCGCGGAACCCGTCGCGACGCCCACCACCGCGTCGAGCGCCTCAGCCGTTCTGCTCGGCCCACCACTTCCGCCCGCTCTCCGACAGCGTTGAAATCGGGTCGTAGTACGGGTACCGCCGCCGCAAGGCCTCCGGGTCCGCGTGCTCGATGCCGGTGCGGTAGTTCTTCGTCCAGTAGGAGACGCCGCGGTCGCGGTCGTAGTCGGCGAGCTGGTGGACCCAGCGTTTGCCGACGTAGGGGACGTCGCAGACGATGCGGGGGGTGGCGTAGCCCGGGAGGTAGCCCATGATGGCGTGCTGCAGGTCCTGGGCTTCCCACACGGCGACGCGCCAGTGTTCGGCGTTGGGGATCATGTCGCACATGTAGAAGTAGTACGGCAGGATGTTCGCCTCGCCCTGCAACGCGAAGCACAGGTCCAGCAGTGCGGCGGGGGTGGCGTTGACGCCGCGCATCAGCACGCCCTGGTTGCGCACGTCGCGCACGCCCACCTCGAGCGCGGTGCGCGCGGCTTCGGCGACCAGGGGCGTGACGGACTGCGCGTGGTTGACGTGCGTGTGGATGGCGAGGTTCACCCCGCGCCGCTGGGCGGTGACGGCGACGCGCTCGAGGCCCTCGATCACCTTCGGCTGCAGCCAGTGTTGCGGCAGCGCGGCCAGCGCCTTGGTGGCGAGGCGGATGTCGCGGACGGTCTCGATGTCCATCAGGCGCATGAGGAACGACTCGAGCTGCGGCCACGGCACGTTGGCGACATCGCCGCCGGACACCACGACGTCGCGCACGCCCGGGGTGCGCTTGAGGTAGTCGATCATCGCGTCCTGGCGGTCGACCGGCTTGAGCGTGAGCTTGTGCTTCTCGACCTGCTCCGTCGAGTTCCCGACCAGGTCCATGCGCGTGCAGTGCCCGCAGTACTGGGGGCACGTCGAGATCATCTCCGCGAGCACCTTGGTCGGGTACCGGTGCGTGAGACCCTCGACGACCCACATCTCGGCCTCGTGCAGCGAGTCGCGCTCCGAGTGCGGGTGGTTGGGCCACGCGAGGTCGCGGTCGGTGCGCACGGGCAGCATGTAGCGGCGGATCGGGTCGGCGTAGAACGCCTCGGTGACCTTCGCCGGGTCGCTGCCGGCGGAGGGAGCCATCGTGTTGAGCATCTGCGGGGGCAGCAGCATCGACATCGTGGCCATTTCACGCTGGTCCGCGAGCAGGTCCTCGTAGAACCGCTCCTCCAGCAGATCACCCATCAGCGCGCGCAGCTGCTTGACGTTGCGGACGCAGTGCACCCGCTGCCACTGCGCGTCGCGCCACTCGGCGTCGGTCACGTGGTGCCAGCCGGGGAAGCGGCGCCAGTCCGGTTCCACCAGCGCGGTGCGCGCGTACTCGTACGGCTGGTCGTGGGCGGCGGGAGGCGGCACAGGTTCCTGGATCGCAGTCATCTGTACTCCAGTCATTCGTGCTTCAAGTCGTCCGGAACGCGTTAAATTATCCTGCCATAACGTTCTCACGGCGTAAATCTTCTTGCACGGTGACTGTGCGTGCCGCAGCGGTCGAGACCGCTGCGGCACGCGTGCTCAGGCGGCCGGACGGATGTTGTGGTTCACGCGGAAGAGGTTGCCCGGGTCGTAGACCTGCTTCACCGCGGCGAGCCGGTCGTAGCGCTCCGGGCCGTAGATCGCGCGCACCGCGGCCGCCGACGAGCCCTCGTCGGCCGAGAGGAAGTTCGGCGACTGCCGCTCGATCGTCCACGGCTCCAGCGCGCCGACAACTTCGTCGAGGGCCGCGCGCAGCTCCTCAGCACGTTCGGTGCCGCCGACGCCGAGCGCGAACACCAGGAACGGCACGCCGCGCACGGGCACCGCGTTGGGCGCCGCGGGCTCGCGGTCCAGCGCGCCGCCGAGGGCGCGCAGCTCCACACCCAGCAGCGGGCAGCCCGAGTCCGGCCCGGTGAGCTCGACGAGCGCGTCGATCGTCTCGACGGTGACCTCGCGCAGGCTGGCGGTGCGGTCGTAGTACGGGAGCGGGTCGGCCGGGTCGAGGTGGATCTCGCCGATCGAGCTGAACGGCTTGTCTTCCACCAGGTCCAGCAGCACCGGGGCGACGTCGCGCAGCGGCGCGAGGAGCCGTTCGGCGGCCTCGGGCGAGCCGAGGTGGGCGAAGCGCAGGTGCACCACGAACGCGCCGCGCAGCACGTCGGGCAGCTCGGGCGCCGGCGGCAGCCGCTGCACCATCACCGAGGTCGTGGCTTCCTCCGGCAGCAGCGGCACCCACTGGCGCCACGCGTGCAGCACCGCGGCCAGGTCCTCGCCCGCGTAATAGAGGCCGCCACCGTAGAAGCGGGTGACGGGGAAGAGGTCGAACTCGAGCGCGGTGACCACGCCGAAGTTGCCCTTCCCGCCGCGCAGTGCCCAGAACAGGTCGCGCTCGGTCTCGGCCGTCACGGTCCGGTGCGCGCCGTCGGCGGTCACGACCTCGATGAGCCGCACGTGGTCGGCGGCGTAGCCGCGGGTCCGTCCGATCACGGGGCTGAGGCCGCCGCCCAGCGTGTAGCCGACGACGCCGACGCCCGGAGCGGACCCGGCAAGCGGTGCCAGCCCGTGCTCGGCCGCCGCGTCGAGGACCTGCTGCCAGCGGGCGCCGGCCTCGACCCGCGCGGTGCGCTGCCGCGGGTCCACGGTCACGCCGGTCATGCGGCTCGTGGTGATCAGCACCGCGTCCCGCGCCTGGGCCACGACCTGGTGAGCCGTGGCCTTGATCGTTACGGGCAGTGATCGGCGCCGCGCGAACCGGACGGCGTTCTGCACGTCGGCGGCCGAGGCCGCAGCGACGACGAGCGCGGGTTCGAGCGGGTTGTTGAAGTTGAAGGCGGCGCATTCGGCGGCGTATCCGGGCTCGCCCGGCAGCAGCACCTCGCCTTCGGTCACAGCGACGAGGTCGGTGATGTCTTCGGCCTGGATGAGCCCGGTCACCGGGCTCGCGACGATCTGGTGCATCGAAGTCCCCTGTCTCCCGCCCGGCCGGTCACCCGCACCGCGCGTCCCCTTCGGCGGCCACCTGGCGGCGGCGCTCCCTCACGGACCAAGCACGTGCCGACCGGCCCAACCCGTTCAGGTGACCTGGCTCACAGGAGCGAACCCGTGTTCACACGGAGTGAGGAAAACCGACCCCGGGCGGTCGGCGCACGCAACGCGGGGGAGACTCGACACCGTGACGAACGACAGCACGACGCTCCTGCTCGGCGGCAGGATCTACACCCCGTCTTCCCCTGACGCGACGGCGCTGGCCGTGTCCGGCGGCACCGTGGTCTGGGTCGGCCAGGACGCCCCTGCCCGCGCGCTGCACCCGGACGCGACGGTGGTCGACCTCGACGGCGCGTTCGTCGCACCCGCGTTCGTCGACGCCCACGTGCACGCCACCGCCACCGGCCTGCACCTGACCGGCCTCGACCTCACGCGCGTGCGCGGCGCCGACGAGCTGCTGGCCGCCGTCCGCACCGCCGTCGCGGCCGCGCCGGGCCAGGTGCTGCTCGCGCACGGCTGGGACGAGTCGGCCTGGACCGACCCGCGCCTGCCCAGCCGCGCCGAGCTCGACGCCGCCGCCGGCGCCACGCCCGTCTACCTCAGCCGCGTCGATGTGCACTCCGCGCTGGTGTCCACCGCGCTGATCGACCTCGCGCACGAGGCCCGCGTCGGCGAAGGCTTCTCCGCCGACGGGCCGCTCACCCGCGACGCCCACCACAAGGTCCGCGCGGCCGCGCGCGCCGCGATCACGCCGCAGCAGCGCACCGCGGCGCAGCGCGCGTTCCTCGCCGAAGCCGCCGCGCGCGGCATCGTCGGCGTGCACGAGTGCGGCGGCCCGGACATCGCCGGCCTGGACGACTTCACCGGCCTGCTCACCCTCGCCGCCGAACCCGGCCTGCCCGAGGTCGTCGGCTACTGGGGCGAGCTCGGCGGCCTCGACACGGCTCGTGCCCTCGGTGCGCACGGCGTGGCGGGCGACCTGTTCGTCGACGGCGCGCTCGGCTCCCGCACCGCCGCGCTGAGCAGCCCGTACGCCGATGAGCCGGGCACGTCCGGTGCCCTCTACACCGACGCCGCAGGTATCGGCGAGCACCTCGCCGCGTGCACCGAGGCCGGACTGCAGGCCGGTTTCCACGTGATCGGCGACGCGGCCGTCGTGGAGGTCGTCGAAGGCTTCCGGCTGGCCGAGAAGGAGGTGGGCCAGCGCGCGCTCGCCGCCCGCCACCACCGGCTCGAGCACCTGGAGATGGTCACCGCCGACCAGGCCCGCGCCCTCGCCGGCTGGGGTGTCGTCGCCTCGGCGCAGCCGCTGTTCGACGACGCGTGGGGCGGCGACGCCGGCATGTATGCCGAGCGCCTCGGCGCCGACCGCGCCGCCGGGCTCAACCCGTTCGCCACGCTCGCCGCCGAGGGTGTGGTGCTCGCTTTCGGCTCCGACTCCCCGGTGACTGCGCTCGACCCGTGGGCCGCCGTCCGCGCGGCCGTGCACCACCACACCCCGGCCGCCCGGCTCTCCGCGCGCGCCGCCTTCACCGCTCACACTCGCGCGGGCCACCGCGCCGCCGGCGTCAACGACGGCGTGACCGGCAGTCTCGTGCCTGGCGCACCGGCGCACTACGCGATCTGGGACGCGACCGACCTCGTCGTCGCCACGGCCGACACCCGCGTGCAGCGCTGGTCCACCGATCCGCGCTCCGGTGTGCCGCCGCTGCCGCGCCTCGACCCGGGCGCGCCGCTGCCGAAGTGCCTGCGGACGGTGCGCGCAGGCACGGTCATCTACGACCAGTTCACCTCGGCCTCCTAGAGTTCGGGGCGTGGCAGTGACTGTCGCGGACCCCGGACCGGGCGCTCCGCACGAAACGACCTCCAAGCGGCGGAAACGACCGCGGTTCTCGCGCGCGTGGCTGCTGCGGCTCGTCGCCGCCGGCGCCACGGGCTACCTGTACTACCTCAGCTTCGCGCCGAGACCGCTGTGGTGGCTCGCGCCGATCGCGTTCGCCGGCTTCGCGCTCGTCCTTCGTGGACGGTCGCTGCGCGGCGCGTTCGGCTACGGCTTCGTCTACGGCGTCGTGTTCTTCCTGGCGTTGCTGGTGTGGCTGCAGGACTTCCTCGGCCGGGAGTTCGGGCCGTGGCCGTGGCTGGGGCTGTCGTGCGCGCTGTCGCTCTACTTCGGACTCGCCGGGGTCTTGATCCGGGTCGTGTCCCGGCTGCCGCTGGCGCCGCTGTGGGGGGCGCTGGTGTTCGTCGCACTGGAGACGCCGAGGGCGTGGTTCCCGCTCGGCGGCTTCCCCTGGGGCCGCGTCGCGTTCAGCCAGCCCGAAGGCGCGTACCTGTCGCTGGCGTCCGTCGGCGGCGCGCCGCTCGTCGGACTCGCCGTGGTGCTCAGCGGCTTCGGCCTCGCCGCGCTGGCCGCGCGAGGGTGGGAACAGCGCAAGCTGCGCGACCGCCGGCTCATCGCGCCGCTGGTGCTCACGTTCCTGCCGGTCGTCGCCGGGCTGGCCGTGTGGCCGACGGTCGGCACCGACGCGCAGGACGGCTCGCTCACCGTCGCCGCCGTGCAGGGCAACGCGCCCGACATCGGCATCGCGCTCGAAGGCCAGCGTGACGTGCTGCGCCAGAACCACCTCGAGGAGAGCGCGAAGCTGCTCGCGCAGATCCAGGCGGGCAAGGTGCCCAAGCCCGATCTGCTCGTGTGGCCCGAGACCGCCACCGCGGTCGACGGCGACGACCCGGCGGTGGACCAGATGGTGAACTCCTACGGCGTGCCCGCCATCATCGGCGCGCTCTACCGCCTGCCCGACGGGACCGCCCAGAACTCCGCGATCGTGTGGGACCCGAAGACGGGGCAGGGCCAGCGCTACGCCAAGCAGCAGCTGGTGCCCTTCGGCGAGTACGTGCCCGCCCGCGACATCGCGCGCCTGGTGACCCCGTTCGTCGACGACACCGCCGACATGCGCACGGGCGACGGCAGCAACGCGGCCCTGTCGGTCGCGGGCACCAAGGTCGGCGTGTTCATCTGCTACGAGACCGCGTTCGACTACCCCGCGCGCGAAGCGACCGACGACGGTGGCGAGCTGCTCGTCGTACCGACCAACAACGCGTGGTACGGGCCGGGGGAGATGAGCTACCAGCAGCTGGCGATGTCGCGGCTGCGCGCGGTCGAACACGGGCGCGCCGTGGTGGTCTCGGCGACGTCCGGGGTGAGCGCCCTGGTGGCCCCCGACGGGACGATCACCAGCTCAACCGGCCTTTTCACGGCAGACGCCCTGGTCGGCCGCATGCCGCTGCGGACGCAGACTACGCTGTCGGATCGACTCGGTGCGTGGACGGAGTACGGACTGCTGGCACTGGCGATCGCCGGTGTCGCCGGCGGGTTCGTACTCCGTTTTCGCACCCGGCGCGCGAGCGCCGGCACGACAGCAGGGGACGCGGCGGGCTGAACCGCCGGATTCGGAGGAGACGGATGGCGCAGGCGCCGCGGGGGGCCGAAGGTATCGAGCCGGTGCTGGTGGTGATCCCGACCTACAACGAACGGGAGAACCTGGGCCCGGTTCTGGACCGGCTCCACAAGGCACTCCCGGACGTCCACGTGCTCGTCGTCGACGACGGCAGCCCGGACGGCACCGGTGAGCTCGCCGACGAGCGGGCCGCCGCCGACGAGCGCGTCCACGTGCTCCACCGCACGGAGAAGGCGGGGCTGGGCAAGGCCTACATCGCCGGGTTCCGCTGGGGCCTAGCGCAGGGCTACGCCACCTTCGTCGAGATGGACGCCGACGGCTCGCACGCCCCGGAGGACCTGCCGCGGATCCTGGACGCGGTCGCGGACACCGACCTGTCCATCGGCTCGCGCTACGTGCCCGGCGGCAGCACAGTCAACTGGCCGCTGAGCCGGCAACTGCTCTCCCGCGGCGCGAACATCTACTCCCGCATCGCCCTGGGCCTCAAGGTCTCCGACATGACGGCCGGCTTCCGCGCCTACCGCCGGCCGGTGCTGGAGAAGCTCGAGCTCGACGAGATCGCCTCCCACGGCTACTGCTTCCAGATCGACCTCACCCGCCGCACCGCCGACGCGGGCTTCGACATCGTCGAGGTCCCCATCACCTTCACCGACCGCGAGATCGGCCAATCGAAGATGAGCGGCGACATCATGCGCGAGGCCTTCTTCCGCGTCGCGGAGTGGGGCGTGAAGCGGCGCCTGGAGCAGGTCAAGCGCCTGCTCGGCCGGCACTGACGTACTGAGTTCCCGTAAGAGTCCGCCGTCCTGATCCGGGGTGGCGGACTCTCGCATTTCCGACGGAACCGGTGTTGGACCTGCAGATCGATCAGGTCACGATCGGGGCCGAGACCGAGGCGACCGCCATCGACCTGGAGCTGATGCGGATGGTCCGCTACGGCCGTCCAGTCGACGCTCTCGATCCCGGCCACACCGCGCTCGTCACCCTCCGAGGCCCGGGAACCCACCTTCTCCGGCCAGCCACACGGGCCGGCTGGCCGGTGATCCAGGGGATCAATCCGCCGTAGTCGCCCCGGACATACGAAAGGCCCCCGTGGAGGAGGTCACGGGGGCCGATCGATCGGGGGATGGGTGGGAGCCAGCTACTGGCCGAGACTCACGCGGACCGGCTGGTCCGGCGTCCCTTGAGCTCGGCGAGACGTTCGTTCAGCAGGTCCTCGAGCTCGGGAATGGAGCGGCGCTCCAGAAGCATGTCCCAGTGGGTCCTGGGGGGCTTGGTCTTCTTCTGCTCGGGCTGCCCGCCGTCGACGATCTCGCTCTCGCTGCCGTGCAGGCGGCATTCCCAGACGGTCGGGATCTCGGCGTCGTCGGAGAACGGCACCTCGAACTCGTGGTTCTTGGGGCACGCGTAGCGCACGGTGCGGCGCGGGGCGAGGTCGTGATTGCGGTCGGTCTCGTAGCTGACCGCTCCCAGCCGGCTTCCACGGAGAACACGGTCGGCCATGATGGGGGTCCTTTCAGTCAGCTCCGGGTGGAGCCAGGGTGTTGCTCACCCTATGCAACGAACGAGGCGTTCGGGGGATTCCCCGGTAACCATGTCGTTGCTCACGATGAGCTGTGTCACCCTTCGGCATCAGCTTCCTCTACTGGGACAGGTTTCGCGCTCCGGCGTGACGCAGACACCGCCTTCCAAGTGCGGATATCCCCCAGTTGGGCTACTGGTGCTCCGTTCACGACAACCGTAACTGACCGTGGTGGGCCGTCACGGGACCCAAGTCACCCAACCGGAAGTGTCGGCGGCACAATACCTGATAACGGACCGTAGTGAATTCAGCATCGGAACGTGCCGAAGCTGAAGATTCAACTACAGGCTGTTCGGTATCTGCTACTACAACGGTGTCACCCTCGCGGAGTATTTCGTCGTTCCGTACGCGCGCGTTGAACCGGCCCGGGAGCCCGCACCAGCACAGCACCTCGACCTGCACCGGCTGCAGCTCGTCGGCCAGTTCGAACAGCCGGCCCGCACCGGGGAACAGGCGGCTGCGGAAGTCGGTGGCGATGCCGAAGCAGTACACGTCGATGCCGGCCTCGTCGGCCAGCTCCGCCAGCTGGTCGACCTGCGCGGAGGAGAGGAACTGCGCCTCGTCGACGATGATGTAGTCCACGTGCTGCCCGTCGGCCCAGCGCTCGCGCACCAGGTCCCGCACGTCCGTGCCCGCCGCGACCTCCGTGGCGAGGCGCGTGATCCCGATCCGGCTGCTGATCTGCGGCGCCCCGGACCGGTCGTGGCGCACCAGCACCAGCCCACGCCGGCCCTGCCGAGCGTGGTTGTGGTCGATCTGCAGGGCCAGCGTCGACTTCCCGCAGTCCATCGGGCCATAGCAGAACTTCAGGCGGCCGCCCCGGGCGCGCGCGGCGGGGACCGGGGACAGCGCGTCGGTGGGATCGTCGGGCACGGCTTCTTCGAGGGCAGTCACGACGATCGACCCTATCCGGCCCCGGCCCGCTCGCTCACAGCACGGCGGGCGGACGGTTCCCGGCCGCCACGATCGCGCGCCGCACCGGCACCAGCGCCACGAACACAAACCCGAGGACGAAGAAGACCACCAGCGCGACGATCGCCAGCCGGAACGACCCCGTCGCCTGCCCGACGCCGGCGAACACCAGCGGACCCAGCCACGACGTGCCCTTCTCACCCACCACGTAGAGCGAGTAGTACTGCGCGTCCTTGCCGGCCGGGATCATCTGGCTGAACAGCGATCGCGACAACGCGTTCGTGCCGCCCAGCACCAGCCCGATCCCCACCGCCACCGCGTAGAACTGCAGCGGCTGCTCCGGCTGGATGAAGTACGCACCCACCAGCACCACCACCCACAGCACCAGGCTGCCCAGGATCGTCCGCTTCGCGCCCAGCCGGCGCGCGACCAGCCCGTGCAGCACCCCGCCCACGTAGGCGAGGAACTGGATCACCAGCACCGTGATGATCAGCACCTCGTCGGAGAAGCGCAGCTCGTCCTTCCCGTACTGCGCCGACACCGCCACCACCGTGGAGATTCCGTCGGCGAAGAGCAGGTAGCTGCCCAGGAACGCCAGCGTCAGCGGGAACGCCTTCGCCTCCACCGCCGTCCGCCGCAGCTCCCGGAACCCGGCCCGCAGCACCGACACGCCACGCTCGACCGCCACCGGTGTGTGGACGCGGGGGAGCGCGCGCAGCACCGGGATGGTGAACACCGCCCACCACAGGCCGGAGGTCAGGAAGCAGATCCGCACCGCCGTGCCCGTGTCCACACCCAGCGCGTCGCGGCTGAGGTAGAACGCCAGCTGCAACGCGAGCGCGAGCCCACCGCCCAGGTACCCGAACGCCCAGCCCTTCGCGGACACGTCGTCACGCTCGTCGGGCTCGGCGATGTCGACCAGGAACGAGTAGTAGACGACCAGCGAACCGCCGTAGCCGATGTTCGCGACGATGAACAGCGCCGCACCCAGCTGCCAGTCGGAGCCGGCCATGAAGAACATCAGCGCCGACGCCACCGCGCCGAGCCACGCGAACCAGCCCAGGATCCGCCGCTTGTTCCGGCTGCGGTCGGCCACCGCGCCCGCGATCGGCAGGACCAGCACCTGCACCACGGTCGCCACCGACAGCAGGTAACCCCACGTCGAACCGGCAGGGAAATGCAGCCCGAACAACGACACGTCGCAGTTGTGGAGCTTGTCGTCCACACCGGACGCGTCGAGGCACGCCTTGTCCCCGTTAAGGGTGATGTTCTGCTTCGCGTCCGCCGCCGCGACAGTGCTCATGTAGAGCGCGCCGAACACGGTCGTAACCGACGAATAGAACGGCGAATTGGCCCAGTCGTAGAAGTACCAGCCCCACCGTTCCCGCTTCTTGTCACGGGTCTCGGCCAGCGTCATCCACGGCTCCTCAGCGGTCGCGAATCTCCAGGTCAGGCGGCAGACTACTGGGGCGGCCGCCGGCGAAACCGCCGAACGGGTAAACCGTGTCCGGTTCGTCGCTTGCCGATCATCCGCACTGCGTCGAACGGCTCCCGAAATAGCGTGGCAAGCGTGTCGCTCACGTGATTCTTTACCGTTTTGTGTGAGACTGGTGTGCGTGTTGTGACTCTTGTGGTCAATGGGTCACGTGCTTACTGTGCAAACCATGACCGACCGCGTTCGCACTGCTCACCGCGGTGCCGTGAGGATCCTGCTCCTCGCGGCCGCCGTCCTGGGGCTGCAGCTCGCCGTCGCCGGCGCCGCGTCCGCGGACCCCGCTTCGAGCGCCTGGGCCAAGCTGCGCATGTGCGAGTCCAGCGGCCGCTACACGATCAACACCGGCAACGGCTACTACGGCGCCTACCAGTTCGACCTGCCCACCTGGCGCAGCGTCGGCGGCCAGGGTCGGCCCGACCAGGCCAGCCCCCGCGAACAGGACTACCGCGCGCTCTACCTCTACCGCATGCGCGGCTGGCAGCCCTGGCAGTGCGGCGGGATGCTCAAACTCGTCGGCGACGCCGACGCGCGCAGCAAACGCATCCCGTCGTACGACGAATCCGCCTACATGGGCGGCATCGGCCTGCCCGCCCCGCCGGCCCCGAAGCCCCAGCCCGCACCGCCCGCGCCGCCCGGCGGAATGCCCGCCTGGCCCGGCCTCGTCTACGCCTACGGCGACTGCGCACCCGCGCTCAAAACGTTCCAGCTGCGCATGAACGCCTTCGGCTACGGCTTCAGCGGCACCGGCTGCTACTACGACAAGACCAAAACCGCCGTTCTCGACCTGCAGCGCGCCAACGGCATCAAAGACTCCGGCCGCCTCGGCCCGCTCACGTGGAAAGCCGCCTGGCAGGGCAAACGCCCCCGGTAGAAACCCGGCTCAACCGGCCTGCTGCCACACACCCCGCTCGACCAGCACGTCGCGCAGCAGGTCCGGCCGGTCCGTCACGATCCCGTGCACACCCAGGTCCAGCAGCTCCCGCATCTGCGCCGGATCGTCGATCGTCCACGTGTGGACCTCGAACCCCGCCCGCTCCGCCACCTTCACGAACGAACGGTCCACCACCGTCAGCGGCCCCTGCTTCACCGGCACCTGCGCCAGACACCCGCCAGCAAACCGGCCCAGCGGCAACGGCGGCACCCACCCGTTGGCCCACACCATCAGCACCGACCGCGGCCCCATCGCCGTGCACAGCTTCGGCCCCGCCAGCCGCCGCAGCCGCGCCAGCCGCGAGTCCGAAAAGGACGCCGCCGCCACCCGGTCGATCGCACCCGTGCGCTCCAGCACCCGCACGAACGGCTCCACCGCGCTGTTCGCCTTCACGTCCACGTTGAACCGCGCCTGCGGCAGCTCCTCCAGCACGTCCTCCAACCGCGACAACGTCGCCCGCCCACCGACCTTGACGCCCTTCACCTGCTCCCACGTCTGCGTCGCGATCGACCCGCCACCGTCGGTCGTGCGGTCCAGCGTGTCGTCGTGATGCACCACCACCACACCGTCCGACGTCGCGTGCACATCCGTCTCGACGTACCGGTAACCCTCCTCGACCGCGCGCTTGAACGCCGGCAGCGAGTTCTCCATCCCCTCCAGCTCGTCGAGGTGCCACCCGCGGTGGGCGAACGCACGGGGGATTGGATCGGCCAGATACGGAAACGGTGGGCGCATCCCCACAGTGTGCGCCACCGGCATGGCCTCGGCATGAGAACACGATGGCCAGCTAGGGTCTGGCGGGTGAGGGAACTGGCCGAGCACCCGATGACCGGCGACGAATTGGTCGTACCGCGCCGCAGCAACGCACCCAAGCACTGCGGCTGGTGCGGCCGTCGCCTGCCCGAAGGCGGCAACGTCGGCCGCCGCCGCCGGTACTGCGGGCAGTCCTGCCGCCAGCGCGCCTACGAACGCCGCACCGCCCTGCAACGCAGCGGCCTGCCCGAAGACGCCGTCGTGCTCTCCGACACCGAGATCGCCGCCCTGCAGGACCGCCTCTTCCAGCTGCGCTGCGCCGCCGAGGACATCGCCACCGCCACCCATGACGGCGCCGACGCCGACGAGCTCCGCCGCCTCGCCGAAGAAATCGTGCACGCCGCGAAAGACCTCGAGCAGCTCCGCTGAGAATTCAAGCGGATCCGCCGGGATTTCAAGCGCCTCCACCGGCTCGCGCGGCAGACTAGAGTCCGGAATGTCCCCGGGGGACTGCCGGCAGCGAAGCCGCGCGCCGGCCGAGCGAGGGAGACGCCCATGACGAAGGCCGCGTTCACACCCGCCACCGAACTCGACGCCGTCCGCGAGCTCACCGTCGGCGACCTGCTCCGCGAAGCCGCCGACCGAGCCCCGGACGCACCCGCCCTCGTCGAAGGCCTGCCCGACCCCACGGCGCGCCGCCGCTGGACCTACGGCGAGCTCCTCGGCGAAGCCGAAGACGCCGCCCGCGCCCTGCTCGGCCGCTTCGAACCCGGCGAACGCGTGGCCGCCTGGGCCAACAACATCCCCGAATGGGTCCTACTCGAGATGGCCACCGCCCTCGCCGGCCTGACGCTCGTCACCGTCAACCCCGCCCTGCGCGAAGCCGAACTCCGCCACGTCCTCGGCCAGTCCGGCGCCTCCGGCGTGTTCCTCGTCGGCGAATACCGCGGCACCCCCATGGCCGCCATCCTCGACCACGTCCGCCACGACCTGCCCGACCTGCGCGAAACCATCCGGTTCGAAGACTGGCGCGCCTTCCGCGCCTCCGGGCTGCCCACCCAGGCCCTGCCCACCGTCGAACCCGGCGACCCCGCCCAGATCCAGTACACCTCCGGCACCACCGGCACCCCCAAAGGCGCCGTGCTCCACCACCGGGGCATCACCAACAACGCCCTGCTCTCCTACGCCCGCACGCTGGACATGCGACCCGGCGAGAACTTCGTCAACCCCATGCCCCTGTTCCACACCGCCGGCTGCGTGCTCGCCACCCTCGCCCCGATCGCCACCCTCGGCACCCAGGTCCTGATGCCCTGGTTCGACCCGGCGCTGCAGCTCGCCCTCCTCGAACAGGAGAGGGGAGTGGTCTTCGGCGGCGTGCCCACCATGCTGCTCGCCCTGCTCGGCCACCCCGACTTCCCCAAAACCGACCTCAGCTCCGTCCGCTACGCCCTCAGCGGCGGCGCCACCGTGCCACCCGCCCTCGTCCGCCGCATCGAGGCCACCCTCGGCGTCCCGATGTCCATCATCTACGCCCAGACCGAAGCCTCACCCGGCATCACCATGACCACCCCCGACGACAGCGCCGACGACCGCGCCGAAACCCTCGGCCGCGCCCTGCCCGCCTGCGCCGTGAAGATCGTCGACCCCCTCACCGGCGAAACCGCCGCCACGGGGGAGACCGGCGAGCTCTGCACCCGCGGCTACCACGTGATGACCGGCTACCACGCCATGCCCGAGCAGACCGCCGCCGCCATCAACCCCGAAGGCTGGCTCCACACCGGCGACCTCGCCCGTATGGACGACCGCGGCTACGTCACCATCGAAGGCCGCGTGAAAGAGATGATCATCCGCGGGGGAGAGAACATCTACCCCCGCGAGATCGAACACGTCCTGCTCGACCACCCCGCCGTCGCCGACGTCGCCGTGGTCGGCATTCCCGACCCGGAGTGGGGCGAACAAGTCGGCGCCTTCGTGCTCCTGCGGCCCGGCGCGGACGCCGGCGAGGAAGAACTGTTCGCCCACGTCCGCAAACACCTCGCACCGCACAAGACACCCAAGGTGTGGCAGTTCGTCACCGAGTTTCCGCTCACGGGCTCCGGCAAGATCCGCAAACACCTGCTCCGCGATCAGTACATGGCCACCCACTGATCCCTCAGCCCGCATCACCCGCGCCCAGCCCGTCCAGCGCGCGGTACGTCCGGTTGCTCGCCGCCGCGGCCCGCTGCTCCCGGCCCGTCGCCTCGATGTAGTTCTGGCTCGTGGCCAGGCTCGCGTGCCCCAGCAACGCCATGATCTCCGACGCCGTCGCCCCGTCCTCCGCCAAGCGCGTCGCGAACGTATGCCGCAACGCGTGCAGGTTCGCGCCCGCCGGCACCCGGTCGTGCAACCCGGCCCACCGATAACACGACTTCACCAGGTACTCCAGCGCCCCACGCCCGATCGGCTCGCCCGCCCGATCGCCAGCAACGGCTCCGCCGCCGGAAACCGCAACTGGGGAAACCGCCGCCGGCACGACTTCCCGTAGTCCTCGATCAGCTTCGCCAGCACCGGCTGCACCGGGATCGACCGATCCCGGCTGCCCTTGCCCGAGACGTGCAACCGCAGCTCACCGTCCCGGCCCACCACCGAACGCGGCGTCAGCGCCCGCATCTCCGCCGCGCGCAACCCCGCCACCAGCCCGAGCGCCAGCACCAGCACGTCGCGCTCCGGCCACGGATCCCGCGCGCGCCGCGCACCGTCGGCCGCCGCGGCGAGCAACCGCTCCGGGGTTTCCTCACCCCGCAACGGTTTCGGCACCAGCGGGGGAGTCTTCGGCCGGGCGACTGCACCCATCGGGTTGCCCGCCAGCAGCCCGTCGGACACGCAGAACGTGAGGAACTGGTTCCACGTCGACCACGCCCGCAGCACCGAGCTCTTCGCGTGCCCGTCGGCGAACGCGCCGAACGCCGTCCTCAGCGCCGGCGCCGTCAAGTACTCGACATCCAGCTCCTCGGGCGCGAGGCCCAGCTCCTGGAGCAGGAGAGTGGTGATCCCGGCCAGATCACGACGGTAGGCGGCAGTGGTGTGCGGCGAGTCCTTGCGCGGCCGCCGTGCCGCGAAGAACGCTTGCTGTGCCTCGGAAACCAGCATCTGGATCTTGTACAGCACAGCACCGACAGTTCTGTCGTCCGGATGCTCGTCCGGTATGCTGCATAATGGCGATTATGCATGAAACATGAGCGTGGCGGGGCTGAATCCCCTTGGGGGACAACGGTTCTCTCAGTCTCGCGTCCTCGGCTCGTATGGCCGGTTTGGTGAGTCTTCGACTGCGTGGTGCGGTGTTGTCGAGGGATCGTTCATCTGTTCGAGTGGTTGTCTGAGGTCGTTCCAGGGGCCCGTGCTGAGAGCCGATCGACTGTCGATGCTTCGGTACGCGTGTTGGTTGCGTACTTTCAATGTCCCGCCAGTCGCGTTCAATTCGTCACGGTGACGAATTGAACGGGTGTTCCGGTGTCGTGTTGGCGCCTGAACTCGGGGATCTCCGCCGAAGTCTCCGGACGGCCTCCAGGCGGTTTGCTCAGAACCCGTCCCGTGGTGGACGTTCGGTCGGGTGCGGATCGCGGCGCTCCGGCAGGCTTCCCGGGATGCGCTCTCGTTCGCGGTGTCAAACCGCTGGAGTCAGCCTCCTGAAGCCCCTCTCCGGGCTTCCTTCAGCAGGTCGGCCAAGTGCCGATAATGTACATTATGTCAACTTGGTCGGCGGAGCCTTCTCCTCCGGACCTGAGACCGGTGCGGCCGCGCCGGACGCGCGGCGAGGTCGGGTCCGTGACCGACCCGCCCAGTAGACCCATCCGAAGATCATCAAGAGATCGATGGCCGCGATGACGATGCCGACACCGAAGTCGATCTCGTCGGGTCGGTGCCGCGTGTACTTGCTCGGCGGCGTGAACTGCGCGGCGGTCCACCGGTCGGTGTAGCCGGTCGCGGTCGCCTGCACTTGCACGCCACGCGTCTGGAGGACGAATCCGTCGACCGCGGTGAGCCCGCCATGAAGATCATCACGACGTGGATGCCGGCGATGAAAATGCTCAGCAGGACGAACACCCCGGATCGCGCCAGGATCGCCGGGATCACGAGGATCAGGGCGGCACTGATCCAGATCAGCAGAGTGCCCCCGCTGCCGTGGAACACGACCAGCGTGAGCGGCTCCGGCTGGGTCTCCCCTGGCTTACTGCTTCGCGAGCATATCCACGTAGTGCGGGTTGGACATGATGCCGAGAACGTTGCCGAACGGGTCGACGACCGAGGCGGTGACGAACCCGTGGCCGCGCTCGCGCAGGCCGTCGTGTTCGGTGGCGCCCAGGGTGATGAGGCGGTCGAGTGCGGCGGGCAGGTCGTCGACGTGCCAGTACAGGATCGCGCCGGCGGGACCGTCGGGCGCCGGGGGCAGGTACTGGCGGTCGATGATGCCGAGTTCGGCTTCGCGGTCGCCGAGGCGGTATTCGATGTAGCCGGGTCGGGCGAAGTACGGCTCGATGCCGAGCACGGCCGTGTACCAGGCCTGGGCGGCGGAGAGATCGTCGGCGGAGAAGTTCAGGGTGGCCATTCCACGCAACATGGTGTGGTCCTTTCATCCGGATCCCCAGCCAAGCACGCCCCACTCCCCTTGGGTCGCCGACTTTTTTGGTGTGCGCCGGCCTGGTTGACTGAAGTAATGAATCAATGCTTCACTTCTTGACGTGCCCTACCGCAGGACCCCCAAGGTGCAGGAGCGCCTCGACGCGCTGCGCGACTCGATCGTCGCCGCGGCGGTCGAGCAGCTGGCCGAGCACGGCTACGCGGGCTGTTCCGTGGCGGCCGTTGCGGAGCGGGCCGGGGTCGCCGTCGGCACGGTGTACCGCCACTTCCCCACCAAGGCCGAGCTGGTCGTGCGGGTGTTCCGCCAGGTGGTGACGCGGGAGGTCGAGGCGGTGCGGGAGGCGTCGGCGGGGCCGGGTGAGCCGGCGGAGCGGGTGGCGGCGGTGTTCGAGACCTTCGCGGCGCGCGCGTTGAAGGCGCCGCGGCTGGCGTATGCGCTGCTGGCCGAGCCGGTGGACGCGCTCATCGACGCGGAGCGCCTGGAGTTCCGGCGCGCTTTCCGGGACGTGGTGGCCGAGCACGTGGCCGCCGGGGTGCGTTCGGGTGTGTTGCCCGCGCAGGATTCCGTGCTGACCGCGGCGGCGCTGGTGGGTGCCGCGGCGGAGGTGTTGATCGGGCCGCTGCGAGGCGGTGCGGTGAGTGATGTAGTCGAGTTGCGGACGTTCGTCGTCCGGTCTTTGGGAGGTTCCGATGTCCGCCACTCATGAGGTCACCAACCAGGCGCCGCCGTTGGTCTACGACGTCGCGAAGGATCCGGCGCTGCTCGAGTCGCTGGATCGCGCGGACGCGGGCTGGGCGGCGGAGGAGGTCCATGAGCTGGGCCGGCTCGCCGGGAGCGAGCAGGCGCAGGAGTGGGGCCGGATCGTCAACGAGAACGAGCCGGTGCTGCGCACGCACGACCGGTACGGGAACCGGATCGACGAGGTGGAGTACCACCCGTACTGGCACGAGCTGATGACCGTCGCCGTGTCGCACGGGTTGCAGGGCGCGCCGTGGCGTGACGAGCGGGCCGGGGCGCACGCGGCGCGGGCGGCGAAGCTGTACGTGTGGGGTCAGGTGGAGGCCGGGCACACGTGCCCGATTTCGATGACCTATGCGGCGGTTCCGGCGTTGCGGGCCAACGCGGAGCTGGCGGCGCTGTACGAGCCGCTGCTGGCGGCGACGGAGTACGACTTCGGGCTGCGGGAGCCGAGCACCAAGCGCGGGCTGATCGCGGGCATGTCGATGACGGAGAAGCAGGGCGGCTCCGACGTGCGGGCCAACACCACGACCGCACGACCGGTCGCCGATGGTTCCTACCGGCTGGTGGGCCACAAGTGGTTCACCTCGGCGCCGATGTCGGACGTGTTCCTCACGCTGGCGCAGGCGCCCGGCGGACTGTCGTGTTTCCTGCTCCCCCGTGTGCTGCCCGACGGCAGCCGCAACCCGATCCGTCTGCAGCGGCTGAAGGACAAGCTGGGTAATCGGTCGAACGCGTCGTCGGAGATCGAGTACGAGGACGCGGTGGGCTGGCTCGTCGGCGAGGAGGGCCGAGGGGTCCGCACGATCATCGAGATGGTGAACAACACGCGGCTCGACTGCGCGCTCGGCAGTGCGTCGGGGATGCGGCTGGGTGCGGTGCGGGCGGTGCACCACGCGACGCACCGGCACGCGTTCGGCAAGGCGCTGGTGGATCAGCCGTTGATGGCGAACGTGCTGGCCGACCTCGTGGTGGAGTCCGACGCGGCGGCGACCGTGGCGATGCGGCTCGCGGCGGCGGGCGACCGGCCCGACGACGCGCAGGAGCAGGCGTTCCGGCGCCTCGGGCTGGCGGTCACGAAGTACTGGGTGTGCAAGCGGGCGCCGATGCACGCGGCAGAGGCGCTGGAGTGCTTCGGCGGCAATGGTTATGTCGAGGCGTCCGGGATGCCGCGGCTTTACCGCGAGGCGCCGCTGATGTCTATCTGGGAGGGTTCGGGCAACGTGGCGGCGCTCGACGCGTTGCGTGCGATGGGCCGTCAGCCGGAGTCGGTGGCGGCGTTCTTCGGCGAGGTCGAGCAGGCCGCCGGTGCGGATGCGCGCCTCGACGACGCCGTGGACCGGTTGAAGAAGGAACTGTCCGATCTGGACGACGTGGAGTTCCGCGCGCGGCGCGTGGTGGAGTCGATGGCGTTGGTGCTGCAGGGTTCCCTGCTCGTGCGCCATGGTGACCAGGCCGTTGCCGACGCGTTCTGCGCGTCGCGCGTCGCTGGTGACTGGGGCATCGCGTTCGGCACGCTGCCGGCGGGCACGGACAATTCGGCGATCATCGACCGCGCGCGGGTATAGGCGGCGCATTCGGCGGACACGGGGCCGGTCGGCGCGCTAGCGTGCGTGGTCATGACCGCCTCCGAAACCGACTTCGTGTCCGCCACCCGCACCGCTTACGACACCGTCGCGGCGTCCTACGCCGACTTGTCGAAGGACGACCTCGCCGCGAGTCCGTGGGATCGCGCGATGCTGGATACCTTCACCGAGCTCGTCGGCGCCGGTGCGCGCGTCGGAGATCTCGGGTGTGGTCCGGGCCGGGTCACGGGGTACCTGGCGGGGCGCGGCCTGGCCGCGTTCGGGATCGACCTGTCCCCCGGCATGGTCGAGGTCGCGCGCGAGGCGTACCCGGACCTGGAGTTCGAGGTCGGGTCGATGGCCGCGCTGCCGCTGGCCGACGCGTCGCTGGCGGGTGCGCTCGCGTGGTACTCGCTGATCCACACGCCGCCGGAGCAGCTGCCGGTGCTGGTCGCGGAGCTCGCGCGCGTGGTCGCGCCGGGCGGGCGGCTGCTGACCGCGTTTCAGGTGGGGGCCGAGCGCCGGCATCTCACCCACGGCTACGGCCACGACATCTCCCTCGACGCCTACCGCCTCGACCCGGATTTCATTGCCGGGCTGCTCACCGACGCCGGGTTCACGGTGGAGGCGCGGCTGGTCCGCGCACGGGCGCCGCACGAGAAGACGCCGCAGGCGTATCTGCTGGCGCGTAAGGAAAGCTGAGTTATTCGCGCAGCCGGGCCAGGACCGCGTCGAGGCCGCGGCGCACCGAGCCGGGCACGCCGTCGTGGCGCAACGCGGTCATCAGCTGCTGGTTGATCCCGCCCGGTGTGGTGTGTTTAGCGGTCAGTTCGGTGAGCGACGCGATGCCCAGCGACTGGCCCAGCTGCGCGAACAGGTGAGTCACGTAGGCGTCGGCGGCGCTGAAGGCGTCGAGCGTCGGCTCGTCGGGCGGGACGAGCACCCCGCCGAGGGGCTCGAACAGGTCCCGGGCGACGGGGTGGTCCGGGAACAGCGCGGTGAGGCTGTGCAGGCGCGCGGCCTGGGGCAGCGGAATGGTCCGTACGACGTGCTCGGCCGGTGCGGTCCACTCCCGCAGCGACGCCAACGGCACCCCGGCCACGGCGCTGAGCACCACGTGGTCCGGCCGGAACTCCAGCTCTGCCAGCACTTCCCGCGCCACGGAGGGCCGGACCGCGAGCACGAGCACCGAGGCCGCGTCGAGCACGTCCTGGTTGTTCGCGCAGACAGCCGCGTTCGGGAACCGCCCGGCCAGCTCGTGTGCGATCTGCCGCCCGCGCGGGGAGAGGAACACGGCGGGCGGGTCGGCCACATCCGCGCTCAGCCCTTCGACGATCGCGGCCGTGATCTCCCCTGCTCCCACAAACCCGTACGCCCGCATGCCCCGCCCTCCTAGTGTGGACCTCGACGATCGGAGGTCGCCCGTGCACGCCATGCACTACGAGATCACCCTGGCCGCCGACTACGACATGCAGATCATCCACCGCAGGGTGCGCGAGCGCGGGCCGTTGCTGGACGAGTTCCCCGGGCTGGGGCTCAAGGCGTACGGGGTGCGTGAGCGCGGCGTCGACGGCTCGCAGCTCAACCAGTACTCCCCCTTCTACCTCTGGCACGACCCAGCCGGGATGCACTCGTTCCTGTGGGAGGGCGGGTTCCGCGGGATCGTGGACGACTTCGAGCGCCCGCCCGTGCAGCACTGGACCGTGCTGGCGTTCGAGGAGGGACCGGCGTTCGGCACGACACCTCGCGCCGCGGGCAAACGCACGGAAACCCTGCCGCGCGAGGTCCTTCCGGGTGACGTGATCACGCCGGCGCTGGCCGATCTGTCGTTGCACTCGCGGCGCGACGATGTCCATTCCGCGGCGCTCGTGATCGACCCGCGCGGCTGGGAGCTGGTGCGCTACACGCTGTGGGCCGAGGACGCATCGGACGAAGACCCCGTGCGGTACCGGATCGGGCACGTGTCGATGCCGGAACTGGCGAAACTGCGCCGTGGCAGGCAGTGGTGAACTCGGTATGGTGACAGCGAGATCGCGGAGCCGAAGCCAACACTACGGAGATCGATGACTCGCTTGCACGATCGCCGGATCCTCGTGACGGGTGCCGGTTCCGGCATCGGCCGCGCCACGACGCTGCGTCTGCTGTCGGAGGGGGCGCGGGTGGTGGCCACCGACGTGTCCGCCGAGACCATCGCGGGCACCGCCGAGCTGGCCGGCGACCCGCGCCTCGAGACCTTCGTGATGGACGTCGCCGACGAGCAGTCGGTGGTGAAGGGCACCGCGGCCGCGGTCGAGCACCTCGGCGGGCTCGATGTGCTCGTCAACGCCGCCGGGATTCTGCAGGCCTCTCACACGCACGAGACGTCGCTGGAGTTCTGGAACCGGATCGTCGCGGTGAATCTCACCGGCACGTTCCTGGTCACGCGCGAGGCGTTGCCCGCGTTGATCGCCACCGGGAAGAGCGTGGTGATCAACTTCAGCTCCACGTCCGCGGCCTTCGCGCACCCCTACATGGCGGCGTACGCGGCGAGCAAGGGCGGGATCCAGGCGTTCACCCACTCGCTGGCGCTGGAGTACAGCAAGCAGGGCGTGCGCGCGGTCAGCGTCGCGCCGGGCAGCGTGAAGAGCGGCATCACCGACAACGCGGGCACCTGGATGCCGCAGGACGTCGACTGGGCGCTGTTCGGCAAGCTCCTGCCGATCCTGCCGACGGATCTCGCGACGCCGGTCGGCAACCCGGTCGGTCGCCCGGAGTCGGTCGCCGGTGTCGTGGCGATGCTGGCCTCCGACGACGGCGAGTTCATCACCGGCACCGAGATCCGCATCGACGGCGGCACACACGCCTAGCGCGGCACCGGGCTGAACTCGGCCAGATCCGGCAGAGGCGGCACCACCCGCGTGTACGCGTCGGCGACGAGGATGCCGTCGGCGGGGCGGGTGGTGCGCTGCCCGAGCTCGTCGAGGACCTCGCGTTCGGTGCGGCCGCGGGCGAGCAGCAGCACGAACGGGTCGGCGTCGAGCAGCCACGACACCTGGAACGACAGCGCGGCCGCGTGCCGGCACGGCAGCTCGAAGCCGGGGCAGTCGCAGTCCGGGTCGAGGTCGCCGATCCCCGGCAGCAGTGGCACGTCGTCGGCCAGCTCCGGTGGCAGGTGCCGGTCGAGCAGCGCGGCGAGGTTCCCGGCTCGGTCGGCTGCGCGGCCGAGCAGGAGGTCCCAGTCCGCTGTGGACAGTTGGGCCAGGTGCACGCTCGTGCGGAACGGACCGCCGTCGGTGTCGTCCACGGTCGCGGCGATCCGGCCGGGGCTCACGGTGATCGGCCCGACCAGTCCCGCCACGGCGTAACCACGGCCGCGCCGCAGCTGCCGCAGATCCAGGGCCGTGTCCTCCATGGCCTGTAGCCACGCACGGCCCCACCACGTGCGCGCGAACGGACCCCGGCCCTCGCGAGCGGGGAACGCCGCGAACCCCCGGACGCGGTCGGTCATGCCGGCCTCCTCAACTGCACGAGCTCGGCGAGCTCGGCGTCCGTCAGCTCGGTGAACGCCGCTTCCCCACCGGCGAGCACAGCGTCGGCGAGCGCGCGCTTCTCGCGCAGCAGCGCGGCGATGCGGTCCTCCACGGTGCCCTCGGCGACGAGCCGGTGCACCTGCACCGGCCGCGTCTGCCCGATCCGGTACGCGCGGTCGGTCGCCTGGTCCTCGACGGCCGGGTTCCACCAGCGGTCATAGTGCACGACGTGGTCGGCGCGGGTGAGCGTCAAGCCCGTCCCAGCCGCCTTCAGCGACAGCAGGAACACCGGCACGGCACCGTCCTGGAACCGGCGGACCAGCTCCTCCCGCTGAGGAACGGGGGTGCCGCCGTGCAGGAGCTGGCTGGGGATTTTACGACCCGCGAGGTGGCGTTGCAGCAGCCGCGCCATCACCACGTACTGGGTGAACACGAGCACCGCGCCGTCTTCGGCGAGGATCGTGTCGAGCAGCTCGTCCAGCAGTTCCAGCTTGCCGGACCGGCCGGACAGGGGCGCCTCGTCGCCTTCGGCCAGGTAGTGGGCCGGGTGGTTGCAGATCTGCTTGAGCGCGGTGAGCAGCTTGACGATGCGGCCGCGGCGCGCCATCCCGTCGCTCGCCCCCACCTCGGCCAGCAGCTCCTGCACGGCCGCCTCGTACAGCGCGGCCTGTTCCGACGTCAGCGCCACGGGCCGGTCGGTCTCGGTCTTCGCGGGCAGCTCGGGCGCGATCCCCGGATCGGATTTGCGCCGCCGCAGCAGGAACGGCCGCAGCAGCCGGGAAAGCCGCTCGGCCCCTGCCGCATCGCTGCCCGACTCGACGGGTTTCGCCCAGCGGGCGCGGAATTCGGTGAGCGTGCCGAGCAGGCCCGGCGTGGTCCAGTCCAGGATCGCCCACAGCTCGGACAGCGTGTTCTCCACCGGCGTGCCCGTCAGCGCCACCCGCGCGGACGATCGCAGCGTGCGCAGCGCTTTCGCCGTGCCTGAGCGGTGGTTCTTCACGTGCTGGGCCTCGTCGGCCACCACCAGGTCCCACGCCACCGCGGCCAGCGGCGCCGGGTCCGCGCGCAGCGTGCCGTAGGTGGTGAGCACGAACCCGTGCAGGTCGTCGAGGGAGCGGGCGCCGCCGTGGAACCGCCGCACGGCCACGCCCGGGGCGAAGCGGTGGATCTCGGCCTCCCACGTGCCCAGCAACGACGCCGGGCATACCACCAGTGTCGGGCCGGCGTCGCGATGCAGGTGCAAGGCGATGAGGGTAAGTGTCTTGCCCAGGCCCATGTCGTCGGCGAGGCAGCCGCCCAGGCCGAGTGAGGTGACGGTGTCGAGCCAGTGCAGGCCGCGCAGCTGGTAGTCGCGCAGGGTCGCCGTCAGTCCCGGCGGCTGCGGCGCCGGGCCGGGCAGCTCGGCGAGCCGGGACCGCACTGTGGCGAGCCAGCCGTCGGTGACGAGCTCGACCTCGGTACCGTCCGCTTCGGTTGTCCCGGCCAGCACGGCGGCCAGCGCGTCGACGGGTGTGAGGGGCTTCAGCGCCCGCTCCCGCGCGCGGCTCGCGGACGCCGGGTCGAGCAGTACCCACCGCTCGCGCAGCCGCACGACGGGCCGGTGGGCCTGCGCGAGCACGTCCAGCTCGGCCGCCGACAGCTGCGCGCCGCCGAGGGCGAGCTGCCAGTCGAGCTCCAGCGCGCGGCCGCCGCCGAAGAACGCCGGCACGTCGTCCGGCGCGGCACCCGGGCGGACGACCGCGCGGGCCGTGAGCCCCGCCAGCTCCGCGGGCCAGTGGACGGCGACGCCGAGCTCGGCCAGCCGGCCGGCGGCGTCACCGAGCAGCTCGCGGATGTCTTCGTCGAGCAGCGCCACCTCGGCGGGCACGGGCGCGGCCAGCAGCGGGCCGAGCGGCGGCCACACCTCGGCGCAGCGCCGCAGCACGAGCAGCACCTCGTGCCGGGCCGCCTCGGCACCCGTCCGCCACAGTTCCTCTGCGTCCACCAGTGTGTCGCCGTGGACCTGCACCACGGCGCGGAACCGGCTGCCGTCGAGGTCGTCCGATTCGAGCCGCAGCGACACCCGCGTGGCGGCGGTGAGGCCGGCGACGTCACGCAGGAACCGCAGCAGCACAGGGAACGGCTCGGGCAGCCGGGCCGGGTCGCCGGGCAGCGGGGTGGCGTGGGCGTGCGGGGGCATCGCGGCGGCGAGCCGGCGCAGCCACTGTTCTTCCTCCGGTGCCAGCGGTCCCGTCCACCCGGCCTCGGCCAAGCGCGTGCCCGCCTGCGCGGCGACCGACCAGAACTCGGCCGACGCGTCGCCGGAGACCTCCCGCAGCAGCGCGACGGCGTCGGCAATCGGCACCCGCCGCGCCGGAACCGTGCGCAGGCCGCCGCGCAGGACGACGTCGACCGTTCCTGGCTCGCCCGGTCCCACGGGTGTGGTGCCGTCGGGGTGCCAGAACACGACGAAACCCGGCTCGACCACCACGGCCTCCCCCGGCGATGCGCTCCCCACGACTCCCCTTCCCGTCGGTCTCGTACGCCGTCCGCCGACATTACCAGAACTCTGTACAACGTACGATAAAATGCAGGGCAGAATGACGCGGATGAGCACGGAGTACACCGGTGGCGGCGACCCGCGGCGCACGATCGAGCTGCTCTGGGGCGTCCCCGGACCGCCTCGGCGCGGGCCGAAACCCAAGCTCACCGTGGCCGACGTCGTCGCCACCGCGACGCGGCTGGCCGACGCCGACGGGCTCGAGGCCGTGACGATGCGCCGCGTCGCCGACGAGCTCGGCGTCGCCCCGATGTCGCTCTACACCTACGTGCCAGGGCACGCCGAGCTGATCGACCTGATGCTCGACGACGCCCACGGCGAGCTCACCGCCGAACTGCCGTCGACCGGCTGGCGCGACGCCCTCACGGCCGTGGCCGAGGACCTGTGGCGCCTCTACCACCGCCATCCGTGGCTGCTGCAGATCACCACCGCCCGCCCGCCGCTCGGGCCCAACACCTTCGCCAAGTACGAACGCGAACTCAGCGCGCTCGACGGCCTCGACCTCGACGAGCTGGAGCTCGACGCCGTCGTCAGCCTCGTCATCGGGCTCGTGCAGGGCACCGCGCGCGGCTCCATCGACGCCGTGCGGCTCGCGCGCCGCAGCGGCCTGACCGACGCCGAGTGGTGGGAACGCAGCGCGCCCGTCCTCGCCGAAATCCCCGACGCCGATGCCACGAACTTCCCACGCGCGAGCCGCGTCGGCACCGCGGCCGGCCAGGCGAACAACGCCGCGTCCAACCCCGAGCATCACTTCCGCTTCGGCCTCGCCCGCATCCTCGACGGGGTGACGCTGCTCGTCGAGCGCCGCTGAAGGCCTGGAGACTGTCGGTCCCCCGGCTTAGGTTCGCATCCGGGTGTCGGTTTCGCCCCGGTCCGCTCGTCGAGCGGGTATGAGCGAGCCGGTACCGGAGGGAGCACGGGTGGACGAGCACGGGCGAGACGCCGCGGTGGAGGCCGCCGTCGCGCGGGCGTTCCGGGAAGAGTGGTCGCTGGTCGTGGCCACCCTCATCCGGGTCACCGGCGACTGGGACCTCGCCGAGGAGTGCGCCCAGGACGCCTTCACCCTCGCCGTGCGCACCTGGCCGCGCGACGGCATCCCGGCCAAACCCGGGGCCTGGCTCACCACCGCCGCCCGCAACCGAGCCGTCGACCGGATCCGCCGCGACGCCGTCGGCGCGGGCAAGCTCCGGGAGGCCGCGCGCATGATCGTCCCCGACGAACCACCGACCGACGACGGCACCGTGCCCGACGACCGCCTCCGCCTCATCTTCACCTGCTGCCACCCGGCGCTCGCCGTCGAAGCGCAGGTCGCGCTCGCGCTGCGCACCCTCGCCGGGCTCAGCACGGCCGAGATCGCCCGCGCGTTCCTCGTCCCGGAGGCCACGATGTCGCAGCGGCTCGTGCGGGTGAAACGCAAGATCCGCAGCGCGGGCATCCCCTACCGCGTACCGCCCGCGCACCTGCTGCCCGAACGCACCGCGGCCGTGCTCGGCGTGCTGTACCTGCTGTTCAACGAGGGCTACACCGCCAGCGCCGGACCCGACCTGCAACGCCCCGACCTCGCCGCCGAAGCGATCCGCCTCGCCCGCGTGCTCGCGCACCTGATGCCCGACGAACCCGAGGCCACCGGCCTGCTCGCACTCCTGCTGCTGCAGCACGCCCGCCGCGCCACCCGCGTCGCCGACGGCGGAGAGCTCGTACCGCTGGAGGAACAGGACCGCGGCCGCTGGGACGCCGCCGCGATCACCGAGGGCACCACCCTGCTGGAAGGCGCGCTGCGTCGCCGCAGCCCCGGGCCGTACCAGGTGCAGGCCGCGATCGCCGCGTGTCACGCCACGGCCGCGCGCGCCGCCGACACCGACTGGGCCCAGATCGCCGGCCTCTACCGCGAGCTGCGCCGCCACCTGCCCACCCCCGTCGTGGAGCTGAACCACGCGGTCGCCGCGGGGATGGCGTTCGGGCCCGGAACCGGGCTCGCGCTCGCCGACGAGCTCACCGCCCGCGGCACGCTGGCCGGCTACCACCTGCTACCCGCCACCCGCGCCGACTTCCTCCGCCGTCTCGGCCGCACCGCCGAAGCCCACGCCGCGTACACCGACGCGTTCGACCTCGCCCGCACCGACGCCGAGCGCAGCTACCTGCGACGCAGGCTCGCCGAAACATCTCCCGGGAATTCCGGAGCCGCAGTGTCGGTCCCGGCGCCCCCCGTTCGTCGGAGAGACGAACCGACCCGTGAACCGGAAGGACCGCGATGATCACCAAGACCCTGCGAGTACCCGGCGCCGAGCTGACCTACGACGTCGACGGGAACGGCCCCGTGCTGCTGCTCGTGCCCGGCGGCCCCGCCGACGCCACGGCGTTCACCGGCCTGCGCCCGCACCTGACCGACCACTACACCGTGGTCACCTTCGACCCGCGCGGCATCTCGCGCAGCCCGATCGCCGGCGAACCCGGCAGCGACCTCGTCGGTGAGCACGCCGACGACGTGCACCGCCTGCTCACCGAGCTCGGCGGCGGGCCCGCCCACGTGTTCGCCAACAGCGGCGGCGCCATCACGATGCTGGAGCACACCCAGCGCCACCCGGCCGAGGTGGCGACCTTGGTCGCGCACGAGCCGCCGGTCAGCCGCTACCTCGGCGAGATGCTCGCCGACTTCCCCGACATCCCGGCGATCTACCGCGAGCAGGGCGTCGAGGCCGCGCTCGGCGCGTTCATGGCGGCGTCCGGGTTCGACGTGCCGCCGCCACCGGCGAACCCGACGGCCGAGGAAATCGAGCAGGGCAAACGGATGCAGGGCAATTTCGCCTTCTTCTTCGGCCACCTCATGGCCGCGGTCGGCGCCTGGGAACCCGACCTCGACGCCCTGCGCGCCACCGACACCCGCCTCGTTGTCGCCGTCGGCAAGGCCGCGGCAGGCACCCCCGCCCACACCGCCGGGCTCGAACTGGCCCGCGCACTCGGGCGGGAGGCCGTGGAATTCCCCGGCGACCACGGCGGATTCGCCGGCGAGCCCGGCCCCTTCGCCGCCCGCCTGACCGAAGTCCTCACCCACGCCTAGGAGGCAGCTCATGCGTTACCTGCTCATGATCGCCGGCGAAGAACCCACCGAGGAACAGAAGATCGCCGGCTGCGGCGGCTGGACCGACGACCTGCTCGCCCGCGGCATCCTCGTCGGCGGTGGCGGCCTGCACCCGCCCGCCACGGCCACGACCGTGCGCGTACGCGGCGGCGACATCCTGCTGACCGACGGCCCGTTCACCGAGAGCAAGGAACAGATCGGCGGCTTCGTCATGATCGACTGCGCCGACCTCGACGAGGCCGTCGACATCGCCTCCCGCCACCCCGCCGCCGCGTACGGCACCATCGAAGTCCGCCCCATGCTGGGCTGACCCGACCACGAGGAGAACCCATGCCGTCCCTGGTGGACCGCCAAGACCAGCCCTACGTCGGCTACCGCGCGACCGTCGGCTTCGACGGGCTGCGCGAGGTCGCGCACCGCATCGCCGCCATCGTCGGCGCCCTCGCCGAACGCGGGGTCACGCCGGCCGGTGCGCCGTTCTTCCGCTACCTCGTGATCGGCCCGGACATGGCGAACCTGACGGTGGAAGCCGGCGTGCCCGTCGCCGCGCCAGTCGAGCTGGGCGAGGAGTACCTCAACGACGTCGTGCCCGGCGGGAAATACGTGATGGCCACCCACCACGGGGCGCCGGACGGACTCGTCGCCGCCACCGCCGAAGTCCTCACCTGGGGCGCGGCCGAAGGCGTGCACTGGGACCGCACCCAGGCCGCCGACGGCGATCACTGGACCGGGCGCCTCGAGGTCTACCGCACCGACCCGCGCGTGGAACCCGACGCCACGAAGTGGGAGACCGACCTGTACTTCCGCCTCGCCGACTGACCCGCGCGCCGCGGGACCGGCTCCGGCACCGCGTCAGCCGGTCCCGCGGGCCAGCCACCCGCCCAGCAGGCACGCGAACCCGGCCGTCGAGGCGAAGGCACCCAACAGGTTCCATCGGACCCAGCTCGTCTCGAACTGCCCGCGCAGCTCGGCGAGCGAAGCCATGCCGCGGTCCAGCGCGTTGTTCATCGGGATGTTCTTCACGGCCGAGATCACGATCATCGCCAGCAGCAGCGCGAAGCCGGCGATCAGCCACGGCAGCGCCCCACGTCCGCCGGCCACCAGGTCCAACACCACAGCGGCCGTGGCCAGCAGGGGCGCGCCGAGGAACGTGAGCAGGAACCAGCCGTTGACGATCGCGATGTTGATCTCGCGCATCGCCGTCACGAACGTGTGGTCGTCGGCCCGCGCCAGGCCCGGCATCACCGACACCGCGTAGGAGTAGAACAACCCCGCGATCAGCCCCGCCGCGACGATCGCGACCACGAGGACCACTCCGGACGCTGTGGACATCACGTGCTCCTGTGTTTTTGGCCCCGGCTCCGCCGGGGCGTGCGAGATCGCCTCTGAGCGCTGGGGTCGGGTGAGCGGGCACGAACTCCTCCGCCGAAACCGGACGATAGCGGACATCCCGCCCGATCGCGGCGGAGATTTCCCCGGCCACGTCGCCGAACGTCAGCAGCCGCGACTGGTCAGCTCCAGCGTGCGGCCGTCGAGCGCACCCGTGGTCAGCGCCTCGGCCGCGATGTCGGCGACGTCGTCGGTGTCCACGAACGGCTCCGTGGTCTGCCCGGCAGGCAGTGCGATCTCGCCCGCCGGCACCGGCTCGAGGAAGAAGTGCTCGCTGAAGTTCTGGAAGAACCAGCTCGCCCGCAGCACCGTCCACGCCGCACCCGACTCCCGCACCACCTGCTCACTCATCACCTGCTCACTCACGTCTCTTCACCCGACCCACCCGCGAGATCGCTCAAAGGCGATCTCGCACGCCCCGGCGGAGCCGGGGCAGAAAACACCACCGCGCGCAGTCAGCCGCTGCGTCACCCGGCGCCCCGTCTTACCCGTACCGCCCAGAACCAGAGTTGTGTTTGTCATGCCAGCCAGTGAAGCGCCCGCAGATGAGACTCTCCATGGTTCATCAGCTCAATCGCATGTTCCAGCGTCTACACTGCTGCGCATGGATCCGCTCGCAGCGCTGCTCGATGGGCCCCGCGCGCACGGGGCCTTCCTGCTCCGCTCGGTCCTGACGCCGCCGTGGTCGCTGCGCATCGAAGACGAGGCACCGCTGACAATCGTGGCGGTGGTGACCGGTGAGGCGTGGCTCGTGCCCGACCACGGTGACGCCACGCACCTGGAGGCGGGGGACATCGCGATCGCCCTCGGCCCGGATCCGTACCTGTTCGCCGACGACCCGGCCACTCCGCCGCAGGCGGTGATCCTGCCCGGCCAGGAGTGCCGCACTCCCGACGGCGAGCACCTCATCGACCTCGTCGACGTCGGCGTCCGCACCTGGGGCACCCCCGCCGGTGGCACCACCGTGCTGCTCACCGGGACGTATCCGCGGGTGGGCGAGGTGTCGCGACGGCTGCTCGCCGCTCTGCCCCAGACCCTGCTGGTTCGCGCGGCCGACTGGGACAGCCCGCTCGTGCCGCTGCTCGCGACCGAGATCGGCAGAGACGTGCCCGGCCAGGAAGCCGTCCTCGACCGGCTGTTGGACCTGCTGCTCATCGCCGCGCTGCGCACCTGGTTCGCCCGCCCCGGCTCAGCGGCGCCCGCCTGGTACCGCGCCCACGACGACCCCGTGGCCGGCCGCGCGCTGCGGCTGCTGCAGGACCAGCCCGCCCACCCCTGGACCGTCGCCGAGCTCGCCGCCGGCACCGGCGTCTCCCGTGCCGCCCTGGCGCGGCGCTTCACCGCCACCGTCGGCGAGCCCCCGATGGCCTACCTCGCCGCGTGGCGCCTCGCGCTGGCCGCCGACCTGCTGCGCCAGCAACCCGACGCGACGATCGGCGCCATCGCCCGCCGGGTCGGCTACGGCAGCGCGTTCGCGTTGAGCGCCGCGTTCAAACGCGAATACGGCCGCAGCCCCCAGCAGTACCGCACGCGCGTCCCGGCGTGAGGACGTCGGGACGCGCGTGCCCGAGTGTCCGTCGGGAAGGGCCAGTCAGGCCGTCGCCACCCGCTCCGCGCCCACGATGTGGTCCACGAACCCGTAGGCCAGCGCCTCCTCGGCGTCGAACCACCGGTCGCGGTCGGCGTCGGCGGTGATGCGTTCCACCGGCTGCCCCGTCTGGGCCGCCGTGAGTTCCGCGATCCGCCGTTTCATCTTCCCGAACACCTCCGCCTGGATCGCGATGTCCGTCGCCGCCCCCGAGATCCCCGCCGAGGGCTGGTGCATCACGATCCGCGTGTTCGGCAGCAGGTGCCGCTTGCCCGGCGTGCCCGACGAGAGCAGGAACTGCCCCATCGACGCCACGAACCCCAGTCCCCACGTCGCCACGTCCGGCTTCACCAGCTGCATCGTGTCGTAGATCGCCATCCCCGCCGTGACCGAGCCGCCGGGCGAGTTGAGGTAGAAGGTGATGTCCTTTTCGGAGTCGTCCGCGGCGAGCAGCAACAGCTGTGCCGTGATCCGGTTCGCCACCTCGTCGGTCACCTCGGTGCCCAGGAACACGATCCGGTCGCGCAGCAACTGCTCGTACACCGACTCGTTCGGCTGCTGCCCCGCCGCGTGCATCGCGGGAACCACCGTCAGCGTCATCGTCTTCTCCTTCTCCGTGCGAGATCCCTGTCCGCCCCGAACGTAGGAGCGCGGACGAGGCCGTGGGGACGGCGTTCGCTCACGGCGTGCGCGGTTCGCTCCCGGCGATCACCCGAGGTAGCTGCGCGAAGCAGTCACTTCCCGCGTCGCGACCACGGGCCGCCGTTACGCTCTGCCCATGCAGAACACCGGGGACGACCGCGTCCCCACCCTGTTGCGCAGCCGGCCCAGCTGGCTCGTCACCCAGCTCGCCACACAGGTCACGCGGCTGGTGGGCGACGCGTTCGACGCCGCCGGGTTCCGCCGCTACCACTACGCGCTGCTCGCCGCCCTCGACGAGTTCGGCCCCGCGAGCCAGGCCGCGCTCGGACGGCGCTGCCGCATCGACCGCAGCTACGTTGTCGAGGCCGTCGGCGAGCTGGAGACCGCCGGCTTGGTACTGCGCGCACCCGACCCGGCCGACCGGCGCCGCAACGTCGTCACCCTCACTGGCGAAGGCCGCACCCACCTCGCCGCGATGACGAAAGCCCTCGACGACGTACAGGACGAGCTCACCGCGCCCCTGCCCGCGGCCGAGCGCGAGCAGTTCGTCCACCAGCTCGGGCGGGTCCTCGACCACCTGCGCGAACCCCGCGTCACCGGTAAGGGTCGCGAAACCTCGTGATCTCGATCATGGCGGTGAACGGGACTAGCGTGGCGTACGTGTGAGCCGGAGGCCGTACCGGCTTTCTCCGTTCGTCCGCATGCGAAGGATCCGCCCCTATGACTACTCGCCCGTTCCGCTTCGGGGTCTCCCTGCTCAACGTCGGCTCCCGCACGGACTGGCGCGCCCGTGCCCGCGAGGTGCAGGACCGCGGCTACGACGTGCTCCAGGTGCCCGACCACCTCGGGATGCCCTCGCCCTTCCCCGCGCTGGTCGCGGCGGCCGACGTCACGAGCATCCGGCTGGGCACCTACGTGCTCAACGCCGGCATCCTCAGCCCTGCCTACCTCGCGCGCGACGTTGCCGACGTGCAGCGCCTCACCGACGGCCGGCTCGAGCTCGGTCTCGGCACCGGCTACATGCCGAACGAGTTCGAGGCCGTCGGCGTGCCGATGGGCTCCGGCGGTGAGCGCATCCGCAAGCTGGAGTCCACGCTCAAGGCCACACGCGAGCTGCTGGCCGCGGAAACCGGCGCGACGGTGCCGCCGATCATGCTGTCCGGCTCGGGCGACCGCATGGTGGCACTCGGCGGCCGCGAAGCCGACATCTTCAGCTTCTCGATCATGGCCGGCGTGACCGCAGGCACCGCCCCGGAAGACGCGTTCGCCCACCGCGTGCAGGTGCTGCGCGACGCCGCCGGCGACCGCTTCGGCGACATCGAGCTGAACCTGTTCGTCGCCGCCGTCGGCGACAGCGTCGAGGCGCTCGACCTCGGCGTCATCCGTCAGGCCAGCGGCCTGCCCGACGAACAGCTCGCCGAGCTGCCCGGTGTGCTCGTGGGCTCGCCACGCGAGATCGCGGAGCGGCTCGAGCGGTACCGCGAAACGTTCGGCACCACCTACATCAGCGTGCTCGAACCGCACCTCGCCGCGTTCGCCGAGGTCATCAAGCACCTGAGCTGACGTCCACGGCGCACAGGGACCGCATCAGCTCCAGCACCCCCTGGGCGCCGCGCGGCGACAGGAACTTCGCCAGGTTCGCCGCCGAGTCCCGCGCCTCCTCGGCGGCGCGGGCGAACATCTCCTCCTCGAAGCCGCGCACGTCTTCTGCCGACGCGAGCGCCAAGGCGAGCCGGGCGCCGTCGAGCATCGCCAGGTTCGCGGCCGCGCCGGCGAACGGCGGCATCAGGTGCGCCGCGTCGCCCAGCAACGTCACTCCCGGAACCGGATCCCATTTCAAGCCGACCGGCAGCGCCGTGATCGGCAGCGGCGTGATCGGTCCTTCGGCCGCGGCGACCAGCTGCAGGAACTCCGGGGCCCAGCCCGCGTAGAGGTCCTGCAGCTGGATCCGGGCGATCGCCGGGTCGTCGAATGCGATGCCCGAGGTTGCGAACCAGTCCTCCTCACCGCGCATCGTCAGGTGCACCCGGGCGCTGCCGTCGCCGTTGCGCTGCGCGGACAGCGTGCGGTTGGGGCCGATCGCCATGAACTGTCGCGCCCGACCAGCACCGAGAGCGCGGGATGGGCGAGGTCGATGTCCGGGATCACGAGCTCGATCGCGTTCACGCCCGTGTGCGCCGGTTCGGCAGGGGTGACGAGCGGACGCACGCGGGAACGGGCGCCGTTCGCGCCGACGAGGAGGTCACAGTCGGCGGCGCTGCCGTCGGCCAGGTGCAGGCGGTGTCCGTGGGCGAGCGACGTGATGTCCTCCACGGCGCGTCCCCAGTGGACGGTCTCGGGCGGCAGGGCGTCGAGCAGCAGCTTGCGCAGCGCGGGACGGTCGGCTTCCGGGCGGCCGAACGCGTCGTCGGGCGTGTCCTCGCGCAGCAGCGGGGTGCCGGTGTGGTCGTGGAGCGCCAGGTCCTGGCCCTCCGGGCCGGGCGATGGCGCGGAACCCGGCCGTCAGCCCCGCTTCGCGCAGCGCGAGCTGGCCGCCGGCGAGGTGCAGGTCGAGCGTGCCGCCCTGGATGCGAGCGGTCGGGCCGGTGTCGCGTTCGTAGACGTCGGCGTGGATGCCGTGGACGTGCAGGACCCGGGCGAGCGTCAGGCCACCGAGGCCCCCTCCGGCGATGGCGATACGAGGCATGAGAACTCCGATCGATACGGTGTATTTCTAAAATACGCTGTATCAGCAAGTGCGGTGTATCGTTACCGCGATGAGCGAACTGGTGTGGGAACGGCCCGAGCCGCCGGCCAGATCGGCGCCGACCCCGCTGAGCCGGGAGCGGATCGTCGCCGCGGCCTGTGCACTCGCCGACGCCGAAGGGCTGGAAGCCGTGTCGCTGCGCAAGGTCGGGGCCGCGCTCGGCGCCGGGCCGATGCGCCTCTACGGCTACCTCTCCACCAAGGACGAACTGCTCGACCTCATGGCCGACGCCGTCTATGGCGAGCTGCCCCTGCCCGAGCCCGGCACCGACCGTCGCACGGGCCTGCGGGCGCTAGCCCACGCGGTTCGCACGGCGGCACACCGGCACGAATGGTTCGCCGACCTGCTCGGCGGGCGTCCCGGGCTCGGCCCGAACGCGCTGGCCTACCTCGAAGCCTCGCTCGCCACCGCCGACGAAGGCGACATCGACGACGCGCTCGTCGCGGTGCACGCCGTGCACTCCTACGTGACCGGCGCCGTCCGCAGCGAGATCACCGAGCTGCGCCGCGAACGCAAGTCCGGCCAGGACGAAGCACAGTGGCAACGCGCGTCCGCTCCCTACCTGCGGCGCATGCTCGCGACCGGCCGCTACCCCACCCTCGCCCGCGCCGTCGACCTCGGCTCCCACCCCGACCCGGACACCGCGTTCGACGCCGGCCTCGCCCGCGTTCTCGACGGCCTCGGTGGCCCGGTTACCGCTTAAGCGGCAAGATCGCGGCGTGATCCCCGAACTCGGCCCGACGACCCGCGTCATGCACGCGATGGAACAGCTGTGGGCCGAAATCCGCCACCGCAACCCCGACGTGCCCGAGGCCATCCTCGTCCTGGCGTCCGGCACGATGGGCACCACCACCGAGATCCACGGCCACTTCGCCCGCTCCCGCTGGCACGTCGGCCCCGGCGAGGATCCGCGCGCCGAGTTCTTCCTCGGTGCCGAAGGCCTGCGCCGCCCCGCCACCGACATCCTGGCCACCACGCTGCACGAAGCCGCCCACGGTCTCGCCGCCACGCGCGACATCGTGGACGTGAGCGACGGGCGGTACCACAACAAGCGGTTCGCGGCGCTCGCCCACGAGCTGGGTGTACGGGCCGAGCAGGCGGATCGGATCGGGTGGTCGGCCACCACCGCCTTGCCCGAGACAATCGAGGCCTACGCGGATTCGCTGCACGCTCTCGAAAGGGCGTTGACGGTGTGGCGGCACACCGAGCAGGAGGTTGCGGTCCGTGCGCAGGCTCCGCAGCCGCTGCCCACGGATGCCGACCAGCCCGATGTCGTCGTGCCGGCACCGACTCCAGTCGTGATCGCGCCGGTGGACGGCCGCGGTGCTCACCGCGGCGGGCCGAACTACGTGGCCGCGGTATGCGGGTGCGACAAGCCGCGCCGCATCCGCGCGGCCCGGTCGATCCTCGAGCTGGGGCCGATCACCTGCAGTCTCTGCGCGTCCCCCTTCACCGAAACCGCGAACTGACCGACTCGGCCGGTCGCGGTCGGATGCTCAGGTCAACGGAAACAGTACGAGTCCGACGAGGCGTCGCCGCCCTCCAACCGGACCTGGTGCGGGCGCAGGCCACGGAAGTCGTCGCCGTGCAGGAAACACTTCCCGTCGACGCGCAGCCCGCCGACGGCGGGATCGGTCTCGAGCTTCGCCATCCAGGCCCCGACGCCGTCCGGGTAGAACTGGTCGTCCCAGGCGCCGTAGAGGGAGTTGGTGACGTAGATCCGGCGACCGTCGCGGCTCACCTCGACCATCTGGGGGCCACCCGAGAGCTGCAGCGACGGCGCGGCCGGATGCGGGAGCCGGCCGGTGATGCCCCCGAGGCGCACCGAACCGGTCTCCCGCGGCCGGGCGGGGTCGCTGACGTCGAACTGCTTGAGCTCGCCGATGCCCCAGCACGACACGTACAGGAACCGGTCGTCCACGCTGAGGCCGATGTCGGTGATCAGGGGCGGCACGGCACCGAACGGCCGCAGCGCCGGTGGCAGGTCCGCGGCGTCGGCGGGCTCGGCAGGCACGGTGATCACCTTGTCCACCGCCCAGGTGTCGCCGTCGAGGTGCCAGCGCCACACGGACGCCGACAGGTCCTCGGTGGACACCACCACGCCGACGAACCCCCATGTGGCGTCGGGGTCGTGTGCCGGGCGCACCTCGAGCACCATCTGGTGCTGCTCGCCGAGGTCGACGCTCTGGAGGTGGCGGCCCTCGGCCAGGTCCCAGAAGTGCAGTGCGTGCCCGTACTTGTGGCCCAGCAGCAGCTCCGGATTGATGCCGTCCTCGATCATGGCGGGGGTGCCCCACTCGCTGCTGATCAGGACGTTGCGGTTGAGGTGCCACCACGCGTCGTAGGCCAGGTACTGCGGGCCCCGCTCGGTCTCCCACGCGCGGACCACGTCGAACGTGTCGTGATCGAGCAGCGCGATGCCGCCCGGACCGCCCGAGCCTTCCCCGGCGCCGAGACACGACACGTACACGCCGTCCGGCCCGCAGTGGGAGGTGTGCGGACGGGAGTATCCCGCCTTCTCGGCCAGCTCGGCCGCGGTCACCGTCTTGTGCAGGACAGGCTGGCGCGGATCGGGCTGGGTGTCGAACACGTGGATGTTCGACGAACGGATCCCGGGCAGCAGCAGGAATCGGCGGCGCAGGCCGTCGGGGTCGTGCCCGGTGTGCGCGAACGCGCTACTGCACGCGTTCCATCCAAAGTGGTGCAGCTCATCGCCGATGGTTGGCAGCTCCGACCAGCCGACCACGCTGCCGTACGTGCCCGAGTCGGGATCCACGTCGACCGTCGCCAGGGCGTCCGGTTTGGCGGCCGTCCGGTCGAATGCCACGACGTACGCGAGCTTCTCCGGCGGGGCCGCGATCGCGTCGCCGGGGCTGCGGTAGAAGGTCGGATCGGTCTGCGACTGTGCTGACTGCCCGGTCATCACGTTCTCCCTCCCCTGTCCGATTCCCGCGGCCAATGTCCCGCGCGTGCCGTCGTGGCCGCAAGGCACGAACGCGCACGTCAGACGACGCGTGCGACGGCTCTGCCGGAACTGCGGGCGACCGCCTGCTCGGTGCGCGACCGGCGCACGACGACCGCCTTCCTCTGCTGCTCAAGGGAAAACGGCTCCGAACGCCGCCCACGGCAGGTGCGCGAACCGTCAGTCACCCCGGCCGGCACGGCGTGGTCTCACGGCGGCCGAAGCGGCGTGCGGTTGAAACTTCACGGCCCGGGCGGAGGGGTCTCCCCGGGCAGATCGAGCAGTTCCGCCAGCAGATCCGCGCGCAGGTCGGCGTTCTCGGTGGGAGCCGCCAGCGCGAGCCTGTGCACGCGCTCGAGCCGGGACCGCAAGCCGGCGTGGTGCTCCGCGGCCCGGGTGAGCTGCTCCTCGGCCGCGTCCAGCCGGCCGGCCAGGACAGCGGACCGGCTGCGCGCCTCCGCGACGGCTTCGGCCGAGGCGGCGGATTCCGTGCGCTGGTGCTGATGAGCAGCGTCCAGACGTCGCTCCAGGTCTCCGAGGTGGGCCCGGGCGGTGGTGAGTGCCTCGTTGGCCTGGTCGAGCCGGCCGGTGAGGTCCCGCCGGACCTCCTCTTCGCGCGCGCGTGCCTGCGCCAGGCTGGTGAGCGCCGCGTCGCGTTCGGTGGCGCGGACGGCGAGCTGCTCGGAGCGTTGAGCGAGCTCCGCGGCGAGGGCGTCGGCGCGGGCGCGTTCGGTGCGGGTGTCGCCGGCGGCGCGCTCGGCGCGTTCGGCGGCGGCGGTGGCGGAGGCTTCGGCGCGGGCCTGGTCGAGCTCGGCCGCCTTGCGGGCTTTCACCGCTGCCGCGGCCATTTCGTCGGCGGCTTTCGCCAGGTCGGCCTGTTCCTGGGCGTGGGCCTGGGCGGCGGCGGTGGCTTGTTCGCCTTCCACTGCGCGAGCTTCGGCGGCTTGGCGGAGGCCGTCCGCTTCGGTGGCACGGGCTTCCGCGGTTTCGGCGCGGGTGAGGGCGGAGGTCACCTCGTCCTGGGCGCGGGCGGCGACGCTGTCGAGGGCGTTGCGCAGGGTCTGCAGCGGCCCACCCAGCTCCGTGGCGGCGCGGACGAACTGCGCGGCCGCGTCGGTGAGGCCGGCGTGGGAGACCGAATCGCCCAGTGCTTCGCGCAGCGCTTGGTCGGCGGCGGCGAGTTGTTTGCACGTGCGGTCCCCGGGCCAGCGGCGGTCCGGGCAGAACTCGAACGGCCGGCCCCCACGCGGTCCCGGCGGCGGCAACGGCGCCCGGCACTGCCGGAACCCACACAGCGCGGCCGTCCGGTCCTCGATCACAGCTCCCTCAGTCACCCCTGAAGCGTATCTGATTGGTTATATAACTTCTAACCGAGGTTGTAGTTATCTAACTTAATACCTAGGTCAGCTACAGAAGAGAGCTTTTGTTGCTAAGCTGCCAGAGAAAATGATCGATTGACGGAGAGTGACGGCATCAGCAGCTGTGAGTGAGATCGTGAGCCTCGAAACCGGCTCGAAAACTGGGTACCCCCTCTCGGCCGATCACGACGTCTGGCCGGGCGTCGAAGACCCCGCCGCGCTGCTCGACGCGATCGCGGACTGGCTCGCCGGCTACGGAAACCAGGCCACCCGCCGCACCTACGCCGAAGGACTCGGTCTCCCCGTCACCGCGGCCGACCTCGCCGAGTGGGCCGAACCGGGGCGCCACCTCGACACCTGGCGGACGGCCGTCCTCCACTACGCCGACGCCCTCCGCCTCACCCCGAGCCCGAGCCCGAGCTCCGCCTCCGCTCCCCCGCCCGCACCGCGCGGCCGGCTGCGCGCGCACCACTGGTTCCGCTGGTGCGTCACGCGCGGCCTCGATCCGATGGCCGCCACCTCGGCCGACGTCAAGAGCTGGCTCGACACCCTTGCCACCGCCGACGCCGCCCCCGCGACGCGCGACCGGATGCTCGCGACCGTCAAATCGCTCTACGGCTACCTCGCCGACACGGGCCTCGTCACCGGAAACCCCGCCGCCCTCAACCGCCGCCGGCTCGGCCTCGCCACGGCCGCGAGCAGCACGTCCGGCACCGTCACCCTCACCACACGGCAGGTCCGTGCCCTCTACACCGCCGCCGGCACACCCCGGCGCGGCGCCAGTCCGTTGGACACGGCGCGCGCGGTGGCCGTGGTCGCGCTCTTCACGCTCGGGCTGCGCGTGAGCGAACTGTGTGGGCTGGACCGCTCCGACCTGCACGTCACCCGCGGCCGCCGCGCGCTGCGCGTGCTCGGCAAGGGCGGCAAGACGCGCGTGGTCTACCTCAGCGTCCCGGCGGAGAACGCGCTCATGAGCTACCTCTCCGCCCGCGACACCGCGGCCGCCTCACGCGAGACCACCGTCGAACGCCGGACCCAAGCGCGCCACGCCCCGCCGTCACCGCTACTGCAGACCCGCACCGGCAACCGCTACCAACGCCAGGCGATCTGGCAGCTGCTCCGCCGCATCACCGCCACCGGCGGCACCGACCTCGAACCCGTCGCCGGCGCCATGCACCCCCACGCGCTGCGCCACTTCTACGTCACCACCGCCGTCGAAGCGGGCGCCCAACTGGTCCACGTGCAGGCCGACGTCGGTCACAGCAGCATCGACACCACCCAGCAGACTTACGACCACGCCGCCCGCGCCCCGGAACGCAGCGCTGTCGACCTCGTCGCGAGCAGCTGGTTCCCCGACGACACCGGCGCCGACTGAGGTCCGGTCACGGCGCTGAGGTCTTGTCACGGCGCTGTGGTCAGGCCTCCGGCGAGCCGGCGGCGCGGTGCCCGGTGGCGGCAGATTTCCCGTTCGGCGATCCAAGCGAGCCGATCGAGCCTCGCGCGCATGTTGGCGTTGAGGTCGGCCTCCAGATCTCGAACGCCGAAGAACACCCGCAGAATCACGTGCAGGCCTCGCGGCACGGATTCAACGACCTCGTAGGACTCGATCGCCGCGGTACCGGTCGCGTCCGGGCGGAACACGTACCTCCACCGGATGCCGCCACCGCCGCGTTCGGTCCGGCGGATGCTGAACTCCCGTGCCGGATCCGCGACTTCGACGACCGGTTTGTTCGACCAGGTGAACCAGCGCCGCTTGTTGCGCGCGAGGAACTCGGCGCCCACCGCCGCACCACTCGCGCCGTCGAGCCAACGGCACTCGATCACCTCCGGGCTCCACTCGGGCGTCCGGGTCACGTCCGACACCAGGTCGTAGAGCGTCCGAGGGTCGGCTTCGACATGCCGACGCACCTCGTCGCGGGTGAGCCGTACATCGTCCCCTCCCAGGAGCAGATGCTTCTCACCGCCGATCGATCCGGCCTCTCGACGCACGTCGCTCTCCGCACTTCGCCGCCCTCAGGGCGGCGCGAGCGGCTGCGGCTGCAAGCGATCGAGGAGATCCTCGACGCGGCGCTCGAGGTCGTGACCGAGAAGGGTGCCACCGCGCTCAACTTGTCGGAGGTGGCGAGGCGGGTCGGGCTGCGCCCTCCCGGCGGTGCCCGGGTTCGAACCGTCGCCGCAGGCGTACCGTCCCAGCCTGGCCGTGCAGGAGTTGACCATGCCGGGCATTCACGGCTGCCGTCGATCGCCATGAGCTGCATCCGGTGGCCGCGTCGGAACGGGGCGTCGGTCTGTTCATCGCCCTCGGTGCCGGCGTCGGCTCGCTCCAGCTGGGCAACGATCAGCACGCCGGCTTCGTCGAGGGCCGGTACGCCCTCCTGGTCGAGCCGGCCCTCGACATGTTCGCCGCATACTTCTCGCCGGACAAACCAGCCGGCTGGACGTCCTGACAGTCTCGGCCATCCAACCGGGGATCACAGCAGGCCGAAGGCCTGCCAGTCGCCGTGCCGGTGGTCCAGAGCGCCAACAGCGGCGCCGATACCCTGGTGAGAACCCCGCCGGCCAGGAGAACACTTGTCCCACCACGATTCGCTCACTGCCGACTGCGGCAGCTGCTTCGGGCTGTGCTGCGTCGCCCTCACCTTCACGCGTTCCGCGGACTTCGCGATGAACAAGGCGGCCGGCGATCCGTGCCCCAACCTGGAACCGGAGTTCGGCTGCGGCATCCACGATCGCCTGCGGGACAAGGGGTTCTCCGGCTGCACCGTCTACGACTGCTTCGGCGCCGGGCAGAAGATCTCGCAGATCACCTTTGCCGGGCGCGACTGGCGCAGCGAACCGGCTGGCGCGAAGCGGATGTTCGCCGCGCTGCCCGTGATGCGCCAGCTGCACGAACTGCTCTGGTACCTCACCGAAGCCCGGTCCCTGGCTGTCACGCGGGAGCTGCACGCCGGTCTCGACGCCGCGCTCGCCGAGACCGAACAACTCACGCTGAGCGACCCCGACACCCTGCTCGCGCTGGACGTCGCCGAGCAACGCGCCCGCGTGGACGTGCTGCTGCAGGCCACGAGCCGGCTCGTGCGGGACGGGGTGCGCGGCAAGAAGAAGGACCGCCGGGGTGCCGATCTCATGGGGGCCAAGCTCGCGAACGCGGACCTGCGGGGCGCGAACCTGCGCGGGGCCTACCTCATCGCCGCGGACCTGCGCGGCGCCGATCTTCGCCAGGCCGACCTGATCGGGGCGGACCTGCGCGACGCCGACGTCCGCGGCGCGGACCTCACCGCGTGCCTGTTCCTCACGCAGTCGCAGGTCAACGCCGCCCGCGGCGACGCCACGACCCAGCTCACCGAGCGCCTCAGCCGGCCCGCTCACTGGTAGCCCGCGTCGACCCGACCACCACGCCACCGAGCCGTGCGACCCAGCTGCCGCACAGGCAGCGAACGTAGTCGGCACGACTGCCGCGCGAGGCGGGCACGACGGCGGACGGGGGCAGTTCGGCCAGGGGCCAGCCACAACGGGGGCAACGGACTTCATCCATGCCCCGATCGTGCTGTAATGAGTCAGTGCACTTCAACCCTTACGGCGGCTCCGGCGCTCAGGTGGCCGCGGCGCTGGCCACGCTGGCTCGGGACGACAGCGTCTCGGCGGAGGACGTGCTGAGCACCTGCCGGGCCCACGGCATGACGCTGATGGGGCTCACCGACGACGAAGGCGCCCGCATCCTCGACTGGAGCCGGCGGCTGCGTGAGGTCTTCGCCGCGGGCAAAGCGGACCAGGTGGAGCTGGTGAACCGGCTGCTCCTCACCGCGGCGGTGCGCCCGCACATCTCCGGCCACGACGGCAAACCCCCGCACCTGCACTACGCCGGCGAAGACGCCGAGGCCGTGGAACGCGTTCAGGCGCACTCGGCCGGCGGGCTCGCCCACCTTGTGTGCGAAGCGCCTGACCGCTTCGGCCTGTGCGCACGCGAGGGTTGCGGGATCGCCTTCGTCGACACCTCGCGCAACGGCCGCCGCCGCTTCTGCTCGACGCGGTGCGGCACGCGGGTCAACGTCGCCGACCACCGGGCCCGGCAGCTCAGCGCTTGACTCAGCTCATCTGCTCGTGGATCCAGTCAAGGATCGTGTCCACGCGCGCGGTGGTCTCCACACCGGGCTGGGGGCAGTCCGGGCCGTTGTCCTCGATCGCCACGAGCCGGCCCTTCTGGTCGCCCTCGGGGATGAAAAACGGTGAGCCCGAGTCGTCGTGACACGGGCTGTTCTCGACGGTGCGCGCCTCCCGGGGGCTCATGTCGAGCTCGGTGTGGCGGATCTCGCTGACCTCGAAGTGGCCGCGTTTCATGTGGTCGGCCGGCGCGACGACGGTGGCCGAGAGCGAGCCCCAGCCCACGAAGTCGACGTCCTCGCCGACCTTCGGCGGACCGGTCGGCAGCGTCAGCGGCGCGATGTCGGTGATCGGGGCGCTGAGCTTGACCAGCGCGAGGTCGTTGACCGGCGACTGGCGCACGTCCACGGCCTGCACCACGTGCCCGCGGGGGTCGTCGTCGTTGATCTTCCCGACTGCCACCGTCATGTGGTACTGCGGCGTGCCGCCGACGCGGGTGCCGTCGAGGTCGTGGAAGCAGTGCCCGGCCGTGATGATCCAGTCCGGCGCGATCAGGGACCCGCTGCAGCCCCCGCCGCGCACGCCGCCGCCCTCGACGGGGATGTCCTTCGACGTGAGCTTCGCGTTGAACGGCATCACGCTCGGCGGCAAGGCGGGAGCAGTGCTGCTGGGCGCCGGCTTCGGTTGGGCTGACGAGCCCTGGCCGAGCGCGCCCGCCCGCGTGTGCGCGACTTCCGCGTCGGCGGTCCCGGCGGCGGACGCTGCCGGACCCTTCTGGACGGTGACGTAGCCGCCGGCGAGGCCCGCACCTGCAACGATGGCGAGTGCCAGCGCGCCGTGGCGGGAGCGACGGTGACCGGATCGTGACTTCACACTCGCAACAACGGACGGAGAGGCCGAGAAGTTCAGCCATCCGTGGAGAAATCTCAGCGAATCTCGTCACTCTGTGACACCAAAGGTGATCAAGGGACGATTCGGGCTGCATTAGGGTTCTCGTTATGACCTACCGCTTGGTATCCCTGGGCGATTCCTTCACCGAAGGTGTCGGCGACGACGATCCCGCCGCACCGAACGGCGTGCGCGGCTGGGCCGACCGCGTCGCCGAGGTGCTGAGCGTCCGTGAGCCGGACTTCCGCTACGCCAACCTCGCCATCCGCGGGAAGCTGCTGCCGCAGGTGCTCGCCGAGCAGGTCGAGCCGGCGATCGCGATGGAACCGGACCTGATCACGCTCTACGCGGGCGGCAACGACCTCATGCGCCCGAAGGTCGACATCGACGCGCTGACCGACTCCTATGAGCTCGCCGTCGCCCGGCTGCGCGGGACCGGCGCCCGGGTCGTGCTGTTCACCGGCGTCGACGGGGTGGAGGACGCGCTGTTCCGGCAGATGCGCGGGCGCGTCGCGATCTACAACGAGAACGTGCGCGGCATCGCCGCCCGCCACGGCACGCTGCTGGTGGACATGTGGTCGATGCGGCAGCTGCGCGACCGGCGGCTGTGGGCACCGGACCGCCTGCACCTCAACTCCCGGGGCCACCTCGAGATCGCGATCGCGGTACTCGACGTGCTCGGGGTCCCCCACGACCTCACCTCGGGCGAGCTGGGGCCGCGCCCGCACCTGTCGACCCGCGACCGCCGTGAGGAGAACCTGCGCTGGAGTCGCGAGCACGCGTGGCCTTGGGTGCAGCGCCGCCTGCGCGGCGAGTCCTCCGGCGACACGATGAGCCCGAAACGCCCGGTGCTGGAACCGTTCGGATCAGGTGCTCTCGAGTCAGGCGTGCTTGAGTCAAGCACCGACGCGCGGGGCGTGCGCGGCTGACAAGGCCGGGCGCAGGCCGTCGAACAGGATCGCGACCACGCGGTCGCGCAGCGCGCAGTCGGCGCCGATGTGCTCGGCGGCCTTGGCCGTGCCGATGATCACCGGGATCAGCTCGGCCACGGTGAGGTCGGCGCGCACCGCGTCGGCGTCCTGCGCGCGGCGCAGCAGCACCCCGAGCGCCTCCAACAGCCGGGTGGCGACGTCCGAGCCCGCCTTCGGCACGTGGACGCCCGCGGCGCTGAGGGCTTCGAAGTAGGCGTTCTTGGCGCTGGACATCTCGATCCAGCTGGTCAGGAACGTGAAGAACGCGGCGCCGGCGTCGGGTGAGTCCTGCGCGACGACCGCCTCGGCCTCGTCGACGAAGCGGTGCAGCCGCGCGTAGAGCACCGCTTCGAGCAGCGCCTCCTTGGTCGGGAAGTGCCGGAACACCGTGCCGACGCCCACGCCCGCCTCGCGTGCGACCTCTTCGGTCGGGGCGCCCGTGCCTTTTGCCGCGAACACCGTCTCCGCGGCTTCGAGCACTTTGGCCCGGTTGCGCCGGGCGTCGGCGCGCAGCGGTTTGGACTCCGTCACGGTGCCTGATCGTAGCCGGGTTCAGCCGGGCAGCGCGCTGAGCACGCGTTCCAGGGCCCGCGGCACGTGCGAGCGCCAGCCGCCGCCCATGATCCGGCGGGACACGCGCTCGAACTCGTCGTTCGGGTCGAAGCCCTCGTGGCTGAGGAACAGCCGGGTGCCGGTGCCCTCCGGCACGAGCCGCCACGTGACCGTCCACTTCGGACCCCATTTGATGCTCAGCTCGCGTTCGGGGTCGGCCACGAGCACCTCGCACTGCACGGGCCCGCCCGCGAACCCGGCCGCCGGCACCGGCTGCGCGAGCAGCTCGAAGCGGTGTCCCACCACAGGTTTGACGTCGTTGGGCATCGCGAGCCAGCGTTCCAGCAGCTCGGGTTCGGTGAGCGCGCGCCAAACCTTGCGCGCGGCGTGCGGCAGGAACTGGTCGACGTGCACCGCCGTCGGGTCTTCCGGGTTCGGCGCGGTCTCGGTCACAGGTCCTCCTCGTCGAGCAGGTCACGCAGGTTGGTGAGCTTCGTGCGCCAGAACTGCTCGAACGGGTGCAGCCACGTCGTGACTTCCTCCAGCGGCGCGGCTTCGAGGGAGTAGAGCCGGTTGCGCCCGGCGCGTTGCTCGGTGACCAGGCCGGCTTCCCGCAGCACGCGCAGGTGTTCCGACAGACTCGGCCGGCGCATGTCGAAGCGCTCGGCCAGATCGCCGGCGGCCATCGGGCCTTCGAGCAGCAGCCGTAGCACCTCGCGCCGCGCGGGGTGGGCGAGCGCGGCGAAGACGTCGTCGTTGACGGGCACGCCGCTCAGCCCGGCCGGTTGCCGAACGCCGAGGGCTCGAGCAGGCCGACGCCGTTGCCATCGAGGTCCTGGAACGAGGTCGCGCGGCCCCACGGCATCGCCTGCGGCTCGGGGACCTCGATCCCGTTGTCGCGCAACGCCGCCACGTCGGCGTCGAGGTCGGTGGTGTCGAGCTGGAAGTGCAGCGGGCCGGTGAGCGTGAGACCGGAGATCGGGTAGTCGACGAGCACCAGGCCGGTCTGCGCGCCCTTCGGCGCCACCATCACGAACCGTCCGGCCGGGCCGTTGCGATCGACGACGACCTCGAACCCGAGTTTCCCGACGTAGAAGTCGCGGGCTTTCGCCTGGTCGGCCACCGGCACGGTGAGGAACTGGATGCGGGAGACGGTCATGCCGGAAACAATAGGTAGGATAATTCCTACGTGTCAAGCGGCAGGGCGCTGCGCCGGGGTTGGTGGAGACGGTCGGGCACGGATTCGGAGGGCGCAGACCGGTTCGACCGGGTACGCGCCCGGGGGGCAGTGCCTTGGTGATGTCGGCGAGGAGGCGGCCGGAGACCAGGAGGCGGCCACCGTCGGCGATCGTCGCGGGGACACCCACCGTGGCGGAGACCTCGTAGTCGAACCCGGACACCGTGAGCGCGTCGGACTCCCCGTCCGCACCCGCGTCGAGCAGCACACCGCCCAGCACCGGCACCGGAGGCCGGGACGGGAGGCTCCTGGCCACCCAGGCGACGGCGTCGGCAAGCCCGTCGCGCTCGACACGGATCTTCATGCGCGCCGCCGGGTCGGCCGCGGCGCTCGCCGCGTTGCTGCGCGGCGGAAGCTCTACCGCGACATCTGCGCGACCACCTGACCCCGGGCTGCGTTCACTCGCGCAGCCGGGAGTTCAGGCGTGCGGCCTGGCGGGTGAGGTGCTCGCGTTCGGGGAGGTTGGGCGCGGCCGCCGCGGCTTCGGCGTAGAGCCGGGCCGCGGTGGCCGGGTCGCCGTCGCGTTCGTGGAGGTACGCCGACGCGGCGGTGTGGCGGGGCAGGGTGGGGTCGAGCTCCGCGAGCGCGGCCAGGCCCGCGCGGGGGCCGTCGGCCTCCCCGACCGCGACGGCCCGGTTGAGCCGGGCGACCGGGCTGTCGGTGAGGCGCACCAGCTCGTCGTACCACTCGACGATCTGCACCCAGTCGGTCTCTTCGGCAGCCTGCGCATCGGCGTGCAGCGCGGCGATCGCGGCCTGGGCCTGGAACTCGCCCAGCCGGTCGCGCGCCAGCGCTGCCTGCAGAATGTCGACGCCCTCGGCGATCAGGGCCGTGTCCCACTGGCTGCGGTCCTGATCGGCCAGGGGCACGAGCCGGCCGTCGGCGGTGGTCCGGGCCGGGCGGCGGGCGTGGTGCAGCAGCATGAGCGCGAGCAGGCCCGCGACCTCCTCGTGGTCGATCCGGGCGGCGAGCTGGCGCGTGAGCCGGATGGCCTCGGCGGCGAGGTCGACGTCGCCGGAGTAGCCCTCGTTGAAGACCAGGTACAGCACACGCAGCACCGTGCCGACGTCGCCGGCCTGGTTCAGGCGCACGCCCGCCACGGTTTTCTTGGCCCGGGTGATGCGCTGGCCCATCGTCGCCTCGGGCACGAGGTAGGCCTGCGCGATCTGCCGAGTGGTCAGCCCGCCGACCGCGCGCAACGTGAGCGCGACGGCCGAAGCCGGGGTCAGCGACGGGTGGGTGCACAGGAAGTACAGCTGCAGTGTGTCGTCCGCGACCTCGGTCGGGCCGGGTTCGGGCTCCTCGTCGGCGCGCAGCTCGCGGTCGCGCCGCGAGGAGTCGGCGCGCACGGCGTCGAGAAACTTGCGCCACGCGACGGTGACCAGCCAGCCCTTCGGGTCGCGCGGCGGGTCGTGCGGCCACACGCGCACGGCCTCGACCAGGGCTTCCTGCACCGCATCCTCGGCCGCCGCGAAATCCGCTCCGCGCCGGCCGAGGATCCCGATCACCGCCGGTGTGAGGGTCCGCAGCAGGGTTTCGTCCACCGGTGCCGTCATTCGGTGATGGCGGGGCACTCGCCGTAGAACGGGCGTACCTCGAGCCACTCCTGGGTCGGCTTCCCGCCCGCACCCGGTGACGCGGACAGCTCGCCGGCGAGCTCGATCGCGCGCTCGTGGGTCTCGACGTCGATGATCACCCAGCCGGCGATGAGGTCCTTGGTCTCCGCGAACGGCCCGTCGGTGACCGGCGGCCGGCCCTCGCCGCCGGAGCGGACCCACGTGCCTTCCTGCGAGAGCGCCTGGCTGTCCACGAACTCGCCGGTGCTTTCGAGCTTGGCCGCGAAGTCGCGCAAGTACTGCATGTGGGCCGTGACCTCCTCCGGGGTCCACTGGTCCATCGGCACGTCGTTGCCCGCGGCCGGCGCGCCGCGGTAGTGCTTGAGCAGCAGGTACTTGGCCATCGTCGTTCTCCTTGGTGTGGTCCGGCCCATTCTGGCCGGGTTCGGTACGGGGACGCAGCCGTTCGCGGGTTCTCGACATCCCGCGGCGGACCTTTTTCGGGCTGGGGTTTTCAGGCTTGCTGACGCTCGGCGCGCTGCTTGACCAGCTCCTCGACGGCGCTGGGCAACGTGGTCTCGAAGTCGATGAGCTTCGCCCAGGTCGGGGTCACGACGACGCGGACCATTCCGTCGTAGAGCGAGCGGATCTCGGCCTCCCACTCGACCCGCTGTTCGGCGGTCATCTCGTAGCTGCCGTTCATCTGCAGGTACTCCTCGGGGATCCCGTCGACGACGTCGAGCTCGGCGCGGCCTCGGATGAGCAGGATCTTGGGCGGGTGCACCTCGGTGTCGATGGTGAGCGCCACCATCGGGTTGGCCCGCAGCGACGGCAGCTTCGGCGCATTTTTGGTGGTGCACATGACGATCTCGGTGCCGTTCCAGGTGAACCCGATGGGCACGTTGCGCGGCGTCCCGTCCTCGGCGACGTAGGCCAGGCGGGTCAGGTCGCGCGCCAGCAATTCCTGGCTGAGCGGGCGGTTGAGGATCTCGGTGATCTGGCTGCGGTCCACGGGATTCTCCTCGGTGGTGTCGATCCGGGCGGTGGGCTTCGGTCTGTGTTCGCCTCGGGGACGGAGCCGCGCACGGGTTCCCGACATCGCGTCGCGAAGTTTTTCGGAACAATCGCAGACCGTGGTCTTCGGCGGATTACGACCACAAAGAGTGACAGGACGAAACGTCCTTCCCGCATCCTTCGTCAGGAATCGCCGAACCAGTGCAAGTGCCTCACACTATTGAGTGACGCCAGTCAGGAGAGGTGTGCATCATGGTTCTAGGCGACAACGAAGTCACCAAGTCAGTCGCAGCTTCCTCCGGAGACCGTCGAGTCCAGGTGCGCCGGGCGGCGCTCGCCGGGTCGATCGGCACGACGATCGAGTGGTACGACTTCTTCCTGTACAACACTGCTGCAGCACTTGTCTTCCCCCACCTGTTCTTCCCCGAGTCGACCGGCTACGCGGGCGTGATGCAGTCGTTCGCCACCTACGCCGTCGGGTTCGCCGCACGGCCGGTCGGCGCGGCGATCTTCGGGCACTGGGGCGACCGGCTGGGCCGCAAGGCGACGCTGATCGTCACGCTGCTCCTGATGGGCTTGGCGTCGGCGCTGGTGGGAGTACTGCCCGGCACCGCGACGATCGGGATCGCGGCTCCGCTGATCCTGGTGCTGCTGCGCCTGGTGCAGGGCATCGCGATCGGCGGCGAGTGGAGCGGATCGGTACTGCTCGCGATGGAATGGGGTGACCAACGCCGGCGCGGGCTGCTCGGGAGTTTCGCCCAAGTCGGTGTGCCGGTCGGGCTGGTGCTCGGAACCGGCGGCATGACTCTGCTGTCGGCCACGCTGTCGCAGGAGGACTTCGACTCGTGGGGCTGGCGGATCCCGTTCCTGCTGAGCCTGGTGCTCGTGGTCATCGGCCTCGTGATCCGGCTGCGGATCCTCGAGACGCCGATGTTCGCGGGGGTCGTGGCGAACAAGAAGACGTCGAAGGCGCCGGTGAAGGACGCGGTGCGCCACCACTGGCGGGAGATCCTGCTCTCGGCCGGTCTGCGCTTCAGCGAGCAGATGCCGTTCTACCTGTTCACCAGCTTCGTGCTCGTGTATGTGGTGGAGCGCCCGGAGTTCAGCAAGACGTTCGTCCTCAACGCGGTGCTCGTCGGTGCGCTGGTGGAGCTGGTGCTGATCCCCGTGTTCTCGCAGTTCTCCGACCGCATCGGCCGAAAACGGGTGTACCTCACCGGCTCGGTGCTCACGGCGGTGATCGCGTTCCCGTACTTCACGATTCTCAGCCACGGCGGGCACACGCTGATCTTCGTGGCGGTGATCGTGTCGCTGGTCGCGCACGCGATGCAGTACGGGCCGCAGGCCGCGCTGATCGGCGAGAGCTTCCCGACCCACCTGCGCTACGGCGGCGCCGGCCTCGGTTACCAGCTGGCGTCGGTGTTCGCGGGCGGTCCCGCGCCGCTGCTGGCGACGTGGCTGCTGCACCTGACGGGCACGCCGTACTCGGTGTCGATCTACATCGTGCTGTCCGCGGTGGTCACGGTCCTGTGTGTGATCGCACTGCCGGACCGGTCGAAGGCGAACATCGACGACGTGAGCGTCTACGCCCGCCGTTAGCGGCGAAAAGAAGGGGGGCGCCGCACCGGAATTCCGGTGCGGGGCCCCCCAACTTGTAGAGGCCA
>NZ_JBFBAE010000028.1:0-44337 GCF_040689465.1 Amycolatopsis sp. NPDC051373 | reverse complement strand
CGGCGCGTTTAGGGGGTTTATCCGGGGGGGCGCGCCACGTCTGGGCGGTCGCGGCGCCCCCCTTTTCGTTCGGGTGGTGTGTCAGCGGCGCGGCTGCGGCGGCCCGCCCTGGGGTCCGCCGAACGGGCCCTGCTGCGGAAACGGCCCGCTGCCCGGGCCCTGCTGTCCCGGCTGTCCGCCGAACTGCTGCGGCGGGCCCTGGTACGGGCCACCCGGCGGCGTGGTCGGGGGCTGCGGCTGCGGAAGCGACGGCGGGTTCTGCTGCTGGACACCCGGCGGCGGCGTGCTCGGCGGCGTGGCCGGCGGTGCGGGCGGCTCTTCCTCCGCCGGTGCGGCCGGGGCCGCGGCTTCCGGTGTCGGGGTGCCTCCGCCGAGGGCGCGGCGCGGCGGCGGCGCGTTGAGCGGGCTCGGCACCTCCTTGCGTGCCACGGCTTCCGCGGCGGCGACGGCTTCGGCGACCTTCGGGTCGGTCGAGGTGTCGAACCAGCCGGCGACCTCGTCGTCGTCGAGGTCGGGCTTCTCGGGGGTGTCGTCCTTCGGCGGCTCGTAGCGGAACACGCCGTCGTCGCCGGGAGCGCCGAGCGCGCGGGCGAAGCCTTCGAGGGCCTTGCCGTAGTCGCTCGGGATCATCCAGACCTTGTTCGCGTCGCCCTGCGCCATCTGCGGCAGGGTCTGCAGGTACTGGTAGGCGAGCACCTCGGGCGTCGGGCGGCCGGCCTTGATGGCGGCGAACACCTTCTCGATCGCCTTCGCCTGGCCCTGGGCCTGCAGGTAGCGGGCGGCGCGTTCACCCTGCGCGCGCAGGATGCGGGATTGCCGCTCGGCCTCGGCCGCGAGGATCGCGGCCTGCTTCTGGCCTTCAGCGGAGAGGATCTGGCTCTGCTTCTGGCCTTCCGCCGTCTTGATCGACGACTCCCGCTGACCTTCGGCGGTGAGGATCATCGCGCGCTTCTCCCGGTCGGCGCGCATCTGCTTCTCCATCGAGTCCTGGATCGACGGCGGCGGGTCGATCGCCTTGAGCTCGACCCGCGCGACGCGGATGCCCCAGCGGCCGGTTGCCTCGTCGAGCACGCCGCGCAGCTGGCTGTTGATCGCGTCGCGGGAGGTCAGCGTCTGCTCCAGGCTCATGCCACCGACCACGTTGCGGAGCGTGGTGGTGGTGAGCTGCTCGACACCGATGATGTAGTTGGAGATCTCGTAGACCGCGGCGCGCGAGTCGGTGACCTGGAAGTACACGACGGTGTCGATGTTGACCGTCAGGTTGTCCTCGGTGATCACCGGCTGCGGCGGGAACGAGACGACCTGCTCGCGCAGGTCGATCCGGGCGCGGACCTTGTCCAGGAACGGCACCAGGAACGTCAGGCCGGGCGAGGCGACCGTGCGGAACCGGCCGAGTCGCTCGATCACCGCCGACTGGGCCTGCGGCACCACCATGATCGCCTTGACCACCGTGATGATGACGAACAAGATCAGGAGCGCGACCACGACGATCGCAATTGTGGACAAGAGCGTTTCCCCTTACCTAGTACCGTTTTCCGGAGTTCTCGCGATCACGACACGATGTCCACCACGGCGGTGGCGCCGGAGATCTCGACAACGGTGACGCTGGTGCCCGGCGCGATCGGCGGGTGCGACTCGTGCACGGCGCGCGCCGACCAGATCTCTCCCCCGATCTTCACCTGCCCGGCGTCGTAGTCCACTGTGGACACGACGACGGCGCGGGCGCCGATGAGCGCGTCGGTGCCCGTGGGCGTGTGGGAGCCGGCGAGGAAGCGGCGCTTGAGCGCGGGGCGGGCCAGCGCGAGCAGCGCGACGGAGCTGACGGCGAACACGGCGACGTCGATGAAGATGTTGCCGGTGATCGCTTCGGAGCCGGCGCCGAGCAGCGCGGCGATGCCGAGCATGATCAACACGAAGTCGCCGGAGATGACTTCCGCGATCATCAGGACGATGCCGATGATCAGCCAGATCAGCGCTACTGCCATGTGGTCATGCTCTCAGATCGCGCCGGTTCGCACCGGGCAAGTGACTCGACGTGACCGACGCGTGACCTTGCCTGGAACCGGGCATATCGGGCTCGTTTCGAGCTCATTCCGAGGGCTCGGTGACGAAGTCGATGAGTCGTTCGACGGCGCCGATGAGCGGTGTCTCGAGGTCGCGGAAACTGCTCACGGCGGCCAGGACCCGTTGCCAGCCTTCATAGGTCTCGCCCCAGCCGAGCGCTTCGCAGATGCCGACCTTCCACTCGGTGCCGCGCGGGATCTCCGGCCACGCGCGGATGCCGACGGCGGCGGGTTTCACGGCCTGCCAGATATCCACGTACGGGTGACCCGTCACGAGCACCTGCTCATCGCGGACCTGCGCGACCAGCCGCGACTCCTTGCTGCCCTTCACGAGGTGGTCGACCAGCACGCCCAGGCGGCGGCCGGGCCCGGTGCCGAACTCGGCGATCTTCCCGGCCAGCACGTCGACGCCGTCGAGCGGTTCCACGACCACGCCTTCCACGCGCAGGTCGTGGCCCCACACCCGCTCGACGAGCTCGGCGTCGTGCTTGCCCTCGACCCAGATCCGGGAGTCCCGCGCGACGCGTGCCTGCAGGCCCTGCACCTTCACCGACCCGGACGCCGACACCTGCTTGACGGGCGCGGCGGCCTTGCGGACCGGCACGAGCGTGACGGGCTTGCCCTCCAGCAGGAACGCCGCGGGGCCGAGCGGGAACACACGCCGGCGGCCTTTGCCGTCCTCGAGGACGGCATTGCCGTACTCGATCTTCACGACCGCGCCGCAAAAGCCGCTGGCGGGGTCTTCGACCACGAGCCCGGGTTCGGCAGGGACCTCGGGGATCTTCCGCTTGCGCGGGCCCGACAGCACGTCGTCGTACGAATGTGAGCGCACGGCCGAGGACCGTAGTGCGGTTCGTGGGGTGAAGTCCTGCCGCCACGCCGGGCGGCGGCCGATCCTTGACGCGTTCGGCCGCCCTCCGACAGGGCCGGAAAAGTCGTACCCACGTGCGATTCTTCGGGTTCCTGCCGTTCCCAGGGGAGGTCGAGGTCATGGCGGGTGGGGGGTTCTTCGGGTCGCTGACCGAGACGGTCGAGGCGCCCGGGCAGTGGTTGGTGCTGGTGACAGGGCTGTTCGCGGCCGCGGTGTCGACGGGGACGTTCGCGTTCCTGACGAGCGAGAAGGATCTGCTGATCGGGCGCGCGAACGTGCTGGGGACGGTGTTCCACGAAGGCGGGCACGCGCTCGCCAGCGTCGTCACGGGCGGCGGGGTGTACCGGATCGCGATCACCGGCGCCGACAGCGGAGCCACGTGGTCGTGGACGCCCTCGCCGTGGTCGCGGACCTTGACCAGCGTGGCCGGGTACGCGATGCCGTCGCTGGCCGGGCTCGGCGCCGCCGGGCTGCTGCGGCACGGCTACGCGCCCGCCGTCCTCGCGCTCACCACTCTGGTGATGGTGCTCGTGCTGGTGGTCACGCGTGACCTGATCACCTTCGTCGCGGTTGTCGCGCTCGGGATGGTCACCTTCACCGTCTGGCGGACGGCGCCGGGGTGGGTGCAGAACGCGGTCGCGTATGGCGAGGCGTGGCTGCTGCTCACCAGCGAGATCGGCGGGCTGGCCGCGCTCGTGTCCAACCGGGTGCGCCACGGCCTGCGCCACCACACCGACGACGCGGCCGGCCTCGCGGAGCTCACTTCGATCCCGGCGTTCGTATGGATCGCCGGCTGGTTCGTGGTCATCGGCTGGGCACTGGAGAAGGCGGTGCCGCTGCTGTGGCCGTGACGTGTGGCCGTGACGTGCCGGTTCAGCGGGCGGGCGTGGATTCCTTCGGCGGGGTGCGGGTGCCGTGGAGGGTTTCGGCGAGGTCCGCATACAGGCGCGGCGCCAGTTCGGCGACGGTGTCGCGGGCTTCGGCGGGCAGGTTGCCGAGTGCGTCCTCGACGGCGCCGGGGTCGCCTTCGTACATCATGATCCCGAGCACGAGCGGGAGCTTCTCGGCCGGGAGCTCGGCCGCGCCCCGGGCGACCATCGTGTCCCACTCCGCGGCGGTGATGTGCCGTTCGATGAGCGGGAGCACGTAGTCCTCTTCCGCGCCGAGGTGCTCGTACAGCACGGTGATCAGCGGGTCGAGGACGCCCAGTACGGCGTCGCGGTGCGCGGTGTTCGGCTCGGCGCGCCAGGCCGCGACGGCGTCGGTGAGATCGACGCCGAGGAACGCGATGCGTTCGTGGTGGCGCTCCATGCCGTAGACGAGCGGGGCGACGTCGGTGGGGCAGCGTTCGAGCAGGTTGGGCCAGATCTCGAGATCTTCGGCGTGATGGTGGTGGTGCAGGATCGTGTTGACGAGCTCGAGGTGGTCGGCGACGAGCGCGGCGCGCTGCGTGTCCTGTTCGGCGACGCCGGCGACCAGCTTCGGCATCAGCCCGAACTCGCGGCGCAGCGCGGTGTGCACCATGCGCATCTCGCGGGTCATCGCGCCGGGAGCCTTCGTTGCGGTCATGTCAGTCCTTCGGCAGCGGGAGCCGGCGCGTGCTCGCCCGGCACCTCGCGACACGAGGCCCGAGGTGCCGGCGGTTGAACCCGCGGCCGAACAGTGACGAGCGCCACACCCGCTAAGGCAGGAGCGCGAGGACCGCGTCGGTGAAGGGCGTCGGGCCGGTGCGGCGCAGGGGTCCCATCACCATGAGCGGGGCGAGCGCGGCGCACCACGCGCGGGTGCGGTCGGGGTCGGGCAGGCGGGCGAGGCCGTCGTCGAGCGTGCCGCCGTCAAGGAGAGGGAGGAACGCCCAGTCGACGCCGTCGAGGGCGGGGTCGCCGATGCACGGGCGGGGGTCGATCGCGACGATGCCGCGGGCCGGGCCGGCGTCGAGGACATTGCCGGGGTGCAGGTCGCCGTGGACGAGGGCGACGGGACCGGTCGTGGCGAGGATTTCGGCGCGAGTGCGTCCCGCGTGCAGAACGTCTAGAGGCAGGTGTGCTTCCGCGGTGCTGCCGCGCAGACGGCGTTCAGCGAGGTCGAACATCGTGTGGACGCGCTCGAGCTGGGTCGGGAACGGGCCGTCCGCCGCGACCCCGTGGAGCTGGTCGACCAGGTCGCGGACTTGATCCCAAGGAACGTCCGTGCCGGTCAGGGTCGTGCCGGGCGCGAGGCCTTCGAGCAGGATCGCACCCGCGGCGAGGTCGGTGTCGAGCAGCTGCACGACCCGAGGCAGACCGGCCCACGCCAGCAACGCCGTGGCTTCGGCCTGGGCGATCCCGGGATCGGGGCAGAGCTTCAGGACGCGGGGACCATCAGGGCTGTCGCACAGCAGCGTCCGGCCGGTGTTGCCCGGGCGCGCTTCCCGGACCGTGAGGTTCCAGCGCCGCACAAGGCGCGCGACGAGGCCGGGCAGCGCGTCGCACCACGGTCCGACGCCCGCGCCGAACCGGTCGACCAGCCGGGCGCGGGCCGCGTTGTCCAGCGAGTCGCTCAGAAGAGCGGCCAGGGGATCGCGCGCCAGTCGTCGCCGGGCTCGGGGAAGACGCCTTCGGCGAGCAGGAAGTCGGTGCGCTGTGACAGCGCGCGGACCTCGAAGGTGGTGATGTGCTCGCCGAGGTCGGCGCCCAGCTTGCCGTCGAGGTCGGACCGCAGCTTGCGCAGCTTCTCCGCGGTGTCGTCCCCGAGGCCCTCGCCGATCCAGCCCCACAGCACGGTCCGCAGCTTCGGGTCAGTGTGCAGGCAGATGCCGTGGTCGACGCCGTAGACCCGGCCGTCGGTGCCCGCGAGCAGGTGCCCGCCCTTGCGGTCGGTGTTGTTCACGATGACGTCGAGCACGGCCAGCTCACGCATCCCGGGATGGTCGGCGTGCACCAGCACGGCCGGGTCGCCGAGGCGGTCGTGGGCGTGCAGCACGGTGCGCCAGCCTTCGGGGACCTCGTCGGGGGCGCAGACGTCGACGACGTCGTCGTCCTCGGCGGTCTCCACCCACAGCTGGACCATGCCGGGTCCGAACGGGCCGTCGCGCAGGACCGTGGGCGGGATGGCGCCGAGACCGGACGCGTCGGCGATCATCGCGGTCGCGACCTCACGGCCGGCGAGGGTGCCGTCGGGGAAGTCCCACAGCGGCCGCTCCCCCGACACCGGCTTGTAGACCACGCGGCCGGTGACGCCGTCGAGCTCGATCGCGCAGAACAGGGTGACGTTGGAGGCGTCGACGAGCCGGCCCTCGACGTCGATGCGGCCGTGCGTGACGAACTCGCGCGCGGCGGGGTCCGTCGGTTCCGGCGGAGTGCTGGCCACCGGCGCCCTCAGTCCTCGGCCACGTCGACATCGCGGCGGTAGCCGTTCTGCCGCGGGCAGATGTGCCCGGTCGCGTCGAGCGGTTCACCGCACAGCGGGCACGGCTTGCGCCCGGCGCTGACGACGCGGTCGGCGCGCTCGGCGAAGGCGCGGGCGGCGACCGGGGTGAGGAACACGCGCACGGCGTCGGGGCCCTCTTCGGTGTCGTCGAGGACCACGGTCTCGTCGACCTCACCCTCGGTGATCGCGAGGAGCTCGATCACGACGGCGCTGGAGTCGGCGTCCCAGCCCAGCCCCATGGTGCCGACGCGGAACTCCTCCTCGACGGGGACCGTGAGGGGGTCGACGTCGAGCTGGTCGTCGGGGACGTCGGTGGGCACGTCGGCGCCGAAGCGGCTGGCGACCTCCTCCAGAAGGGAGCCGAGGCGTTCGGCGAGAACGACGACCTGCTGTTTCTCGATCGTCACGCTGATCGTCCTGACATCTTCCGACGCCTGGAGGTAGAACGTGCGATCGCCGGGCTCGCCGACCGTTCCGGCGACGAACCGGTCGGGCTTGCGGAAGACGTGGATTACGCGAGACATAGCACCCCCGACCCTAGGCCACGGACGCATGATCGGCATCCGCCGCCCCTGGTTGACCGGGATTTCAGTGCGGTGCGTGCGGGTGCGGACACGCAGCGGATCGCCGTTAGGCTTTCCGGGTGCCACAGATCTCTGCATACGGAACCTGGACCTCACCCGTTTCGGCGGCGGACGTGGCGGCCGCGGGAGGTGGCGCACAGTGGCCGGCGACCGTGGGTGACGAACTGTGGTGGGCCGAGGCCCGACCGGCCGAAGGCGGCCGCGTGGCGCTCGTGCGCGCGGTTCCGGGTGGCGGGGTGGAGGACGTCGTGCCCGCGCCGTGGAACGTCCGCAACCGCGTGCACGAGTACGGCGGCCGCCCGTGGGTCGCGATCGGTGCCGTCGTGGTTTTCACCCATTGGGCCGATCAGCGGGTGTACGCGTGCGTTGGCGGTGAGGTGACGCCGCTGACGCCGGAGCCGGCCGAGCCGCAGGGCGTGCGGTACAGCGATCTTCGCGCAGGGCGCGCCGGCGAGGTGTGGGCGGTTCGCGAACGCAGCACCGGGCCGCGCCGCACGGACATCTCTCGCGAACTCGTGGCCATCCCCCTCGCCGGCGGTGCCGGGCGGGTGCTCGTGGAGGGGCACCGGTTTTTCACGGCGCCGCAGCTCTCGCCCGACGGCGCGTACGCGGCGTGGCTCGCGTGGGACCACCCGGCGATGCCGTGGGACGGCACGGAGCTGTTCGTCGCGCCCGTGGACGGCGACGGGGTGTTCGGTGAGGCCCGCGTGCTGGCCGGTGGCGCCGACGTGGCGGTCTGCCAGCTGGAATGGGAGGCGCCGGACCGGCTGCTGGCGCTGCTGGACCCGGATGGCTGGTGGAACCTGCACCGCGTCGGGCTCGACGGGTCGGTGGTGAACCTGGCGCCGGTGGAGCAGGAGATCGGCGGCGCGATGTGGAAGCTCGGCGCGAGCTGGTTCGCCCCGCTCGGCGGTGGGCGGCACGCCGTGCTCACTGCGGATGGGCTGGCGGTGCTCGACGAGCACGCCGGTTCGGTGACGCCGGTGGTTCCGGAGCTGAGCGCGTGGTCGACGTCGGGGCTGGCCGTGGTGCCGGGTGGTGTCGCGGGGATCGCCGGGGGCGCGGATCGCGAGAGCGCCGTGGTGCGGGTGGATCTCGAGGCGGGCAGGTGGACCGCGGTGACGCCGCAGCCGGCCGACCTGCCGCCGGCGGCGTACCTGCCGGTGCCGCAGGAGCGCGTGTTCACCGCGGCGGACGGTTCGCGGATCCCGGCGTTCGTGTTCGCGCCGCGGAACCCGGACTTCACCGGTCCCGAGGGTGAGCGGCCGCCGTTCCTGGTCCACGTGCACGGCGGGCCGACCGGGCGCAGCGACGCGGCGCTGGACCTGACGATCGCGTACTTCACCAGCCGCGGCATCGGCGTGGTGGCCGTGAACTACGGCGGCTCCACCGGTTACGGGCGGGCGTTCCGGGAGCGGCTGCGCGAGCAGTGGGGTGTGGTGGACGTCGGCGACTGCGTGGCGGTGGCCGAGGCGCTGGTGGCCGAGGGGGCCGCCGACAGCGCGCGGCTGGGGATCCGGGGCGGCAGTGCGGGCGGGTTCACGTCGGCGGCGTCGATCACGATGACCCGCACGTACGCGGCGGCGACGGTGAAGTTCCCGATCCTGGACCTCGCCACGTGGACGGGAGCGGGCGGCGAGACGCACGACTTCGAGTCGCAGTACCTGGTGGGGCTGGTCGGGCCGTATCCGGAGACCGAGGAGCGCTACCGGGAGCGCTCGCCGATCACGCACGCGGGTTCGCTGGCGGGGCCGGTGCTGTTCCTGCAGGGTCTGGAGGACCAGATCTGCCCGCCGGAGCAGGCGGACCGGTTCGTCGCCGGGCTGGCCGGCAGCGGCGTCGACCACGCCTACCTGCGGTTCCCGGGTGAGCAGCACGGGTTCCGGCGGGCGGAGACGATCGTGACGGCGCTGGAGGCCGAGCTGTCGTTCTACGGCCAGGTGTTCGGGTTCGCGACGAGGGACGTGGCGAAGCTGGAGCTGTCCCGATGAGACCACCGCGGCTGGCGTCAGGGGACACGGTGGCGCTGGTGGCGCCATCCGGTCCCGTGGCGCCTGACCTGCTCGACGCGGCACTGCCGGTGCTGCGCGGCTGGGGTGTGAAGGTGCGGGTCGGCGAGGCGGTGCACGGCTCGACGTCGGGTTACCTGTCGGCGCCGGACGAGGTGCGGGCGGCGGAGTTCGCGGCCGCGTGGCTCGACCCGGACGTCGCGTGCGTGCTCGCGGCCCGCGGTGGTTACGGCTCGCAGCGGATGCTAAATCTGATCGACTGGGCGGCGTTGCGGGCTGCCGGCCCGAAGGTGCTGGCGGGGTCGTCCGACGTGACGGCCCTGCACCGCGCCGTGGCCACGCACCTGGACCTGGACACGCTGTTCTCGCCGATGCCCGCTTCGGTCCTGTTCGACGAGACCGCGGCCGAGCACCTGCGGCGCACACTGTTCGAACCGGAGCGCACCCGCGTGCTACTGGCGCCCGACGCGGACGTGCTCGTGCCGGGTCGCGCGTCGGGGCTGCTGGTGGGCGGAAACCTCTCGCTGCTCGCGGCCGGGCTCGGCACGGCGGAGCAGGGGTCGGCCGAGGACGGGATCGTGCTGCTGGAGGATGTGACCGAGAGCGTCTACCGGATCGACCGGATGCTGACCCAGCTGCTGCGCTCGGGCTGGTTCGCCGGCGCGCAGGGCGTGGTGCTGGGTTCGTGGGCCGCGTGCGGCGACCCGGTCGAGATCCGGTCGCTGGTACTCGACCGTTTGGCGCCCTTGGCGATTCCGGTGCTGGGCGACTTCGGGTTCGGCCACGTGGCGTCGTCGCCGACCTTGCCGCTGGGCGCGCGGGCTTCGCTGGACACGGAGCTGGGCACGCTGACCCTCGACTCCCCCGCTCTGGCATGAAGCTCTCCGCCGACGAAGCCCGGTCCCGTTTCGCCGCCGCGCGCGTGGCCCGCCTGGCGACGGCGTCGGCTTCGGGCGTGCCGCACCTGGTGCCGGTGACCTTCGCGGTGTCCGGCTCGGAGATCGTCTTCGCCGTCGACCACAAACCGAAGTCTTCGACGGCGTTGCGGCGCCTGGCGAACATCGCGGAGAACCCGTCGGTGTCCTGGCTGGTCGACGCGTATTCCGACGACTGGACGCAGCTGTGGTGGGCCCGCGCGGACGGGGTCGCGCGGGTGGTGGACGAAGGTGAGCGGGCCGAGCGGGTGGCGTGGTTGGTGGCGAAGTACCCGCAGTACGCGTCGCGGCCGCCGGAGCATGCGGTGGTGTCGACTTCCGTCGGCGATTGGCGGGGTTGGGCGTTCTCGTAACGATCGTCCGGTGATCGGCGATCATGGGGCGTGCTGAGGAAAACGGTCGTGCTGGCCGGTCTGGTCGTGCTGCTCGCGGGGTGCTCTTCGGGTGCGGTCGAGTCCGCCCCGGGCTCGTCGGCCACGAAGCCGTCGCCGACGAGCTCGCATTCGCCGAAGCCGAAACCGAAGCCGCCGGATCTGTCCCAGTTCCTGCCGACCGACGAGGCCTTGGCGCCGACCGGCTTCGCGCTCGACGACGAGGTGCGGTCGGTCATCAACGCCGTGTACCCGAAGAAGCTCATGGCCGCGTGCGGGCGGAAGACACTCGAGGCCTGGGACCAAGCCGAGGTGGAGGGCAACTCGGCGGGCTTCTTCAAGCTCGGCGCGGGCCCCGACCCCGGGCTGACGTCCGAGGTCGTCGATGAGCGCATGGGCCGGTACGACGGAATGACCGGCGCGCAGGTCATCACCAAGCTCAAATCCGCACTGGCGTGCGGCACCTTCACGGATTCCGCCGTGGACTTCCGGATCGACGGCGCGTTCGACGCCCCGACCCTGCCGGGAGTCGACTCGCAATACGGCTTCTGCGCCACACAGACCGATGACGACGAGAGCCATCGGTGCGTCCTGCTGCTCTCCCACGGTGACCGGGTGGAATCCCTTCAATCCGTCGAGTTCGACAACGGGAACCTGCCGGCTGGCACGGCGAAGGAGGCCGTGCGCTCCACATTGCCGATGTTCGCGGCGGCGTTCACCAAGGACCGGTAACGATCACCGGGTGATCCACGATCTTGGGGCGTGCACAGACGGATTTCGTGGAAACGGCGGTGGTGTCCGGTCTCGCCGTGCTGGTCGCGGGGTGTTCGGCCGGCCAGGCGCAGGCGCCGGTGAACGCCGTTACACGGGGGCTCAGGTCGTGGACGGGATGAAGAAGGCGCTCGCCTGTGGTCACGTGACGGTGCACGACCTCGATTTTTCGCGTCGGTTCGCGAGTTCGCCGTGCCGAAGGTGGCGGATGCGCAGTACGGGTTCTGCGCGGCGCCGACGGACCCCATCGGCGTGCGGATGTGCGTTCTGGTGCTGGGCAAGGGTGATCGGGCCGAGTCGCTGTTGTTCAAGAACACCGACGGGGTCGCCAAGGCGGGCCAGCCCGTGTTGAAAAAGGTCGCCCCGGTGTTCGCCGAGGCGCTCGCGCGACCTTAGTCCTGGGTAGCAGAGGAAGCAGCAGGAGCAGCAGGTGCCGCGGGGAGGAACTTGTCTTCCCGCGGCTTGCGCCACGCCGCGATGAGGCCCAGCGGGTCCGGGCGCAGCAGCGACGCGGCCGCGTAGAGGCTCACCACCACGACGATCGCGATGAACCACCAGTCGTACAGGGCCTGCTCGCCGGTCGGGTAGTACACCAGGGTCACGAAGACCGACACGGCGACCACGGCGGAGAGGTTGCGGCGTCCCCAGGGGAACGCGGAGATGAGCACGAAGCCCCACGTGAGGTACCACGGCAGGGTCGGCGGCATGAGGATCGCGACGGCCAACAGGGTGATCGCGGCGCGGTAGACGGCCTTGGCGCCGCCTTCGCGGGCGAGCCACCACTGGCGGATGCCGAAGGCGACGAGGCCGAGCATGGCGATCGCGCGGGCGACGGTGACGAACGGCGAGGACTGGACGTTGGCGACGAGGTGCACGAGGTTGTACACGGCTTCGCCGATGCCGGTCGGGAAGTTCAGCCAGTTGGCGATGAGCTGGGGCGCCGCGAGGCCCGACCACCAGCCGAGGTTGAGCGAGCCCAGTGAGAGCCACGTGCCGGCGACGAACACGGGCAGGAAGAGCCCGACGGACGCGGCGCCGGCCTTGAAGAAGTTCTTGACCTTCGACTCGCCGGTCATGTTCGCGGCCCACATCCACACGAGGAAGGGCAGTGCGACGGCGGCGGTCGGTTTGATCAGCATGCCGATGGTGACGAGCACGACGGCGACGATGTACTTGCGTTCGAGCGCGGCGAGGACGCCGGTGGTGAGGAACCCGAGCATCATGAGGTCGTTGTGCGGGCCGCCGAAGAGGTGGATGACCATCATCGGGCTGGCGACCGCGAGCCACAGCGCCACGGGCAGCTTGCCGCCGAGGTGCTTCACGAGCCGCGGCAGCGCCCACAGGGTCATGCCGAGGCCGACGAGCAGCACGACGCGGGTGAGGATCACGCCTGCGATCATGTTGTCCTGCGTGATGGACACGATGCCCTTGGAGATCAGCAGGAACAGCGGCCCGTACGGGGCGGGCGTGGTCTGCCACAGCGGGTGGACGTTCTGCACCACGTTGGGGAGCACGTCGAGCTCGGCGGGGCCGTTGGCGTACGGGTCGAGCCCGTAGAGCAGCTGCGCGCCCTGGCCGAGGTAGGAGAAGACGTCGCGGGTGAACAGCGGCGGCGACACCAGCAGGGGCGCCATCCAGCACAGCGCGGCGATGAGGATCGGCTTGCTGCCGATGCGGCCGGCGAGCACGTAGCGGCCGAGGCGGACCCAGGCCCAGACGACGAGCGCGAAGCCGAGGTAGAGCAGTGCGTTGGCGAGCGCGCGTCCGTGGCCGTAGCGGATCCACGAGAGGGGCCCGTGGCCGAGGACGGGGTCGCGGATCAGGATTCCGCCGGCGCCGAGCGCGGCGAGCATGAGCAGCGTGGTCCCGATGGTGCCCATCGCGATCGTGCGGTAAGGGAACCGCGAGGGCGTGAGGAATCGCGCGTCCGGGGCGCTGATCGCGGACGGCTGCGCGGAGTCGGTGGTGGTCGCCATTTCGATCCAGGAGATTACCGGGTGAATCTTCGCCTCACCGCACGGGCTCCCGCTCCGATGCTGTTTCGCGCACCTGTTCGGGCGGCCGGCGTGCGGTCCGGGTGAATCTTCCGCCCGTGAGTGGTCAACGTCGGTTTTTCCGGAAGTGGTCCGGAACGCATCAGCTGCCGGTGGTCGCGCGCTGGGCCGTGCCGCCGGGCAGGGCGGCGAGCAGGGAGCGCGTGTACTCGTGCTGGGGGTCGAGCAGGACCTGTTCGACGGTGCCCGTTTCGACGAGCTCGCCCCGGTACATCACGGCGACGCGGTCGGCGATGTTCCAGGCCAGGCCCAGGTCGTGGGTGATCACGAGCCCGGCGAGGCCGAGCTCGCGCCGCAGCCGAAGCAGCAGCGCGAGGATCTCGCCCCGCACGGACGCGTCGAGCGAGGCGACGGGTTCGTCGGCCACGAGCACGGCGGGTTCGAGCGCGAGGGCTCCGGCGATGACCACGCGCTGGCGCTGGCCGCCGGAGAGCTCGTGGGGCAGGCGGTCGAGGAACTTCTCCGGGGGCCGCAGCTCCGCCGCCTCCAGTGCCTTGAGCACGGTGTCGCGTTCCGCGGGCAGGCCGTGGATGCGGGGGCCTTCCGCGACGGCTTCGTAGACGGTGTGGGCGGGGTTGAGCGCGCTGGTGGGGTCCTGCAGCACGAGCTGGACCTTGCGCCGGTACGCACGTAGCGAGGCGCCGCCGGCGGGGATGGGTTTGCCGTCGTGGCGGACCGCGCCGGAGTCGGCTTTCTGCAGGCCGAGCAGCGTGCGGGCGAGCGTGGTCTTGCCGGAGCCGGACTGGCCGACCAGGGCCACGATCTCGTCGCGGCGCACGGCGAGGTCGACGCCGTTGACAGCGTGGATGCGCTTGCCGGTGCGGTCGCGGAAGCTCACGTGGAGGTTCTCGGCTTCGAGCAGCGGCGTGTCGCCGGGCCCGGCGCGCTGCTCGGGTTCGGGAGGCAGCGGGGTGCTGGTGGCCGGGGCGAAGCGGGACACGGGGTCGCCGACGGTGGGGAACGCGGCGGCGAGCGCGCGGCTGTGTTCGTGGTGCGGGTCGGCCATGAGCTCGGCGCTGGGGCGTTCTTCGACGAGCTGCCCGTCGTACATCACGGCGATGCGGTCGCAGGTGGTGGCGAGCACGGACAGATCGTGGCTGATCATGACGAGCCCGATGTCCTGTTCGGCCACGAGCTTCGACAGCAGCGCAAGCACCTGGGCCTGCACGATCACGTCGAGCGCGGTGGTCGGCTCGTCGGCGATCACCAGACGCGGTGAGCAGGCCAGGGCCATCGCGATCATCACGCGCTGCTTCTGCCCGCCGGACAGCTCGTGCGGGTAGGCGCCGGCGCGGGAGGGAGGGAGGTCCACCTGTTCCAGCAGCTCGGCGACGCGGGCTTTCACCTGGGTCTCGCCGAGGGCGCCGGTCTCGGGTGGGTGCAGGCGCAGGGGTTCGGCGATCTGCTCGCCGATGCGGCGCACGGGGTTCAGCGCGTGCATGGCGCCCTGGAACACCACCGACGCTTCGGCCCAGCGCACGGCGCGCAGGCGGCCCCAGCGCATGGTGGTGACGTCTTCGCCGTCGAGCAGGATCTCGCCGGTCACGTCGGCGCTGCGCGGGAGCAGCCGCAGGACACTCATGGCGACGGTGGACTTGCCCGAGCCGGACTCCCCCGCCACGCCGAGCGTGCCGCCCGCTTCCAGGAGCAGGTCGACGCCGCGGACGGCGGGAATCTCGCCGCCGCCGGTGCGGTAGGTGACGCCGAGGTTCTTCAGTTCGAGCAGGGCGGTCACGAGTGTTGTCCTTTGAGCCTCGGGTTCAGCACCGTCTCCAGCCCGCGCCCGACGAGGGTGAAGAACAGCACGACGAGCACGATCGCGATGCCCGGCGGGAGCAGGTTCCACCAGGCGCCGCGGGTCACGGCGCCGCTGCTGAGGGCGGTCTCGAGCATCGCGCCCCAGGAGATGGCGTTGGGGTCGCCGACCCCGAGGAACGCCAGGGTCGCGTCGGCGATCACGGCGTTGCCGACGACCAGGGTGGTGTTGGCGAGCACGAGCGGCAGCACGCCGGGCAGCACGTGGCGGCCGACCACGTGCAGGTGGCCGCCGCCGAGCGCGCGTGAGCGCTCGATGTAGGGCCGGCTTTCGATGGTGAGGGTCTGGGCGCGCACGAGCCGGGCTGTGCTGGGCCAGGCCGTGAGGCCGATGGCGAGGATGATCGTGCGGGTGCCCTGTGGCAGCACGGCCGAGAGCGCGATCGCGAGGATCAGCGACGGCAGCACCAGGAAGAAGTCGGTGAACCGCAACAGGATCGCCGAGATCCAGCTGCCGAAGTGCGCGGCGGCGATGCCGACGATCGTGCCGATCAGGACGCTGAGCACGGTCGCGGAGAAGCCGACGAGCAGCGAGAGCCGGGTGCCCCAGATCGTCATGAGCAGCACGGAGCGGCCGTCGATGTCGGTGCCGAGCCAGAACTGTCCGTCGGGCGGGCTGAGCGGGTGGCCGGTGGCTTTGGTGACGTCGAGTCCGTCGGAGTCGCTGATCAGGGGCAGCGCGAGTGCGACGACGACGGTCAGCGCGAGCAGGCAGAATCCGGCGAGCGCGCCTTTCTGGGCTGCGAACTCGCCCCAGGTGCGGGCGACCGCGGCGCGGCGGCGGCGCCAGGCGATGGCGCGCGGAGTTTCTGCGGGAGCGGAGGTGGTCATGCGGTGCGCACCCTCGGGTCGAGTACGCGGTAGAGCAGTTCCGCGAACAGGTTCATCAGGACCACGCCGCCGGCCAGGACGACGAGCACGCCTTGCAGCACGGGAAGGTCGGGCCCGTGGATCGCGTCGTAGGTGAGCTGTCCGAGGCCGGGCCAGGAGAACACGGCCTCGACGGTGACGGCACCGGAGACGACCATGCCGAACTGCATGAACACCAGCGTCACCGTGGGCAGCAGCGCGTTGGGCACGGCGTGGCGGCGGCGCACCAGGTCCTCGCGCAGGCCTTTGGCGCGGGCGGTGGTGAGGTAGTCGGCGTTCATCTCCCCCAGTAGCGACGAGCGCATCACCAGCATGTACTGCGCGTAGAAGACCACGAGCAGGGTCACGCACGGCAGGATCAGGTGGTGCAGCACGTCGAGCGTCTGCGGGAGCAAGCCGGGTGCCGCGTCGGGTGAGTGCATGCCGCGACTGGGGAACAGGCCGCCGGTCGCGACGAGCAGGATCAGGCCGAGCCAGAACTGCGGGACCGACCACAACGTCAGGGCGATGCCGGTCTGGGCGCGGTCGAAGAAGCTGTTTCGCTTCCACGCGGCGCGGATGCCGAGCCACAAGCCGATCGCGACGGCCAGCACGGTGGCGCTGCCGACGAGCAGCACCGTGGGCCACAGCCGTTCGCCGATCATGTCGAGCACGGGCCGGCGTTCGATGTAGGACTCGCCGAAGTCGCCGCGGAACAGGCCGGTGAAGTAGTCCCAGAACTGCGTGAGCATGGGCTTGTCGATGCCGAGGCGGTCGCGCAGCTCTGCGATCTGGGCGGGGTCGGTGGGCCGTTCGCGGACCATGAACGCCACCGGGTCTCCCGGCAGGAGCCGGAACAACAGGAAGCCCAGCACAATCACGAGCAAGATGCTGGCGACGGCTTCGGCGACCTTGGTCAGGACGAAGCGGACGGTCCCGGTCCCGCTTCGCTGCTCGTCGGGGTCGACGAGCAGCGAAGCCGGGTCCGAAGAGGAAAGTGCCTGCGTCAAGAGGTGCTACTCCCGGTCGTCCGCGGCTTTGCCGCGCCGGCCGATCATGATCCCGCCGCCGACGAGCACCACGACCACGACGACGCCGAGCACGATCCACAGCACGGTGTTCGACCCGCCGCTCTCGGCGGCGGTGTTCTCCGTGCCGGCGGGAACGGCGCCGTAGACGCCCCAGTAGCCGGTCTGCTCCAGGATCGAGCCCTGCGGCTGCGGCTGGGTCTGGAAGCCGGAGAACTTGTCGGAGCGGTAGGCCTCGAGCGCGTTGTCGTAGTCGAGGACGACGTTCACGGCCTGGCTGTAGAGGCGGGCTTGGGCCTGCTTGACGTAGCCGGCGCGGGTGGCCGGGTCGGTGTCGGTGAGCTGCTGCTTGTAGAACCCGTCGTAGGCCGGGTCGCAGAAGAAGGTGTCGGTGGTGGCGCCCTTGCCCTCGGCGTTGGGCCGCGCGGCGCAGGTGTGCAGCGCGAGCGCGTAGTCCGGGTCGGGGTTGGTGGCGTAGCCGGAGATCGCGAGGTCGTAGTTGCCGGCGGTGGTGCGGTCGTTGAGCTCTTCGTCGGAGACGAGCTCCTGCTTGACCGAGATGCCGATCTGCTGCAGCCAGCCGGTGACGTACTGCGCGGTGCGCTGGTCGAACGCGCGGTTGGCGTGGCCGGTGAGGCGCAGCTCGAGGCGCGCGCCACCCGGGGCGATCCGGACACCGTCCTGCCCCTTGGTGTAGCCGGCCTGGTCCAAAGCCGCGTTGGTGGCGGCGAGGTCGAACTTGCGGGCCTCGGTCGGTGCGGGATCCCAGTGGTAGGCCGAGTAGATCGGCGGGATGACGCCGCCGCCGAGCTGGCCGTAGCCCCCCATGACCTTGTCCACGATGGTCTTGGTGTCGATGCTCTGGGCGATGGCCTGGCGCAGCCGGAGGTCCTTCAGCACGGGGTTGCCGTTGCCGATGGGCTTGTTGTTCACGTCTTCGACGCCGAAGTTGATGTTGATTTCGTTGTAGCGGCGGCCGGGCGCCTTGTTGGTGGCGATGTTCGGCTGGCCCTCGAGAGCGTCGAACTGGGTCGGGGTGAGCCGGTTGATCACGTCGACCTCGCCCTGCTTGAGGGCGTTGACGGCGGCCTCGACGTCCTTGAACACGAGCAGCTGCAGCTCGTCGACCTTGGGCGCGCCGCGCCAGTAGGACGTGTTGGCCTTGAACTTCACGTACTCGTTCTGCTTGTACTCGGTGAGCTGGTACGGGCCGTCGCTCACGCCGACCACGGACAGGTCGTCGGTCTTCGGGTCGTTGAGGTCCTTGATCGGCGCCCAGATGTGCTCGGGCACGATCGGCACGTCGAGCAGGTCCATGGTGGCCTGCACGGCCTTCGTCTTGATCACCAGCGTCGTGTCGTCCGGCGCGGCGACGCTCTGGAAGTTGGCGACGTAGTTGCCGTTCGCGGTGCGCGCGGTCTCGTCGTCGAGCATGCGCTGGAAGGTGAACGCCGCGTCCTTGGCCGTGACGGGCTGCCCGTCGGACCACTTCACGCCCCGGCGGATCTTGAACGTCCAGGTGAGCTTGTCGGGCGAGGTCGTCCACGACTCCGCGAGCGCGGGCGAGGCTTCGGCCTTGTCCGCGCTCGGGATGGTGAGGAACTCGTAGATGAACCGGCCGACCTGCGTCGACGCCGCGAGCGACGCCGTGAACGGGTTCAGATGGTCGATGCCGGTCGTGAGCGCCACCCGCAGCACTTTCGGCTGCGCCGGCTGCTGTGCCGCGGCGGTGCCCGCCAGCGGCAGAATCGCCATGGTTCCCGCGGCCAGAACCGCGATGGCGCGGTTCACCCCGCGCCGAACGTGCTTGATGCGCACTTGAAGACCACCCCATCGTCTAGCCCCAGATTCGAAAAGTAACCACATACCGAGGGAAGGGCGCAATATGTTCCGACAACTGTGCGGGTCCGATCGTTATGTGCGAAGGGGGGTCACCGTGGGTGACCTCGGGTGTTCCGCCGCGGGCCGGACGTAGGATGACTAGAGTGCCCGCATGCGGATCATGGTCTCGGCGGACATGGAAGGCGCCACGGGCGTCACGTGGACCGACGACGTCGTGCCCGGCACCGAGCCCTGGCAGCGGTTCCGGCGGTTGTTCACCGGGGACGTCAACGCGGTGCTGGCAGGGTTGTTCGATGCCGGCGCGTCCGACGTCCTGGTGAACGAGGCGCATTCGTCGCAGCGGAACCTGTTGCTGGAGGAGCTGGATCCGCGGGCGCGGATGCTCACGGGGCGCCACAAGCCGTTGTCGATGATGCAGGGCATCGATTCCGGTGTGGACGGTGTGGTGTTCCTCGGTTACCACGCGGGCGCCGGGTTCGACGGGGTGCTGTCGCACACGTACCTGGAGAACCAGATCACCGGGGTGTGGCTGGACGACGTGCCCGCGAGCGAGGGCCGGCTCAACGCGGCGCTGGCCGCGGAGTACGGCGTGCCGGTGCTGCTGGTCAGCGGCGACGACCAGGCGTGCGAAGACGCCCGTGACTACGCTCCGGAGGCGGAGCTGGTGCCGGTGAAGGAGTGCGTGAGCCGGTACGCGGCGATCTGCCTGCCGCCGGCGCGCACGTCGGAGCTGCTGAGGACGGCGGCGCTGGACTCGTGCGTGCGGGCCGGGCGGGTGGAGCGGTTGCCAGGGCAGCACCGGATCGAGGTGGAGTTCGACGCGAGTCACCTGGCGCAGGCGACGGCGGTGATCCCGACGGTGGAGCAGATCGGCACGCGCCGCGTGGGGTTCGACGCGCCGAGCATGACCGAGGCGATGAAGGCGTTCAAGGTGGTCACGGCCATCGCGGCGGGGGCGGTGCAGGGTATCTATGGCTGACGTGGTCGATGTTGTGCAGCTGTGCGCCGACTTGATCCGGTTCGACACGACCAACCGCGGTGGCGGGGACTCCGAGGGCGAGCGGGAGGCGGCGGAGTACGTCGCGGAATTCCTGGGGCGGCACGGGGTTCCGGCGAAGATCGTGGAGTCGGCGCCGCGGCGGGCGAACGTGATCGCGCGGATCCCGGGGTCCGACCCGGCGTTGCCGGCGCTGCTGGTGCAGGGGCACCTGGACGTGGTGCCGGCGGACGCGGCGGACTGGTCGGTGCCGCCGTTTTCCGGCGAGGTGCGCGACGGGTTCCTGTGGGGCCGGGGCGCGGTGGACATGAAGGACTTCTGCGCGATGGTGTTGTCCGCCGTCGCGTCGGGGCTGCGGCCGCGCCGGGATCTGGTGCTGGCGTTCGTGGCGGACGAGGAGGACAACGGCGACTTCGGGGCGCATTGGCTGGTCGAGCGGCACCCGGAGCTGTTCGAGGGCTGCGTCGCGGCGATCAGCGAGTCGGGTGGGTACAGCTACCACGTGCCCGCGGCCGACGGGCGCACCGTGCGGCTGTACCCGGTCGGGACGGCCGAGCGCGGCACCGCGCACATCCAGCTGACGACGCGCGGCCGGGCCGGGCACGGTTCGCGCCCCAACGACGAGAACGCCGTGACCATGCTCGCCGATGCGCTGCACCGGATCGCCGGGCATCGCTGGCCGGTGCGGCTGACCCCGACCGTGCGGGCGTTCCTGGACCGCACGGGTGCGGCTTTGGGCGTGCCCGTGGACCTTTCTTCGGGTGACGCTGTGGACGCGACGGTGGCGCGGCTCGGCCCGGCGGGTTCGCTGGTATTGCCGACGGTCCGCAACAGCACCACGCCGACCATGCTGTCGGCCGGCTACAAGGTGAACGTGATCCCGTCGACCGCGACGGCCCAGGTGGACGTGCGAGTGCTGCCGGACGCGGAGGACGAGCTGTTGGAGGTCCTCGACTCGTTGCTGGGTCCCGGGGTGACGCGGGAGTTCGTGGCGCACCAGCCGCCGGTGCAGGCGCCGGTGGACTCACCGTGGTTCGACGCCATGGCCGCCGCGCTGCGCGGCGAGGATCCCGACGCCGTGGTGGTGCCGTACTGCATGGGTGGCGGCACAGACGCGAAGGCGTTCTCCAAACTGGGCATGGCGTGTTACGGCTTCGCTCCCCTGTCGCTGCCCGAGGGGTTCCCGTATCGCGCGATGGCGCACGGTGTCGACGAACGAGTGCCGGTCGAGGGGCTCCGGTTCGGGACGCGGGTGTTGAAGCGGTTCCTCACGGAGTGCTGAGGGTCAGTCGGCGGGGATGCTGAACCCGAACGGGATCCTCGGGCCGGCGGGGTCGGTGCGGCCGAACGGCTCCGGTGGCCGCTCCCCGCGAGGTTTTTCCCGGACGGGGTTGGCGATGAGCTGCTCGATCGCGCAGGTGAGCCAGGCGTCGTACCAGGCTTCGAACGTCGGGGCGGGACCGAGGTCGATGGGGTCGCTTGGGTAGTCGGCCCCCGGTGGTGTGCGGGCGGGCCGGAGGATGTCGTCGCCGGCGTCCCGGACGGTTCCGGTCAGGTCGCCGGCGGTGACCAGCACGGTGGACTCCCCGCCGCCTCGGCGGGCGATCGTAACGTGGCCGGGGATCACCGCGGAGTCCTCGGGCTTCAGCCGGAGGATCCCGTGGTAGGGACCGGCGCCGGTGCCGACGCGGCTGAGGAAGTCGCGGAACGCGGAGGGCAGAACGCCCCGCATTGCTTCGATGCGTCGGAGTTCGCGCTCCGGGACACGCCGGCTGACGTAGCGGTGGGTGTCGGCGCCGAAGACGCAGCGGCGGGCGCGGTCGAGCTCGCGCAGGCGGTCGAGTTTGACCGCCAAGCTGTCGGTGGTGATCACCGGTAGGCGTTCGGGATGGCTGCGGGATGGGTGCGGGCGAGTTCGGTTTCCAGTGCGGCGGTGCGGCCTTCGGCTGCGGTCGCGTTCGGGAGGCCGAGGCGGTCGGCGATCTCCTGCCAGCTCCAGCCGCGCTTGCGGGCCTGTTCGATGAGCGCCGGTTCCGATTGGTCGGCGACCCGGCGGGCGAGGACTATTTCGCGTGCCCAGTGCGCGAGCAGGTCGTCCGGGAGGTCGTGGCCGAGCTGTGTTGCGGCGAGCAGCCGGGTGAGCAGCTCAGCGGCCGGCAGGCCGTGGTCCGCGAGCCAGTTTTCGACGTCGGGGTGGGACACTGTCAGGCTTCCCGGGTGAACTGGGCCCACCAGCGGCTGCCGTCGCGGACGCGATCGACGGTGGTGGCTCGGACGCCGTCGCGGGCGAAGGAGTCGAGTTCGGCGCGGTTGAGCGGCCAGGGTGGTCCGGACCAGGTCGCGAGGTCGATGCTCTCCTCGGCGAACGCGCCGACGACGAGAGTGCCGCCGGGCGCCAGGAAGCCGGCCACGGAGGCGATCGCCGCGTCGCGCACGGACTTCGGCATGGACTGCACGGTGAGGATCTCGACGACGACGTCGAAGGCGTGGTGCCATTCGGCGGGCGGGTCGAGCAGGTCGGCGGTGCGGTAGGAGACGCGCGTGTCGGGGAAGCGGTTCAGCACGGCCTTGATCGCGCTGGGCGAGACGTCGAACGCCGAGGTCGTGTAGCCGGCCTGGGCGAGCAGTTCCGCGTCGTCGCCCAGGCCGCACCCGACGACGAGCGCGCTGCGGCCCTGGCCGGGGTTCGCCGCCGCCCAGGCCGCGAGCTCGGGACCCGGTTCGCCGCGGTACCACGGCACGACGGCCTGCCCCGCTTCAGCCGCGGCGTACAGGGGTTCGAACCAGCCTGTCGGGTCGCCGGAGGCCAGCGCGGTCTCGGCGCGGCGGCGCGCGGCGTCGTCGGCCGCCGCCTGGTCGATCGCTTCGGGGGGCATGTTCCCCTTATACCGGCGGCGGCCATCCGGTGTGCGGGATTTCCGGATGCGCCACCCGGCCGCGCACCGGGGCGCGAATCCGGTGACGGCCCGGCTGCGCGGCTGCGGTTCAGTGACCGCCGTGGACCGACTGCCCGATCTCCAGACCAGCCCTGCTGATCCGTACGGACTTCGCCGATCCGGCGGGGTGGGACGCGGTTCGCACCGCCGTGACGACCCCGACCGAAGAGGATTTCCTGCCGAGCCTGCACGTGGTCGACGACCCGGCGTACCGCGACGCGACCGCGGACCAGTCGGTCGCGCTGGCGCCGGAGTGGGCACTGCTGGTGCTGGCGGACCGGACGGCGCTCGCGTCGGCGGAGCTGCCGTTGCTGGTGGTCCGGGTGAGTCCGCGCGAGAGCGGGCGGCTGCGGGTGGTCGCGGAGCACCTGTGGTCGATCGAGAACAACATCTCGCTGGCCAACATGGCCTGGGACGAGTTCGCGTCGGCGGCGGACGAGGACGGCGTGTTCCACGGGTTCTGACGCGCCCGGCGACCGGATGCGCCAGCGGGTACGTCCGGCGTTGTCCGTTTCCGGTCAGGTTTGCCCGCCGGATCTTGACATCGATGTCACACACGGGTTTCCCTTCCGTAGCGCCGCCGCCGGGAGGGTTCCTGCGCGGGCGCGCCCGACCCGCCCCGACAAGCTGGGAGCAACGATGCCCCGAAGCGCCAGACCCGTCCGCGCCGCGCTGGTCGCGGTCGTGGCGGCGGCCGGATTGGTCGCCGCGCCGGTGACCTCGACCGCCGCGGCGGACACACCGCCGCCGGATTTCTCGTCCTCGTTCGAGCCGTCGGATCCGCAGCCGACGTGGCAGGACACCGTTGACACCGATGCCGCGGGCAAGCCGCGGACCGAGGGGGTCAACGGGGCGAACGGTGCCACGATCCCGGGTGACATCCGCGGCAAGGTGACCGAGACGAGCGCGAGCAGCGAGAACACCGACGGTGGTGAGGTCTCGGCGAACCTGGTCGACGGCACCACGGACACGAAGTGGCTTTCGTGGGACCCCACGGCGTGGGCGCAGGTGAACCTGTCGGAGCCGGTGGCGATCACGCACTACGCGATCAGCTCGGCCAACGACTTCCCCGGCCGTGATCCGCAGGACTGGACGCTGCAGGGGTCGAACGACGCGCAGCAGTGGACGGACCTGGACAAGCAGTCGGGTCAGTCGTTCGACGCGCGGTTCCAGGAGCACCAGTACAAGCTGGCCGCGGCGAGCGCGGCCTACCGCTACTACCGCCTCGACGTGACGCGCAACCACGGCGACGACATCCTGCAGATGTCGGAGCTGCTGCTGGCCAACGACGACGCTCCGCCGCCGCCGTTGCCGAACATGCGCAGCTTCGTCGACTCCGGGCCGACCAGCGGGTACACGAACAAGAACCGCGTGGGCTTCACGGGCAAGAAGGCGTTCCGCTACGCCGGCACGCAGACCGCGGCCGGGCACGGTTACTCCTACAACAAGGTTTTCGACGTGAACCTGCCGGTGGTCCCGACCACCGAGCTGTCCTACAAGGTGCAGCCGCAGCTGACGGGCAACGACCTGAAGTACCCGAGCACGAACGTCGCGATCGACCTGGCGTTCACCGACGGCACGTACCTGTCGGGGCTGGGTGCGACGGACCAGTACGGGTTCCCGCTCACGCCCTCGGGCCAGGGTGCGAGCAAGATCCTTTACGCGAACCAGTGGAACCTGGTGCGTTCGGCGGTCGGCACGGTCGCGGCGGGCAAGACGATCGACCGGATCCTCGTGGGCTATGACGACCCGAACGGGCCGGGCGCGTTCCAGGGCTGGCTCGACGACGTGAAGATCTCGGCGACCCCGACGCCGCCGGCGAGCCAGCGCCCGAGTGACAACGTGCTGACCACGCGCGGCACGATGGCCAACGGCACGTTCTCGCGGGGCAACAACTTCCCGGCCACGGCGGTGCCGCACGGGTTCAACTTCTGGACGCCGGTCACGGACGCGGGTTCGGACAGCTGGCTGTACAACTACTCGACGCAGAACAACGCGGACAACCGGCCGCAGCTGCAGGCGTTCTCGGCGAGCCACGAGCCGAGCCCGTGGATGGGTGACCGGCAGAGCTTCCAGGTGATGCCGTCGGCCGCGGCCGGGGTGCCGGACGCGAACCGCGACGCGCGTGCGCTGGCGTTCTCCCACGACAATGAGGTCGCGCGGGCGCACTACTACGGTGTGACGTTCGACAACGGGATCAAGACGGAGATCGCGCCGACCGACCACGCGGCGGTCATGCGGTTCTCCTTCCCGGGCACCGACTCGAGCCTGATCTTCGACAACGTGAACAACTCCGGCGGGCTCACGCTCGACCCGGCCACGGGCACGCTGACCGGGTACTCGGACGCGAAGAGCGGGCTGTCGGCGGGTGCGGGGCGGATGTTCGTCTACGCGAGCTTCGACAAGCCGGTGACCGCCGGGGCGAAGCTGACCGGCCAGGGCCGCGACAACGTGACCGGCTACCTGCGGTTCGCCGCGGGCGCGGACAAGACGGTGACGATGCGGATCGCGACGTCGCTGATCAGCGTGGAGCAGGCGAAGAAGAACCTCGAGCAGGAGCTCGCCCCGACGGCGACATTCGACTCCGTGCGCGACGCCGCGCAGCAGGCGTGGGACAAGCAGCTGGGCGTGATCGAGGTGCAGGGCGCGTCGAAGGACCAGCTGGAGACGCTGTACTCGAACCTTTACCGGCTGTTCCTCTACCCGAACGAGGCGTTCGAGAACACTGGCACGCCGCAGGCCCCGGCGTACAAGTACGCCAGCCCGGTGGCGGCGAAGATCGGCGCGGACAGCGCGACGCAGACCGGGTCGAAGGTCGTGGACGGGCAGATCTACGTCAACAACGGGTTCTGGGACACCTACCGCACCACGTGGCCGGCGTATTCGCTGCTCACGCCGGACATGGCCGGGAAGATGGTCGACGGGTTCGTGCAGCAGTACCGCGACTCTGGCTGGATCGCGCGGTGGTCCTCCCCCGGTTACGCGGACCTCATGACGGGCACGAGCTCCGACGTCGCGTTCGCCGACGCCTACCTCAAGGGCGTGACGAACTTCGACGTGAAGTCGGCCTACGACGCGGCGCTGAAGAACGCCACGGTGACCCCGCCGAACTCGGCGGTGGGCCGCAAGGGCCTGGACCAGTCGATCTTCCTCGGCTACACACCGAACACCACGGGTGAGGGCTTCTCGTGGGCGATCGAGGGCTACGTCAACGACTTCGGCATCGCGAACCTGTCGAAGAAGCTCTACGACGAGGCACCGGCGAGCGACCCGCGCAAGGCGGAGTACCTGGAGAACTACCAGTACTTCACCAGCCGCGCGCAGCAGTACGTGAACCTGTTCGACCCGAGCATCGGGTTCTTCCAGGGCAAGGACGCCAGCGGCAAGTTCACCAAGACCGCCGCCCAGTATGACCCGCGGGTGTGGGGCGGGGACTACACGGAGACCGACGGCTGGAACATGGCGTTCACCGTGCCGCAGGACGGGCAGGGGCTGGCGAACCTCTACGGCGGCAAGGACAAGCTGGCGCAAAAGCTGGACCAGTTCTTCGCCGACCAGGAGACCGCGACCTTCCCGGGCACCTACGGCGGCGCGATCCACGAGATGCGGGAGGCGCGGGACGTGCGGATGGGCCAGTACGGCCACTCCAACCAGCCTTCGCACCACCTGCTCTACATGTACGACTACGCGGGTCAGCCGTCGAAGACGCAGGCCAAGGTGCGTGAGGCGCTCTCGCGGCTGTACTCGGGCAGCGAGCTGGGCCAGGGTTACGCGGGCGACGAGGACAACGGCGAGATGTCCGCGTGGTACGTGTTCGGCGCGCTGGGTTTCTACCCGCTGCAGATGGGCAGCCCGAACTACGCGATCGGGTCGCCGCTGTTCACCAAGGCGACGCTGCACCTGCCCGGTGGTGACGTGGTGATCAACGCGCCGAAGAACTCGGCGAAGAACGTCTACGTGCAGGGCCTGAAGATCAACGGCAAGGCCTGGACGTCGACGTCGCTGCCGCAGGACGTGCTCTCGCACGGGGCGACGCTCGACTTCGACATGGGCCCGAACCCCTCGGCCTGGGGCACGGGTGCCGACGACGCGCCGAAGTCGATCACCACGGGCGACGCGGTGCCGACGCCGCTGCACGACGAGACCGGCGCCGGCAAGGGCACGCTGTCCACTTCGGACGGTTCGAACGCGGCGGCGCTGATCGACAACTCCTCGCGCACCGAGGCGAAGGTGACCGGCGCGGTGACCTACCAGCTGAACTCGACGGACGAGGCGGTCACGCACTACACGCTGACCTCGCCGAAGGGCGCGGGTGATCCGAAGAGCTGGCAGCTGGAGGGTTCCTACGACGGGAAGACGTGGGCGGTCGCCGATCAGCAGACCGGTCAGACGTTCCCGTGGCGGCAGCAGACGCGGGCGTTCGCGGTGGCCAACCCGGCGCACTACGCCTACTACCGGCTCACGGTGGCCGACAGCAGCGGTGGTCCGGCGTCGCTGGCGGAGTTCGAGCTGCTGGGCCGCCCGGACGCGTCGTGCACGAAGACGCTGACGGGTGTGCAGAACGGCCCGCTGACGGTGTCGAGCGGCACGGTGTGCCTCAACGGCGCCACGGTGTCGGGTCCGGTGACCGTGTCCGCCGGGGCGTCGCTGGTGGTCCGCGGCGGGTCGATCTCGGGTCCGCTCGCGGCCACGGGTGCGGGCCAGGTGGTGCTGAACCGCACGAAGGTGTCGGGCCCGGTGGCGATCACGGGCACGACCGGGGCGGTGTCGATCGAGCTGACCGACATCGGCGGTCCGGTGACCCTGACGGGCAACCACGGGCCGGTGCTGGCCGGCAGCACCGTGGGTGGGCCGCTGGCCTGCACGGGCAACACGCCCGTCCCGACCGACCACGACTTCGCCAACACCGTCCGCGGCCCGGCCGCGGGGCAGTGCGCGAAGCTGTAGCCCGGTTCCGGTGACGGTGTGGCCCCGCAGGGTTTCCTGCGGGGCCACACCGTTGTCCGGGTTCGGTCGCCTGAGCGGGTGATCAGGCCTTGATGACCGCGGCGGCGTTCTCCGGGGCCTGGAAGCCGCCGATCTCCCGTTCCAGCAGTTCGGCCAGCCGCAGTGGGGTGCGGTCCTCGAACATCGGGCCGATGACCTGCACGCCCACCCGCAGGCCCTCCGGGGACCGGCCCGCGGGGATGGCCGTGGCGGGCAGGCCGGGCATGGTGGCCACACCGGCCCACACGAGCTGGTCCCAGTACGGAACCAGCTCACCGTCGATGTCGAGCCGGCGGTTGCCCGGGTCGGGTTCGTGGTCGTGCGGGAACGCGGGGGTCGGCGTGATCGGGCAGACGACGGCGTCGAACTCGGCGAAGAGCTGCCGCCAGCGGTGGCGGTGGAGTTCGCGCCGGTGGTTCGCTTCGAGCCACTCGTGGTGGCTCAGTGTCGGACCGTGGCGCAGGGCCGCGTCCAGAGCGGTCTCGGTGGGATCCGGTTCGCGGGGCGTGAACGGGAAGCGGGCGACGGAACCCGAAAACAGCAGTTGTGCGTAGAGCGCCGCGGCTTCGGTCAGGTCGGGCAGCAGCGGACTCTGCCGCTCGACGTGGGTGCCGCCGGCGAGGAGCGCGTCGGTCACCCGTTTCACACCCGCCCGTACGGCGGACCCGGTCGGGACGAGCGGGTGCTCGTCGAGGACCAGCACGCGGAAGTCGGCGAGCCGCTCGTGGCGGGCCGGCGGCAGCGCCACGGTGTGTGCGATGCCGAATGTGAGGGGATCCGGTCCGGCCATCACGTCGAGCAGGAGTGTGAGGTCGCGAGCGGTGCGTGCCATCGGGCCGACGACGGCGAGGTCGAGCTCGACCGGCAACGCCGGCCCGGGTGGCACGGTCATGCCGCGGGTGGCCGCGAGCCCTAGCGTCGGCTTGTGCGCGTAGACCCCGCAGAAATGCGCGGGGGTACGCAGGGAGCCGGCGATGTCCGAGCCGATCGACAGCGCGCCGAACCCGGCCGCCAGGGCCGCCGCAGAGCCGCCGGACGAACCGCCCGGCGTGCGCTCGTGATCCCACGGATTGTTCGTGGCGCCGTAAATCTCGTTGAAGCTCTGCAGGTCCTGCAGCCCCAGCGGCACGTTGGTCTTGCCGAGGATCACGGCGCCGGCGGCCTTGAGCCGGGACACCTGCACCGCGTCCTCGGTGGGCAGGTGGTCGCGGTGCGGCGGCAGGCCCCACGTGGTGGGCAGGCCGGCGATGTCGTAGGACTCCTTGACCGTGACCGGAATGCCGAGCAGCGGCCGGTCCTCGCCGCGGGCTCGCGCCTCGTCGGCTCGGTGCGCGGCGGCGCGTGCGCGGTCGAAGTCCGGTACGCAGATCGCGTTGATCACCGGGTCGTGGCGGTCGATCCGGGCGATCGCTTCGTCGGTCAGGTCCACCGAGGTCACTTCGCCGGCCTTCAACGCCGCCGCGAGCTGTTCTGCCGAGTGAAAACTCCATTCCATGGAATCCGACCGTAGCCGCGAGAACAAGTGTTGAGCGGAAAAGCACGTAATCAGTTGTGAGACATCGATCCCGTTGCGGGAAAACGTATTTCATGGCCTTCGCGATCAATTCGGATCGCCACAAAAAAGCGCTGATGTCAAATGCGGTCGGCAGGGACGGCGTGCGGGGAGGTCGTGGCCACACCGGGCCGATCGCGGCGTGGCCGACTACCGTGTGCGGGTGACCAGCGCCGGGTTCTTCTCATCGTTCGAGGCGGGTGACCCTCAGCCGGTCGCCGCCGGTGTCCGCGTGGACAGCGGACCCGACCGGTCCCCCACCGCGAAAACAGGAGTGGGGTTCACCGGCGTGCGCGCGCTGCGCTACAGCGGTGTGGCGCGGACGGCGCTGTTCGAGACCGACGTCGAGGTCACCGCCCACAGTGCACTGTCCTACGTGGTCTTCCCGGCGTCGGACGCGGCGGTCCCTTCCTACCGCAGCACGTTCGTCGCACTGGACGTCGAGTTCGACGACGGCAGCAACGCCGGGTTCTCGGCCACCGAGCAGGGGCACGCGAAGACGCTGCTGGTGGACCAGTGGAACCTCGTGCGCCGGCCGCTGGGCGCGTTCGCCGGGCGCCGCGTGCGCCGGATCGTGCTGCTCACCGACGCGCCGGGCGGCCGCGACGTCAAGGGCTGGCTCGACGACGTGCGCGTCGGCGAGCACCACCCGCGCACCGGCGATGCGGTCGACCACGTCCGCACGACACGGGGCACGCACTCCGGCTTCGGCTTCTCGCGCGGCAACACGTTCCCGGCCACGGCCGTGCCGCACGGGTTCAACTTCTGGACCCCGGTCACCGACGCGCGGTCGCTGGACTGGTTCTACTCCTACCACCGGCACAACACGGCGGCGAACGAGCCGGCACTGCAGGCGTTCGCGCTGAGCCACCAGCCGAGCCCGTGGATGGGCGACCGCCACACCTTCCACCTGATGCCCGGCACCGGTCCCGTCGAGACCGACCGCCGGCGCCGCGCGCTCGCGTTCTCCCACGAAGACGAGACCGATCGACCGCACCACTACGGCGTGCGGTTCGGCAATGGCGTCACGGCGGAGGTCGCGCCCACCGACCACGCGGCGATGTTCCGCTTCACCTTCCCCGAAGGCGCCGGCTGGGTGGTCTTCGACAACGCCCGCAACCGCGGCGGCCTGCGCGTGCACCCGTCGACGGGGGTGGTCACCGGGCACACGTGGGTGCGCAGCCGCCTGTCCACAGGAGCGCGGCGCATGTTCGTCCACGCGCAGGCCGACGTGCCCGCGTCCGGTGGGGGCCGCGGCCCGTTCCGGCGCCGGGTGACCGGGCACCTGGAGTTCGCCGCGCCCCAGGTGACGCTGCGGATCGCGACGTCGCTGATCAGCCTCGCGCAGGCGCGGCGAAACCTGGAGCTGGAGATCCCGGCCGGCACCACGTTCGACGAGGTCCGCGACCGCGCGCGGGAGAAGTGGCAGGACGTGCTGGGGCGTGTCGAACTCGAGGGCGCGAGCGAGGACGAGCTGGCCACGTTCTACTCGAACCTCTACCGGCTCTACCTCTACCCGAACCGCGCGCACGAGAACACGCCCGACGGCATCCGCCACGCCAGCCCCGTCGCCCGCGGCCGCGCGTTCAGCACCCGCAAGCGCACCGGCGCGAAGATCGTCGACGGCGAGCTGTACGTCAACAACGGCTTCTGGGACACCTACCGCACCACCTGGCCCGCGTATGCGCTGCTCACCCCCGAGCGCTGCGGCCGGATGATCGACGGGTTCGTGCAGCAGTACCGCGAAGGCGGCTGGATCGCCCGGTGGTCCTCCCCGGGCTACGCCGACCTCATGACCGGCACCAGCTCCGACGTCGCCTTCGCCGACGCCTACCTCAAGGCGTGCGCAACTTCGACGTCGAGTCCGCCTACGACGCCGCCCTGAAAAACGCGACCGTCGCCCCGCCCCGCGCCGGCGTGGGCCGCAAGGGCCTCGACACCTCACCGTTCCTCGGCTACACGCCCACCTCGACCCGCGAAGGCCTCTCCTGGGCGCTGGAAGGCTGCCTCAACGACTTCGGCCTCGCCAACCTCGCCGACGCGCTCGCCCGCGAAAGCGAAGGCCCCCGCGCGCGCCGCCGCGCCGACAACGCCGCCTACCTGCGCCAGCGCGCCCAGCACTACGTGCACCACTTCGACCCGCGCATCGGCTTCTTCCAGGGCCGCACCCCCGACGGCGGCCGCCACTTCCCGGCGCGGGGCTACGACCCCGAGGCTTGGGGCGGCGACTTCGTCGAGACCAACGCGTGGAACACCGCGTTCTCCGTGCCCCACGACGGGCCCGGCCTCGCCGCCCTGCACGGCGGCACCGCCGGCCTCGAAGCCAAGCTCGACACGTTCTTCACCACCCCCGAGACCGGCCGCAAACCCGGCTCCTACGGCGGCCTCATCCACGAGATGACCGAAGCCCGCGACGTGCGCATGGGCCAATACGGCCACTCCAACCAGCCCTCGCACCACATCCCGTGGATCTACGCCTACGCCGGCGCGCCCGCGAAGCTGCAGCGCACCGTCCGCGAGGTCCTGCGCCGTCTCTACCTCGGCAGCGAGCTCGGCCAGGGCTACCCGGGTGACGAGGACAACGGCGAGATGTCCGCCTGGTACGTCTTCGCCGCGCTCGGCCTGTACCCGCTCACGGTCGGCAGCCCGCGGTACGTGGTGTGCGCGCCGCTGTTCCGCCAGGCGACCCTGCACCTGGAGAACGGCCACGACCTCGTGATCCGCGCCCCCGGCGCCGCGAGGGCCGCCGACCTGGGAGACACCGCGGACACGCCCTACGTCCACGGCCTCACCATCGACGGCCGGCCCCACAAGTCGGCCACCATTTCCCACGCCGTGCTCGCCCGCGGCGCCGTGTTGGAGTTCGACGTGCGCAGCGAACCCGGCACGTGGGGCACCGAACCCGTAACCCCCGCCAAACCCGAGCCGCTGGCCGACCTCGTCGGCACCGCCTACAGCCCCGACGGTCCCGCCGCGCTTCTCGTCGACGACACCAGCCGCACCGAAGCCACCTTCACCACCCGCACCCCCGTGGTCGAGTTCTCCGTGCACGGCAACCCCCGCGAAGTCACGATGTACACGCTCACCTCGGGCAGCCGCGACGGAGACCCGAGCGCGTGGGTGCTGGAAGGCTCCACCGACGGCCGCCACTGGACCGTGCTCGACCGTCGCAGCGAAGAGCTGTTCCGCTGGCGCCGCCAGACCCGCCCGTTCGTCCTCGACAGCCCCGCGGCCTGCGAGCACTACCGTTTGCGTGTCACGGCAGCGAACCGCCGCCGCGTCACCCTCGCCCAGTGGGAGCTGCTCGCCCGATGATCGCCGACCTGCGCGACGCCACCCTCGACCGGCTGGCGGCAGCCGATCCCGGCCTCGTCCGCCTGCGGCTGGCCGGCTCCGCCGTACTGGGCATCATCATCGCCATCCTCGTGCTGCAGCCCCTGCACTTCCCGCTCACCACGTCACTGGTCGCCGCCATCGCCGCGATGATGAGCGCCTTCACCGTCAACGATCCCACCACCGGCGGCCAAGCCGTCACGCTGTGCCTCGCGGCCGTCGTCGGCGCCTGCTCCATCACCCTGGCCACCATCGGCGCCGCCTACCCACCGCTCGACAGCATCATCTTCGTCCTGCTGATCTTCGTCGCCGTCTACCTCCAGCGCTTCGGCCCCCGCGGCACCGCCCTGGGCTCCATGGCGTTCTTCCTGTTCTTCTTCCCCATGTTCCTGCAGGCCCACCTTTCCCAAGCCCCGCAGCTGCTCATCGCCATGGCCACCGGCGTCGCCGCCAACGCCCTCGTGCGCTTCGTCCTGCTGCGCCGCAACGCCGAAACCGAGTTCATCCGCATCCGCCGCGCCTTCCGCGCCCGCGTCGCCGCCACCGTGCGCGCCACCGAGGCCTACATCGCCTCCGCCGGCAGCGACCGCAGCAACCGCCAGATCCGCACCGCCCTGGCCCGCCTGCACGAGTCCGTCCTGCTCATCGAGGACAACGCCCCCGACGTTGTCGACGCCCGCAACGCCGACCTCCTGCGCCGCCGCGCCATCGAGGTCGAGCTCGCCGTCCAATGGCTCACGATCACCGTGCAACGCACCTGCTCCCACCCCCTCACCCGCGGCGTCGCCGACGACCTCGTCGCCCGGCTGGCGAAGTTCCGCTCCCTCATGGAACGCGACCCCCGAGAACTGCCCCTCATCAGCGAGACCGGCGAATACAGCCGCATGCTCGTGGAAGGCAGCCGCATCGACGAGAAAGCCCGCCCCGGCGACGGCGTCCGCCGCGCCATTGCCGAACTCGCCGTCGCCGACGACCGCGCCCAGCGCGTCGCCGGCCGCGAGGCCACAGTGGACTACTCCCTCGACGAAGACGACGACGAACCCGAACCCACCCAAGCGTTCGCTTACGACAACCAGACCCGCAGCGCCATCCAGGCCGTCATCGGCGGCGGACTCGCCGTCCTCGCCGGACAGCTCATCTCCCACCAACGCTGGTACTGGGCCGTGCTCACCGTCTTCGTGGTCTTCGTCGGCACCTCCAGCGCCGGCGCCCGCTTCGTCAAAGGCGTCCGCCGCACCGGCGGCACCCTCCTCGGCATCGTCGGCGGCGTCGCACTGGCGCTGCTCGTCAGCGGCAACACCATCGCGATCCTCGCCCTGATCATGGTCTGCGTCTTCGGCATGGTCTACATGGCCCGCGTCTCGCAGTTCCTCATGGCCTTCTTCGTCACCAGCATGCTCGGCCTGCTCTACAGCCTGCTCGGCACCTTCAGCATCGAGGTCCTCTGGATCCGCGTCGCCGAAACCGCCGTCGGCGCCGCCTCCGGCCTGCTCGCCGCCACGGTCATCGTCCCCGTCCGCACCCGCTCGGTCATGCTCGACGACATCGCGACCGTCCTCGACGAGCTGCACGAGTTCGTCGAATCAGCCGAAACCCTGCTCTCCGGCCGCGACAACGTGAACATCATCGAGATGTCCCGCGACCTCGACCGCGCCGTCGAACAGGTCCGCAAGACCCTCGAACCGCTCACCCACCCCATCAACCTCCGCAGCGCGCGGCGCGACTACGGCTGGCACGTGCTCACCACCCTCGAAGGCATCGCCTTCCGCGCCCGCCACGTCGCCGCCCGCGCCCAGCCCGGCCAGCTCGACGGACCCGTCGCCGACCGCCTCGACCTCTTCGCCGGCCGCGTACTCGCCAACATCGACCTCGTCGGCGAAGCCGTCCGCCACCCCAACACCACACCCACGGACAAGCTCATCCGCGACGACGGCACCCCCGTCGTCGACCGCATCGACGACTCCGAAACCCGCGCCGTCGTCTCCAGCTTCAGCCACCTCGACGAAGGCGTCATCGCGCTGGGCCGCGTGTTCAACGTCGAGGCGACCCAGCCCGCACCGGCCGGCGCTAACCGGCCCTCGTGAGCAGCTCCATGTTGTGCCCGTCCGGATCGTCGAAGTAGAACCCGCGCCCGCCGAACATCCCGTTGATCCCCGTCGTGCGGTGCAACGGATCGGCGTAGATCGCCGTCCCCGACGCCCTGAGGCGCTCCAGCGCGGCATCGAACTCCGCGTCGCTCACCAGAAACGCGTAGTGCTGACCGGCAACCTCATCCGCCTGCGCGAAATCCAGCGTCACCCCATTGCCCAGCACCACCGGCAGGAACGGCGCCGTCTCCTCACCCACAGCCAGCCCCAGGACCCCAGCGAGGAACTCCGCCGACGCACCCCGATCCGTCGCCCACACGATCGTGTGGTTCAGCTCCGCCATCACGCACCCCCGCGCGCGAACGCCGGCGGCGCACCGATCGGGCTCAGGTGCATCCCCGCCAGCAACCACCGGCCGCCCTCGCGCACCAGCACGTGCGTCGACCGGAACTGCCCGTCCACCGCGTTGCCCCGGTGCGTCGCCTCCTGCTCGTGCACGCCGACCGCGATCGCCGAATCACCGTGCTCGCGCACCTCGACCTCGCGCCAATCCAGCCGGCGCGTGACGAGCCCGCCGCCTTCGTAGCGCTGCAGCCACTGGTCGCGGTTCAGCACGAAGCCCAGCGGGCCGACCAGGGTGAAGTCACCCGTGGTCATCCCGGCCAGCGTCGTGGTGTCCCCGGCCGTCTCGGCCGCGACCCAGCGTTTCCCCAAATCGCTGATCTCTTCGGTGGTGCCCATGATCCCTCCCGCGGTCAGTGGAGCAGCTCAACGCGACAAACGTTAGAACTCTAATCGTTAGATGTCAAACGCTTAGTCTTCGATCAATCTACGCTACGGTGCACCCGTGCCACGACCAACCACCGCCCCCATCGGCGTCGTCCTCGCCCGCACCGCCAAAGCCGCGGGCCAGGCCTTCGACCAGGCCCTCGCCGCCGTCGGCGGCTCCCAGCCCGTCTGGCAGATCCTCATCGCCCTCAAAACCCACCAGCACACCAGCCAACGCCAGCTCGCCGACGCCGTCGGCATCCAAGGCGCCACCCTCACCCACCACCTCAACAGCATGGAAACCGCCGGCCTGCTCACCCGCACCCGCGACCCCGAAAACCGCCGCGTCCACCACGTCGAACTCACCGACCACGGCGAAAGCACCTTCCACCGCCTCGCCGAAGCCGCCGTCGCCCACGACAACCGCATGCGCACCGGCCTCACCGACCACGAGATCGCCACCCTCGCCACACTCCTGGGCCGGCTCGCGGCCAACGTCACGACACCGGCCGGAGAGTGACTGGACGCACCCGAACGATCGCACCCGCGAGTACTAGAGTCGCGGTACTAGCCAAAGTCGTCTCAAGCTGGAGAACCCGCTATGACCCAAGCCCCTGTCAACGTCACCGTCACCGGTGCGGCCGGCCAGATCGGCTACGCGCTGCTCTTCCGCATCGCGTCCGGTCAGCTCCTCGGCCCGGACACCCCGGTGAAACTGCGGCTCCTCGAGATCCCGCAGGCGGTCAAGGCGGCTGAGGGCACCGCGATGGAGCTCGACGACGGCGCCTTCCCGCTCCTGTCCGGGATCGACATCTTCGACGACCCCAAGCAGGCGTTCTCCGGCACCAACATCGCCCTGCTCGTCGGCGCCCGCCCCCGCACCAAGGGCATGGAGCGCGGCGACCTGCTCGAGGCCAACGGCGGCATCTTCAAGCCCCAGGGCGAAGCCATCAACGCCGGCGCGGCCGACGACATCCGCGTCCTCGTGGTGGGCAACCCGGCCAACACCAACGCCCTCATCGCCAAGTCCCACGCGCCCGACGTCCCGGCCGACCGCTTCACCGCGATGACCCGCCTCGACCACAACCGCGCCCTCGCGCAGCTGTCGAAGAAGCTCGACGTCCCGGTCTCGGACATCAAGCGCCTGGCCATCTGGGGCAACCACTCGGCCACGCAGTACCCGATGATCACCCACGGCACCGTCGGCGGCAAGAACCTCGCCGAGGCCGTCAACGACCAGACCTGGGTCGAAGAGACCTTCATCCCCACCGTCGCCAAGCGCGGCGCGGCCATCATCGAAGCCCGCGGTCTCTCCTCCGCCGCCTCCGCCGCGTCGGCCGCCATCGACCACGTCTACACCTGGGTCAACGGCACCGACGAAGGCGACTGGACCTCCGCCGCGGTCATCTCCGACGGCTCCTACGGTGTCCCCGAGGGCCTCATCTCGTCCTTCCCCGTCACCGCCAAGGACGGCAAGTACGAGATCGTGCAGGGCCTCGAGATCGACGACTTCTCCCGCGCCCGCATCGACGCCACCGTCGGCGAGCTCGCCGAGGAGCGCGACGCCGTGCAGAAGCTCGGCCTCATCTGAGTTGAACACTGCTTCTTCTGAGGGCCGCCCCGGATCCGTCCGGGGCGGCCCTCGCCTCATTCACCTCAACGGCCCGTCGGGCATCGGGAAGTCCACCGTCGCGCGCCTCTACGCCGATCGCCACCCCGGCGTGCTCGACCTCGACACCGACCACGTCGTCTCCCTCATCGGCGGCTGGCGCGACGACTTCTTCGCCACCCTGCCCGTCGCGCGCCGCCTGGCCGTCGCCATGGCGGAAACCCATCTGCGGTCCGGGTTCTCCGTCGTGATGCCCCAGCTGGCAACGCACCTGAAAGAGGTTTCGGGGTTCGAAGCCGCCGCGCGTGCCGCAGGAGCTTCGTACATCGAGATCGTGCTGACCGCGGCGAAGCCCCACGCGTTCGACCGCTATTCGTCCCGCTCCAGCGAGAGCGGACCGGCCCGCGACATCGACGAGATCATCACTCGCGCGGGCGGGCTGGAGCTGATCGACCGCGTCCACGACCACCTCTCGGCGTACCTGCGGCAGCGTCCGAAGTGCACTGTGGTCGACACGGAAAGCCTTGACGTGGAACAGACCTACGACGCCGTGGTGGAGATCCTCTCCGGTATTTAGCGGGGTTTTAGTGGTGGGCTGGTGGCCGGGTGACAGATTATTTTTTCGCACCTGGCCCGCCGTATAGATCGTTATACACTTTGAGAGTGACTGTCTACACCGGACTTGGCGCGACCGGTCAGGATCAGTCTGTGAGTGATCGGGGAAACCCGAACAGGGTGACCAGGGCCGCGTCGTGGAACGCGACGACACGGGAGACACCGGCGGCGGTCGGGTCCAGCACCACGATGCCCCTCCCCCGGAACACGCCGGCTTCGTCTCGGCGGTACTCGACGGCAGCGGGCTGGCCGTTGGCGGTGGTGGCGAGCATCCGCCAGTCCCCCGGCGCACCCAGCACGTGCGCGGCGAGCATGCGGATGCAGTTCACGAGCCCGGCCTGCCAGTCGCGCAACGGTGTCGCCTCCAGCGTCGCGTCCGCGCACAGCACCTGCTCCAGCAGGCCGGCATCCGAGCGTTCGAAGGCCGCGATGTAACCGTCGAGCAACGCCCGGGCCCGCTGGTCAGCCGGTTCCAGCAACTGCTCCGGCCGTGGTTCCAGCTCACCCAGCCGCGCCCGGGCCCGCTGCAGCCCGCTCTTCACCGCCGCTGTGGTGGTCCCGAGCAGCTGCGCGGTTTCGGCCGCGGAGAACGAAAGCACCTCACGCAGGATGAGGATCGCGCGCTGCCGTGCGGGCAGGTGCTGCAGGCTCGCGATGAGCGCCAGGCGCAGTGATTCGCGCGCGACGACCGACGTGGCCGGGTCGTCGTCGGCGGTGGTCCACCGGTCCGGCCACGGTTCCAGCCACGAGACCTCACCTGGCGCGACCGGGTCGGGAGAGGTCCCGGAACTCTCCTGGGGACCGCCCAGGCCAGAGGGCAGCATCCGGATCTTGCGCGGCTCCACCGCGGTCAGACAGACGTTGGTGGCGATCTTGTAGAGCCAGGACCGGATCGACGCGCGGCCCTCGAACCCGGCGTAGGACCGCCAGGCCCGCAGGTAGGTTTCCTGCACCAGGTCCTCGGCGTCGTGCGCAGAACCGACCATGCGGTAGCAGTGCGCCAGCAGCTCCCGGCGGAACGGCTCGGTTTCGGCGGCGAACCGGTCCCGATCCGCCGGCTCCCGCACCTGGGCCGTCATGTGGCGATTCTAGGTCGTGGCACGGGGTTCACCGTGGTTCGCCTGCTGACCATGAGTCGCTCCTCGTCCGGGCCGATCCCGCGGGCCGGGACCGTCTCCCCGTAGGACCGGCAAGCCGGGCCGAAGGAATCGAACCGCAGGTCAGGGCCGTAGGGCGAGCTTGCCGACGGTCGCCCTCGCCTCCAGCTCCGCCAGGGCTTTCGGGCCGTGGGCCAGTTCGTAGACAGCCGGATGTTCGGGCGGGAGGACGCCCGCGGCGACGAGGGCCGACAGCTCACCCATGACCTCACCGAAGATCCGCGGAGCCGCCTGGATCAGCGTCCCGAGGTTGAAGCCGACGACGTGGACCTGGTGGCGATACACCAGATCCCAGTTGGTGATCGCGGCCTCGCCGCCCGCCAACCCGTAGACGACGACCCGGCCGGTCACCGGCTTCGCCGAGGCCAGGGCGGCCGCGAAGCCGGCACCGCCGGCCGACTCCAGCACCAGATCGGCACCGGCGCCACCGGTCAGCCGCAGGATTTCGGCGGTGAGGTCGGCGTCCAGGGAGTCCAGGACGTGATCGGCGCCGAGTGCGCGCACGGTGTCGTGCTTGGCCGGGGAAGCGGTGGCAATGACTGTCGCCCCGTAGTGCTTGGCCATCCTCACGGCGGCTTGGCCGGTCGCGCCCGCCGCGGCGTGGACCACCACCGTCTCCCCCGAGACCAGTCGCCCCAGCGGTTTGAGCGCCGCGAGCGCGGCCGGCCGGTTTACCACCAGGCCCAGCGCCTGCCCGGCCGTCCAACCGGCCGGAACCGGCATCGCCGCGGCCGCGGGCAGGACCGCGTACTCGGCGAACGCACCGGATCCGACGCCGATGACCAGGCTCTCCAGGCCCAGGCCGGTGACCTCCGAGCCGAGCGCAACGACTTCACCCGCGGCCTCGAAACCCGCCAGGTACGGCGGCTGCGGGCCGCCCCGGAACACCCCACGGGCCTGCGAGAGGTCGGCGAAGTTGACCCCGGCGGCCCGGACCCTGACCAGCACTTCACCCCGGCCGGGAGCCGGTACCGGCGCGTCAGTGATCAAACGCAGGTCTTGCGGCCCCTCGAGCGAAGTCTGCTGCAGCGCGCGCATGGTCGCGGGAATGTTCACGGCGATCAGCTCTCTCTCTTCGACTGTCCGAACCGCGGCCCGCTCGGGGCGAGCCGGCCGTCGAAAAGGGAGACCTCCTGCCGCGCCGAAAGGAATCGGCAGCTCGCGCGGATCGTCCTCAGAGGACCGAGCGGATCGCCTCCACGACAGCGTCTTCGTTCTCCAGGTGCATCGTCTGGTGCGCCGCACCGTCAAGTGTGCGGTGCTCACCTCGCGGCACCGAAGAGGCGATCGACGCATGCAGGGCCTTGATCCCCGCCAGCATCTGCTCCATCAGCTCCGGGGAGGCGAACTGCGCCCAGTGCGGGTTGGCCCCGAGTGCGCTCAGCACCACCAGCGGGACGTCCGGCAGCGCTCCCCCGGCGCGGACCTGGTCGTACACCTCGGTTTCGAAGTTCCGGGTCTCCAGGACCGCCGTGCGCCAGTCCGTGAGGTGCTTGTCCACCAACGCTTCCCGGACACCGTCGGGCCAGTTCGCGTACAGGCCCAGCAAGGCGTCGCGCGAAGCCTCCAGTTGCGCGGACGTCGGCTCGGGCAGGGCGGCCGGGTCGGGTTTGAGGCTCTCGTTGAGCTCGGCGGCCTCCTTCGGCAGGAACTCCAGGATGTCCTCGTGGCCCGGATCGAGGAACACCAGGCCGGCGACTTCCGCGGGGAAGCGCTGCGCGTAGCGGCGGGCGTACAGCGCCCCGAGGGAATGTCCGGCCAGCACGTATGGCCCGGGCACGTCAGCGGCCGCGAGCAGGGCCCGCAGTTCGTCCGTCACCTCGTTCGGCGTGCGTGGCAGCTCGACAGCGTCGCTCCAGCCCGTGCCGGCCCGGTCGTACACGACGCTCGTGGTGAACTGCGCGATGCGCTGCTGCACGTTCAGGAAGTCATACGCCATCAAGCCCGCGCCAGGCAGGAACACCACCGGTGACCCGCCGGAGCCGCAGCGATGCAGCAGCAGCCGGCGCCCGGCCACCTCGTAGTGCTCGCCCAGTGGTGCCACGTCGACCTTCATCGCCGAATCTCCCGTCCCGGGCCCCCAGCGGCCCCACGTTCTCAAGATTGAGAACGGTAGCAGATGTGCGAACATAACGGCGTGGACGATCTGGAACTCCTGGTGCACCCGGTGCGGCTGCGCGTGGTGCACGCCCTCTCCGGCGGGCGGCCCCTGACCACCACCCAGCTGGCCGAGCGCATCCACGACGTGTCGAAGGCGACCCTGTACCGCCACGTCGGCCTGCTCACCGAAGCCGGAATCCTCGAAGTGGCCGAGGAACAACGCGTCCGCGGCGCCGTCGAGCGCAGCTACCGGCTGCGGCGTGATCGCGCGGTGGTCGACGCCGACGCGGCAGCCTCGGCAACGCTCGACGATCACCGCAAGGTGTTCGCGACCGCGATGACGACGTTGATCGCCGAGTTCACCGCATACCTGGGCCGGGCCGGCGCGGATCCGGTCATGGACCTCGTGGGCTACCGCCAGCACTCGGTCTGGCTGAGCCCCGAGGAGCTCGCCGAGCTCATCACCGATCTCCGCGAAGTACTCCTCCCCCGGCTGCGCAACGAGCCTGCCCCCGGCCGGCGCCAGCACCTCATCAGCCCGATCTTGTTCCCCCTGGAGTGACCGCGACCAGGCCAAACCCCCGCCGTATAGGTCGTTATACAGTCCACAAGAGACAAAAGTGGGGCCGACCGAGAACGGCCGGCCCCACCCGAAGAACGATCAGGCCCCCGCGAGACCCCGGCGCTCCAGCAGCGGCTGGATCTCCGGCTGACGACCGCGGAAGTTCGCGAACGCCTCCATCGGGTCCACACTCCCCCCGCGGCCGAGCAGCGTCGAACGGAAGTGGTCGCCGTTCTCGCGCTTGAGGCCGCCGTTCTCGCGGAACCACTGCACGGTGTCGGCGTCGAGGACCTCGCTCCAGATGTAGGAGTAGTAGCCCGCGCTGTAACCGCCGCCGAAGACGTGGTTGAAGTACGTGGTGCGGTAGCGCGGCGGCACGCTTTCCAGCGCGACGCCGGCCTTCTCCAGTGCGTCGGCCTCGAAGCGCTGCACGTCGTCGACGCGGTCGTCCACGCCGAGGCGGTGCCAGGCGAGGTCGAGCAGCGACGCGGCGAGGTACTCGGTCGTCTTGAAGCCCTCGCCGTACTGCTGCGCGGCTTCAAGCTTGGCGACCTGCTCGGCCGGCAGCGGCTCCCCCGTCACGTGGTGCTTGGCGTAGTTCGCCAGCACCTCGGGCCACAGCATCCACATCTCGTTGACCTGCGACGGGTACTCCACGAAGTCTCGCGGCACGCTCGGGCCGGAGAACGTCGGGTACTCGACGCCCGAGAGCAGCCCGTGCAGTGCGTGGCCGAACTCGTGAAACACGGTGGTGACCTCGTCCAGCGTCAGCAGGGTCGGCTCCCCCGCCGGCGGCTTCGCGACGTTGAGCACGTTGACCACCACGGACTTGCGCCCCAGCAGGTCCGACTGCGACACGAAGTTGTTCATCCACGCGCCGCCGCGCTTGGAGTCACGCGTGTAGTAGTCCACGAGGAACAGGCCCATGCCGCTGCCGTCGGCGTCGAAGACCTCGAAGGTCCGCACCTCCGGGTGGTACTTCGGCAGGTCGTCGCGCTCGGTGAAGGTCAGGCCGTACAGGCGGTTCGCGGCGAAGAACACGCCGTCGGTCAGCACCCGGTTCAGCTCGAAGTAGGGGCGCAGCGCGGCGGTGTCCACCTCGTAGCGCTCGCGGCGCACCTTCTCGGCGTAGAACGCCCAGTCCCACGGCTTCAGCGTCGCGCCGGGCACGTCCGCCTCGAGGTGCTGCTGCAGCTCGGCGGCCTCCACGCGGGCGTTGGCCACGGCGACCGGCGCCAGCCGCTCCAGCAGGCCCGAGGCCGCGTCGGCGGTCTTGGCCGTCTCGTCGGAGATCACGTACGACGCGTGGTCCGGGTAGCCCAGCAGCGCCGCGCGTTCGGCCCGCAGACGGACGATCTCGGCGGCGACGGAGTTGTTGTCGTACTCGTTGCCGCGGTTGCCCCGCGAGACCGAGGCGGTGAAGACGCGCTCGCGCACCGCGCGGTTCTCCAGCGACTCCAGGGCCGCCTGCGCGGTCGGGAGCGTGAGGTTCAGGACGTACTTGGCCTCTTCGCCACGAGCGGCAGCCGCCTCGGCGGCGGTGGCGAGCGCGCCCTCGTCGAGCCCGGCCAGGTCCGCGACGTTGTCGAGGACCACGGCGAGCTCGTTGGTGTCGCGCAGCAGGTTTTGCTGGAACTTCGTCTGCAGAGTCGAGAGCTGCTCGTTCAGCTTGCGCAGCTTCTCCTGCTCGGCCTCGGGCAGCCCGGCGCCGGCGCGGCTGAAGTCGGTGTGCCGGCGCTCCAGCAGACGCAGCGACTCGGGGTCGAGGCCGAGGCTCTCGCGCCGCTCGTACAGCGCGCTGATCCGCGCGAACAGCTGCGGGTCCAGGTGGATCGCGTCGGAGTGCGCGGCCAGCTTCGGGGCCAGCTCGGCCTGGATCTCCTGGATCTCCTCGGTCGAGTCGGAGCCCGAGACGTTGAAGAACGTGCCGGACGCCCGCTCCAGCAGCTCCCCCGCCCGCTCCAGCGCGGCGATCGTGTTCTCGAACGTGGGCTCCGCGGGGTTCGCGGCGATGTCGTGGATCTCCGCGGCGTGGGCGGTCAGGCCCTCTTCGAACGCGGGCCGGTAGTGCTCGACCGTGATGCGGTCGAACGGCGGCAGGGCGTAGGGCAGCTCACTCGGGGTGGCGAACGGGTTGTCCGGCGAAATCATCGGGTTGCGCTCCTGGTTCTTCACGTGCTTTCCCGCGCTGATCCCGCCACCCTACGGGTTTCGCGGCCCTGGTCGAGCCGCTTTCCGCCGAGGGCGTGTCCGCCGGGCTCAGCGCCCGGTGCTGCCCCCGACCACCGCGTCGCTGTCGCCTGCCTTCTTGCCGCGGCCGGACTTCTTCTTCGGCGGCGGCGGCACGATGCCCAACAGGTCGCCGCCGTTCTCGTTCACGCGCAGTACGAACGGCCGAGTCTCGGTGTAGCGGACCACCGACACCGACGCCGGGTCGACCACGATGCGCTGGAACGCGTCCAGGTGCTGGCCCAGGGCGTCGGCCAGCACCGCCTTGATCACGTCGCCGTGGCTGCAGGCGATCCACACGGCGTGGTCGCCGTGCTCGGCGGTGATGCGGGCGTCGTGCGCGCGGATCGCGGCCACCGCACGGGCCTGCATCGCGGCCAGACCCTCACCGCCGGGAAACACCGCCGCCGACGGGTGGGACTGGACCACCCGCCACAGCGGCTCCTTGACCAGCGTCTTCAGCTCGCGACCGGTCCACTCGCCGTAGTCCACTTCAGACAGGCGCGGCTCCACGGTCTTGTCCAGACCCAGCGCGGTCGCCAGCGGCGTCACCGTCTGCTTGCAGCGCAGCATCGGCGACACCACCAGCTCGGCGACGGGCACGCCGGCCAGCCGCTCGACCAGCTTCTCGGCCTGCGCTCGGCCGGTGTCGTCGAGACCGACCTTCGGCGTGCGCCCCGCCAGGACGCCGGACCCGTTCGCAGTGGACTTCCTGCGCGCCGACCTCGACGTCGTCCCGGGCATGGGCCACGACCTGCCGGAACCCGTGTGGCCCCGCGTGTTGGACGGCATCGAGCGGGTGGCGG
>NZ_JBFBAE010000027.1:0-150137 GCF_040689465.1 Amycolatopsis sp. NPDC051373 | reverse complement strand
AGCACGAACAGTCTAAGAAACTACCAACCGTCCGCACATGCTCTGATTGACGTTTCCCCAGCCTGAGCCGGAGTGAGCAGCCCCGACCTCTGCTCCCCCGGCCCCTCGCGCGCTCTACCTCGTCGGCGGAGCAGGACTGGTCGGCGACGTCGTCTTCGCCGGGGCCGACGACGTCGGCTTGGCAGGTGCGCTGGAAGGAGCACTCGGCGGCGAAGTCACCGGCTTCGGGATCGCCGCGGCAAAAGGCACGCCCGTCTCCTCGTGGCAATACCCGAGGTAGCCGTTGTAGCCGTCGCGGTTGCCGTTGGCGTCCTGGACGCCCTGGACAAGCTGCGGGCGCGGGAAGCGGTTGTCCTCGCCGACCTTCGAGCGGGTGCCGCTGTCCTGCTCGCAGCCGTAGCGGGTGACGGTCAGCGGCCGGCCCTGGTCGTCGTAGAGGTAGACGTCCGTGAGCGGCTTGCCGGCAGCGTCGAAGGCGTAGACGTTGTCGACGTCCTCGTTGCCGTACCGCAGCTGCTGGTTGCCATAGGTGTCCGTGGACGGCGAGGAGTACGACGTCGTGTCCGGGTAGTACGTGCGGTGCGTGATCAGGTCGATCGCCGCGCCGAAGCCGCCGAACGCGCCGCCGATCACGAACGCCGACACCGGCACCGCGATCCACAGCAGCCGCCGGTCGCTGCCGGTCTTCGGCCCGGCCCAGACCACCGCCGCGGCGGCCGCGATGAGGAACGGCAGCAGCAGCAGCGCGTACGAGTGCCGCACCATGAGCAGCAGGCCGAACCCGATCAGGGCCACCGCGCACACCACCCACCACGCGGGCTTCAGCGTACGCAGGTACGCCACAGCCTTGTCGCCCTCACGGTTCGAGCGCCACGACCGCACCGACTCCCGCGTCCGCACGACCTCGGGCAGCTCCAGCACGGCCGAAACCCCGCGGTGGAACAGGAAAATCAGGCTCAACGCGAACACCGGCGCCAGGAGCAGCAGACCCAGCAACCTGTCCGGGTCGAGGCTCACCGCCGCCGCGAACGCGAACAACGCGAGCCCAGCGGCGCAGAACACCAAGCCCCACAAGGCAAATCGCGCCGCGAACAGGCTCGGGGCCTTCGCCGGAGCCAGCACGGCCGTGGCCGCTTCGGCACCCGCGGGCGCCGGCGGATAACCCCCGGACGCACGCAGCTCGGCCGCATAGCTCTCCGGCGAGCCGAGCCGTTCGATGAGCTGCTCGACGCGCGCGTGGGCCCCCAGCTCGGTTTCCATCTCGGCCAGGTGCGGCCGGACGTCCTCCAGGATCTCCTCGATCTCCCCCGCGGGCAGATCGCCGAGCGCGGTGCGGACCCTCGCCAGGTACACGCGCACCGCGGTGGGCTTCTCCGTACTCATGCTGCCTCTCCCAGTAACCCGTTCATCGTCGACGCGAAACTCGCCCACGTCTTCCCCGACTCCTGCAGCCGCGCTCTCCCCGGCTCGTTCAGGCTGTAGTACTTACGGTGCGGGCCCTCTTCGCTCGGCACGACGTACGACGTCAGCAACCCGGCCTTGTACAGCCGGCGCAACGTGCCGTAGACGGAAGCGTCACCCACTTCCTCCAGGCCGGCCACGCGAAGTCTTCGGAGCACGTCGTAGCCGTACCCATCGTCTTCGCGAAGCACGGCCAGCACCGCCAGGTCCAGCACTCCCTTGAGCAGCTGACTGATCTCCACGGCACCCTCCAGTCTTGCGTTTGGAACGGTACCACGCATTGCGCAGTAGTGCGCACGGCGGACGGCCATTCGGCGGAAACCATCCGCGCACAGAGGTGAAGATCAGGCCGGAACGCCCAGCTCACGCCGGGTTTCGCGCCGCACGTCGGCCACCAGAGCCGAGCGCCGCCACGCGCGCGTCACCTCGATGAGCCACGCGGCCTCGGCACTCACGTCGGCAGCCACGGCCCGGCTCGCGGGCGCGTCGGCATCGTCGGGCTGGAACCGGTGGTCCGCTTCGCGCGCGACGAGGGCCGCCGCGAGCGTGGCGGCGTCGACGGTCGCGGCCACCCGGCGCGTCGGCACGCCGTCACGCCGCGCGCGGTCCACCACGCGCGCGGGCAGGTCCGGGTCGAAGTACGGCCGCAGCGCGAGATGCCCGTCGCGGATCTCGATCACGCGCCGGTAGAGCGCGAACTCCGCACCGCGCCCGAGCCCGCTCGCCGGATCCAGGGCGATGCCCGGCACGGCGTCGCGCAGCACCGTCCACAGTGGCTCGATCCGGCGGTAGCCGCGGTACGCGCGCACCCAGCGGAACGGCGTGGCGAGCGACGGCCCCCACACCGACAACGTCGACCCCGCCACCGCGAGCACCACACAAGTGGCCCCCAGCACCGCGGCCGGCAGGTCCTCCGTCGCCCCGACACGGCCATCCGAGATGAGTGCGGCCACGTCGTCGAGATCCCACAACGTCCACGCCACCGCCGCCACCACGCCGGCGAAGATCAACCACAGCCCGGTGCGAAGCGAACCCGCGCGGGCGCGCGTGGCGAAGCGCGCGAAGAACACAGCAACGAGGGTCAGGCTGAGCACGCCGTACACGACGAACACCAGCTCGTACGCGATCAGGAACGGTCGCCCCTCAGCGGCGACGACCGTCTCGTTGCCCGAGCGGTCCGGGCCCGCAAGCGTGAACAGCACGATCTCCACCACGATCACGAACCACGACAGCACCGCGTGCCAGCCCAGGCGCGCGTCGGCGCCGAAGCGCATCGAGCGCGTGAACGCGACCGTGAACCCGATCGCGCCGAACTTGGCGAGGTCGCCGGCGAGCGGCGCGTACTCGGCGTACCAGCGGTGGTGGCCGGCCAGCTCGTCCATCGCCGGCATGCCGTCGGTGATGCCGAGCGCGATGCAGATGCCGAACCCCGCGAGGAACCACAGCGTGCGCGCCGGCTGGTCGCGCCCGGCCTCGAGCAGCTTCACGCCGAAGCCGGCGAACCCGAGCACGCAGGCCAGGTACGCCAGCGTCTCGATCACGGGTTCCGGCGGCGCGGGCGGCCACCAAACATGTCGTCCATGCGGGCCATGCCGCTGTCCGGTTCCGGCCGCGGCGCCTGCACCTTCGCCACGCGCTGGGCGAGCAACGACGCCACGAGCTCGGCTTCCTGCTCCTCCACGGCCGAATACGTGGTCCGCCCCAAAACGCGGCGGACCAGCTCGGGGGAAAGGTTCGGCATCAACGCGCGGCTCACGGCCGTGTCGATCGCCGCGCCTTCAGCGCAGGCGTCGGACCCGACGTGCCCGCACAGCAGGTGGCCCACCTCGTGCAGCAGGATGTGGCGCCGGTGCAGGGCCGTGGTGTAGGTGGGATAGAGGATGTAGTCGGCGCGCGCGGTGCTCATCAGCAAGCCGCACGGCCCGCCGGACGGCGCGTTCACCGGCATCAGCTCGATGGGCCGGCCGCGACCGGCGGCGATGCCCGCCACGAACTCGGCGGCGTCGAAGGGCTCGGGCAGCGCCGGCGCCTCGGCCAGGCGACGGCACCGTCGCCAGAGCTCGCGCTGCCGGTCCGCCACCGCTCAGTCCTCCTTCTTCACACCGCTTCGCGCGGCCTCCCTCCGGGCGATCGCGTCGATCATGTCGCTGATCGTGTCGAGCCCGTCCGGCGAGAGCGTGATGGCCCGCAGCGCCACGTCGCGGACACCGGCGTCGCGCAAGGCGCCGAGCAACGCCAGCTCTTCCGCGATCTTCACGCTCTGCTCGTCGTCGAAGAAGTATGCCGGAGGAACGCCGAAAAACTGCGCGAGCGCCTCGAGATGACGCTTCGTGGGGTTGTCACGACGCCCGGTGCGCAGCTGCCAGAGGTACGTGGTGGAGAAGCTCTCCCCCGTCGCCTCACGGCACGCGCGGGCGACCTCCTCGTGGCTGTATTGCTCGCGGTCGGGCCGGCGCACGACGTGGAACAGCTGGTCGATCTTGTCGGCCAGCGACGATCTGTCCGGCTCCGTCATGCTGCTCCTCTTCCGCCGCGTTCATTCTAGTTGATCGCCCCGACAGGCGCATCAACGCGAGCTGCGGGGCCGCGGCTGGCACTTCGGGCAGGAGTAGGACGAGCGGTTCATGAACGGTTCCCGCCGGATCGCCGTTCCGCACCGGCGGCACGGTAGTCCCTCCTGGCCGTACGCGTCGAGGGAACGCGAAAAGTACCCGGATCGCCCGTTCACGTTGACGTACAAGGCATCGAAGGACGTGCCGCCCACGGCGAGCGCGGCGTTCATCACCTCGCCGGCGGCGGCCAGCAGCGCACTCCCCTGGGCGTTGGTGAGCTTGTCGGTGGGCCGGGTGCCGTGCAACTTGGTGCGCCACAAGGCTTCGTCGGCGTAGATGTTGCCGACGCCGGAGACGAGGGTCTGGTCCAGCAGTGCGCGTTTGACCTCGGTGCGCCGCGAGCGCAACGCCTTCACCGCAGCGGCCGGGTCGAACCGCGCGTCCATCGGGTCGCGCGCGATGTGGGCGATGGTGGCGGGCAGCAGGTCGCCTTCGACGTCGGCGAGATCGTCGAGCGCGAGGCCGCCGAACGTGCGCTGGTCCACGAACCGCAGCTCCGGACCGTCGTCGTCGAAGCGGACGCGCACGCGCAGGTGCTTCTCGTCGGGCGTGCCCTCGGGCTGCACCAGCATCTGGCCGCTCATGCCGAGGTGCGCGAGCACGGCCTCACCGTGCGACAGCTCGAGCCACAGGTACTTGCCCCGCCGGCGCGCGGCCTCGACCACGACACCGGCCAGCCGACCGGTGAAGTCTTCGGCGCCGAGGGCATGCCTGCGGATCGCGCGCGGGTGCAGGACCTCGACCTTGCTGACGGTGCGACCGGCCACGTGGGCCTCAAGGCCGGCGCGCACGACCTCGACCTCGGGAAGTTCGGGCATGGCGTCCATTCTGCCCGTCCGGTACGACAGTTCCGGACCGGCGGGCGTCAGCCTTCGGACTTGGCCGAACCGTCGGAGCCGTGGCCCAGCTCTTCGGAGAGGGCGCGCCACGCCGTTTCGGCGGCCTTCTGCTCGGCTTCCTTCTTCGTGGTGCCGGAACCGTCGCCCAGCGGACGACCCGCGACGAGCACCGTGGCGGTGAACTCCTTGCGGTGGTCCGGACCGGTGTCCTCCACGCGGTACTCGGGCACGCCGAGACCGGAGGAAGCGGTGAGCTCCTGCAAGCTGGTCTTCCAGTCGAGACCGGCCCCGCGCAGGGGCGCCTCGGCCAGCAGGCCGTCGAAGAGGTGGTGCACGAGCTTGCGCGCGACCTCGATGCCGTGAGCCAGGTAGGTGGCACCGATCACGGCTTCGAGACCGTCGGCGAGGATGCTCGCCTTGTCCCGGCCGCCGGTGAGCTCTTCGCCCTTGCCCAGCAACAGGTGCGCCCCGAGCCCGCCCTCACCCAGCCCACGGGCGACACCCGCCAGCGCGTGCATGTTGACGACGCTGGCGCGCAGCTTCGCGAGCTGGCCTTCCGGCAGGTCCGGGTGCGTGGTGTACAGGTGGTCCGTGACGACCAGGCCGAGCACCGCGTCGCCGAGGAACTCCAGCCTCTCGTTGGGCGGGAGCCCACCGTTCTCGTACGCGTACGAACGGTGGGTCAGCGAAAGCCGAAGGAGCTCGGGGTCGAATTCGACCCCGAGCGCCTCGAGCAGTGTGATGGGATCGGCCGCGGGTCCCCCGGCGGACTTACCCCCCATGGTCGGCTGCCCGATCAGGCGGGCTCGACGACCTGGCGGCCGTTGTGCTGGCCGCACGTCGGGCACGCGATGTGCTGGAGCTTCGGCTGACGGCAGGCGCGGTTGGAGCAGGGCACCAGCTGAACCGGAGCCGCCTTCCACTGGCTGCGGCGCGCGCGCGTGTTGGATCGCGACATCTTCCGCTTCGGGACGGCCACGAGTAGATCTCCTTCAGACTGTCTGCCCGCGTTCACGAGCCGAACTGACTTCTCCCGGATCGAGCTGGACGCTCGTCAGGCTTGCTCTCCGGAGCCGTGCGCAGGCTTTTCGCCCGCGTTCTCGTCGAATCGCTCGACCAGCGCGGCCCACCGAGGATCTATCTTCTCATGCCCGTGTCCGGGCTCGAGATCGGCCCACTTGACGCCGCATTCGGTGCACAGCCCGGCGCAGTCCTCCTCGCACAGCGGCACGAGGGGAAGGGCCAGGACCAGGGCGTCGCGGACGATCGGTTCGAGGTCGATCCGGTCGTCGACCAGCCGCGGGATCTCGTCCTCGTCGGTGGTCTCCTCCGTGGCCGTACCGGGGTAGGCGAACAGCTCCGTGAGGTCGACCTCGATCTCCTCGGTGAGGGGGTCGAGACAGCGCGAGCACGTGCCGGTGGCGGTGGCGCTCGCCGTGCCGCTGACCAGCACACCCTCGACCACGGATTCGAGGAGCAGGTCGAGCTCGAGGACGGAGCCGGCCTCGAGCGAGATGACGTCGGGCACACCGAGGGCGGCGTCGAGCGGCACGCTCCGGCGCACCTCGCGGCTCAGGCCGGCGCGGCGGCCGAGCTCACGGGTGTCGACCACCCACGGGCTCTTGTCATCCAGCTGTGCGGGGCGGGTGTTCTGGGCAGGGTTCTCTGACATCGCATACCAGGGTACGCAGGGTGCGCCAGTGGTTTCGCGCTGGTGCCGAGCGTCACTCCCGCAGGGGGTCAGACCTGGTAGTCGTACAGCGTCGGACGGCCGCCGCTGCCGCCCAGGTTCACCGGCGAACGCAGGTGGTTGCGGCCCGAGTCGACGGTCCGCAGCGTGGTCGCGAGCAGCTCCGAGAACTCGGCGAGCTTGCCGTCCACGTACGCGTCGCAGTCGGCGCGCTGGCGGTCGGCCTCGGCGTGGGCCTCGTCGACGATGCGGGCCGACTCGGCGTGCGCGGCCTGGACCACCTCGGTCTGCGAGACCAGCCGCGTCTGCTCGGCGCGGGCGTCCTCGATGGCGCGCTCGTAGGCGTCGCGGCCGGCCTGGATCATGCGCTCGGACTCGGCGCGGGAGCGGTCGGTGAGGTTCTGGTACTCGGCCTGCCCGGCGGCGACCATGCGCTCGGCCTCGTTGTGGGCGTCGCCCATCATCTGCTCGGCGCGGGCGCGCGCGTCGGCGAGGGTCCGCTCGGCCTCCGACGCGGCGTCGGACACCGTGCGCTCGGCCTCTTCGTTGGCGCCGGCCACCGTCTCGCCGGCTTCCTTGCGGGCGGCGTGCAGGAGGTCGTCGCGCTTGTCGAGCACGTCCTGAGCGTCGTCGACCTCGCCGGGCAGCGCGTCGCGGACGTCGTCGAGCAGCTCGAGGACGTCGCCGCGCGGCACGACGCAGCTGGACGTCATGGGCACCCCGCGGGCCTCTTCGACGATCGTGACGAGCTCGTCGAGTGCCTCGAAAACCCGGTACACGGCCACTCCCTCAAGCAGTAATCCCCGTTCGCTACCGATCAGTCTGCCCGCTTGCCGGCCTGAAGCGGTGAACGCGCGCCGGACTGGGCGTGTCCTCTTGCGAACGACTCATGACGCAGCGTGCCGCCCCACCCGGCGCGGGTGGGGCGGCACGCAGGCGCGTCGGGGGTTTCAGGAGTTGAGGTCGATGCGCTTGAAAGTGGAGTAACGGTCCGGCGTGTAGGCCAGCTCGCCGCCCTTGCCCTTGATCACGCGGTCGTTGGTGCCCACCGGGAACAGCTGGTAGTAGCCCGCGGCGCAGGCCGGCAGCACGCCCTCGCGGTTCTCGTAGGTCTGGCCGGTCGCGCCGCTGCGCACCTGGTTCACGACCGACTTCGCGGCCGAGGACAGGGTGGAGTAGCCGATCTTCGCCAGGCCCGAGAGGTCGCCGCAGGAGCCGGTGTCGCCGCCACCACCACCGTTGACGTCGATGACCTTGAAGGTCTCGTAGTGGTCGCCGGTGTAGAAGTACTCGCCGCCCTGGCCGGTGATGATCCGGCGCGTGCCGCGGTTGCTCGCACCGGGCGTGGGCACGGTGTACTCGTGGTAGTAGCCGGAGGAGCAGGACGGCAGGATGCCTTCACGGTTGTCGAAGACGACGCCGTCGTTCTTCGGGTACGGGAAGGGCCCGCCCTTCTGGATCAGGTTGTAGGTCGTCGTCGCCTCCGCGGGGAGCGAGGACAGCGACGTGTGCGAGAAGCCCGACAGGTTGCCGCAGGAGTTCTGCAGCACGGACGCCGGCGCCGCCGGGGCAGCGGGCGCCGCGACCGCGGCGGTGCCCAGCCCGAGGAATCCGACCAGCAGCGCGAACAGGACGGTCGCTAAACGCGAACGGTGGTTGGCCATTTTCGGACCGTAACCCGATCGGATGGTCGCGAGGCTGCCGTCAAGTGAACAGCTTCGAGCGTTCCCCGAAGTCCCGACGATGGTCGCAACCCGTTCGGGCGAATGCGCCGGGTGAACGTGCGAAACCGCTCGGCTCTTGTTTGCGAGCAAGCGGATCGTGTTCGGGTACGAAACGGGTCTTGTTCGCGAACGAGCGCTTTTCGTCCGGGACCGCGCTCAGCCCTGGTGCGGGAACACCTTGCGGAGCCGTTCGAACACCACCGGCGGCACGAGCCGCTCGACATCGCCGCCGAGCGCCGCGACCTCCTTCACCAGCGAGCTGGAGACGAAGCCGTAGGCCGGGTTGTTGGCCATCAGCAGCGTCTCGAGGCCGGTGAGCTCGCGGTTCATCTGGGCCATCTGCAGCTCGTAGTCGAAGTCGCTGACCGAGCGCAGGCCCTTGGCGACGGCCGCGATGTCGTTCTCGCGGCAGTAGTCCACGAGCAGGCCCTGCCACGAGTCCACGCGCACGTTGGGGAGGCTCGCGGTGATCTCACGCAGCATCTCCAGCCGTTCCTCGACGGTGAAGAGGCCCTTCTTGCTCTTGTTCACCCCCACCGCGACCACTACCTCGTCGAAGAGGACGGAGGCCCGCTCGATGATGTCGAGGTGTCCGTTGGTGGCCGGATCGTAGGAACCGGGACAGACCGCACGCCGCATGCGCGGACGCTACCAAGCCGCGACGCTGCGCGCGCACTTCGTGACTGCTGCGTCACACCTGCGATCGACGCGTGTACTCCGCCCAGTGCAGGGCGGTGTCGCCGTACTTCTTGTCGCGCGTGGGCGTGTAGGCGCCAGGCCAGTCCGGCGCGCCGTCGCGAGCGGCACGTTCGATCACCACCAGGGCGCCGTCGGCGAGCCAGCCGCCCTCGTCGAGCGCAGCCAGCACGGAGCCGAGCGCGGCGGCGTCCACGGCGTACGGCGGATCGGCCAGCACCACGTCGAACCGCGCGGGCGCGGGGGCGGCGACCACGGCCTCCACGGGGGCGGCACGGACGGTGCCGCCCAGGCCCAGGGCGCCGACGTTGCCGCGCAGCACGTCGGCCGCGCGGCGGTCGGCCTCCACGAACCAGGCGTCGGCGGCGCCGCGGGAGAGGGCTTCGAGGCCGAGGGCGCCGGAGCCGGCGTAGAGGTCGAGCACGCGGGTGCCGTCGAGTTCACCGGCCACTTCGAGCGCGTTGAACAGCGCTTCGCGTACGCGTTCGGACGTCGGGCGGGTCCCCTTGGGCGGCACCTTGAGCCGCCGGCCGCCCGCCTTCCCCGCCACGATCCTCGTCACCCCGCCATCTTCGCCGAACGTCGCGGTGTGGCGTTGGGCAGGACTTGCTGAATCTCGCGCGCGCGGGCGCGTACAGTCGTTCTTCGCCCTCGTGAGGCATCGAGTCGTTTAGGAGCGTTGCGTGTCGGAACCCCGGGTGAGACGGGCGGAGATCGCCGTCGAGCAGGCCCACGTGGATCGGGTCTACACCCGGCTCGCAGAGCTGCGGGTACAGGCCGAGGCGATGCGCACGAAGGGATACGAGCTGGGGCAAGGCGCCCAGCGCGAGGCGATTTTCGAACAAGCCTCGATGCTTTTCGAACGCGACATGATGGTCTTCCACGCCAATCAGACCCTCCAGACGCTCGACGCCGAGTACGAGGGCCTCGTGTTCGGCCGGCTCGACCACCTCGACCGCGACCACATCTACGTCGGCCGCCTCGGCATCCGCGACAACGAGTTCGACAACCTCGTCACCGACTGGCGCGCGCCCGCCGCCGCGGCGTTCTACCAGGCCACGGCCGAGGAGCCGATGGACGTGGTGCGCCGCCGCGTCATCCGTTGCTCCGGTCAGAACGTGCTCGATGTCGACGACGACGTGCTGATCCCCGACGCCGTGCCCGAGGACATGCAGGTCGTCGGCGAGGGCGCGCTGATGGCCGCGCTCGGCCGTTCCCGCGGCGAGAAGATGCGCGACATCGTCGCCACGATCCAGAAGGAACAGGACGAGGTCATCCGCGCGCCGTGGCGCGGTGTCACCGAGATCACGGGCGGTCCGGGCACGGGCAAGACGGCCGTCGCCCTGCACCGCGCCGCGTATCTGCTCTACCGCCACCGCCGCCAGCTCGGGGGCGCCGGCGTGCTCGTGATCGGGCCGTCCGGGGTGTTCACGACGTACATCTCGCGGGTGTTGCCGTCGATGGGCGAGACGAACGTGGAGCTGCGCGCCCTCGGCGAGGTGCTCGACGGCCTCGCCGCTACCCGCCAGGACACCTCCGAGCTCGCCGCGATCAAGGGTTCGCTGCGCATGCGGAAGGTGCTGCTGCGCGCGTTGCGCGACACACCGCCGGAATCGCCGCAGGAGATGCGCATCGTCTACCGCGGCGAGGTGCTCAAGCTCTCGGCGCGCGAGCTGGAGAAGGTCCGTCGGAAGGCCCACACCCAGGGCGCACCGCCCAATCGCGCGCGCGTGCGCACGGCCGAGCTGCTGCTGGGCGCGCTCGCCGACAAGGCCGAGGAGTACGCGAAGGCCGACGGCAAGCAGCTCGACCGCGCAGAGCTAATCAGCGACCTCGGCGAGCGCATCGAGTTCCACCGCTTCCTCGTCGTCTGGTGGCCAGTCCTGTACCCGGCGCAGATCCTCAAGTGGCTCGGCGACGAGAAGCGCCTCGCCGCGGCCGCGAAGGGCGTGCTCAACCGCCACGAGATCTCCCTCCTGGCCGCCGACTTCGCCGACCGTTCGCGCGGCTGGTCCGTCGCCGACGTCGCCCTGCTCGACGAGGTGCGCGTCCTCGTCGGCCCCGAGCCCAAGCGACGCCGGCGCCAGACCGTCCTCGAGGCTGAGCCCGAGCGCGGCACCACCGGCGGCGGCACCCACCGGCCCGAGCACTACGACGAGTACTCCCACGTCGTCGTCGACGAATCCCAGGACCTGTCCCCCATGCAGTGGCGCATGGTCGGCCGCCGCGGCAAGTACGCCAGCTGGACCGTCGTCGGCGACCCGGTGCAAAGCTCCTGGCCCGACCCCGACGAGGCCGCCGCCGCACGCGACCAGGCCTTCGGCGTGAAGACCACGCGCCGCCGCTTCACGCTGCGCACCAACTACCGCAACTCCGCGGAGATCTTCGACCTCGCCGCGAAGGTCGTCACCGGCCACGCCCAGGCCGACGAGCTTCCCCGCGCCGTCCGCACCACCGGCATCGAGCCCGAGGTCCGCCCCGTCGAGGCCGGCGCCCTGGAAGGCGCGACGCAGGCCGCGGTCAAGGAACTCCTCGGCTCCGTCGAAGGCACCGTGGGCGTCATCACGGCCATGGACCGCGTCCCCGAGGTCACCGCCTGGTTCACCGACGAGACCGACGAACGCCTCAAGGTCGTCGGCAGCCTCGACTCCAAGGGCCTCGAGTACGACGCCGTCGTCCTCGTCGAGCCCATGGACCTCGTCACCGAGTCCTCCACCGGCCGCCGCGTCCTCTACGTCGCTCTCACCCGGGCGACGCAGCACCTGATCGTCCTGGCCTCGAACCCGGACTGGCTGCCCACCACCTGACCCTCCGCCCGCTCACCTTCAGCCGTTCGCCTCTCAGCGGCGACGCCCCGTCTCGTTCGGCATCTCCGGTCTTGGCCGGGTGATCGGGTCGACCGGACTTCTCGGGCCCTGCGCCCGCCGCGCGCCCAGGCCCCGCGCCCGCCGAGCTCCCAGGCCCCGCAGCCGCCGCGCTCCCAGGCCCGCAAGCGCTGGCCGGCCGCGCGCCTCGGCCGGCCGCGCCGCCGTGGCCGGGGCAGGCCGGGCGCCGGTTCGCCGCTGATCGGCGACAGCCGCGCGACCGAGACGCCGAATGACCTCGCCCGCCAGCGCACGCTGCGCGTGCAAGAGACCCGCACCCCATCGCCCGACCGTGAGGCTGGCCACAAGCAGGGCCCCGCCGCCGCCCTCTCCGACTCGTCCGCGTCCGCGCCCCGCCGCCGGACACGCGGCCCCGACGACACGGCGCAACCCGGATTCGCCACTGATCGGCGACGGCCTCGCCTGCCGCGGCGACCAAGACACGCACCACCGAACCCGGCACTCCGGCTGAGGCCACGCGCCCCGAGTTGACCGTGGCCGCAAGCCCGGCCCCGGCCCGACCACGGATTCGCCGCCGAGTGGCGAAACTCTCGCCATCCGGCGGGGAACCGTCGGTGTCTCCGATCTCGACCGAACGCCGGCCACCCGACCCTGACTCGCCGGGAAGGGAACAGCCGTCGTATGCGTTACTGCTCAGCGTGAGTTCTCTGCCTGACGTCCCGCTGTCCGTGCTCGACCTCTCCCCCGTCTCGGACGGGCACGGGGTCGGCGAAGCGCTGCGCAACACCATCGACCTAGCCCGGCACGCCGAGCGGCTGGGGTACCGCCGCTACTGGCTCGCCGAGCACCACAACATGCCGGGCATCGCCAGCTCGGCCACGGTGGTGCTGATCGGGACCGTCGCCGACGCCACGGAGTCGATCCGGGTGGGGTCGGGCGGCATCATGCTGCCCAACCACGCGCCGCTCGTCGTGGCCGAGCAGTTCGGCACGCTGGAGGCGCTGCACCCGAACCGCATCGACCTCGGCATCGGGCGCGCGCCCGGCACCGACCAGCGCACGGCACTCGCGCTGCGCGGCCCCGGCGGGCTGTCCGCCGAGAACTTCCCCGAGCAGCTGATGGAGCTGCTCGAGTACTTCGAGACCGACCCGGCGCGCGGCGTCAATGCCGTGACCGCCGAGGGCAACAAGCCGCCGCTGTGGCTGCTGGGCTCGTCCGGCTTCAGCGCGCAGCTGGCCGGCCGCCTCGGTGTGCCGTTCTCCTTCGCGCACCACTTCGCGGCCGAGAACACGCTGCCGGCCGTGCAGCTCTACCGGGAGAACTTCCGCCCGTCCGAGACGCTGGCCGAGCCGTACGTGATGCTCGGCGTGTCCGTGGTCGCCGCGGAGACCGACGAGCGCGCGCAGTTCCTGGCCGGCCCCAGCGGGCTGACGTTCCTCAGCCTTCGCCGCGGCCGTCCCATCGCGCTGCCGACGCCCGAGGAAGCCGCCGAGTACCCGTACACGGAGATGGACCGCGCGTTCCTCGCCGACCGGTTCGGCTCGAGCATCATCGGCTCGCCCGAGACCGTCCGAAAGGGACTCGACCAGCTCCTCGCCGACACGGGCGCCGACGAGCTCATGGTCACCACCATGGTCCACGGGCACGAAGACCGTCTGCGCTCCTACGAGATCTTGGCGGACCTCAAGAACTGACGACACGCAGAAGAGAGATCCCGGCCCGGGTGGCCGGGATTTTCTTTTCCGCTCTCCGGCCGCCACGTCGCGGACAGACCCGGCAACCACCGCCGGCCATTCAGTGGCCAATCCGCGGCAACAGCGGACACGATCGACCGGAGACGAGATCCGCCCGTCGGCAGAAGACTCGTGGGTCTTTCGCCACCGGGACGACCAGGTCAACAACGCCCACGGAGCTAAGGGCGCGACCGATCTGCGCAACACCCTCTTGGTCTTGTACCATGTGGTTGGCACAAAACAAGGGGGGCTCACGCCATGCACGTCGACAATGTGGTCCCAGTCGCGATCGTTTGCGGCTTGTTCGGCCTGGCCATCCTGTTCGTGCTCTGGCCAGGCCGGCGCCAGGGCGCGCGCCTGCTCGCCAAATGGGGCTTGCCGGACGCGACCCCGGACCAGGTGTCCGTGGCCGTGCGCTACTTGCGCCGCCGCAGGCTCTGGTATCCGTGGCTGTTCGTGGGCCTCCCGTTGATCCCTGGCGCGGCGGATTTCGCCAACGCCAACGACGTCAGCGCGATCATGACCGTGCTCCTCTTCGGCGGGCTGATCGCCGAGGTACTCGCGCAACGCCCGGCTCCGAGCGCACGCCGCGAAGCCGTGCTGGCCCCGCGCGGCATTCTCGACTACGCCCCGAAATGGGCGATCGTCGTGACCTCGCTGGCCGCGCTCGCCGCCACGGTGCACCTCGCCGCGACCGGGCAGTGGACGTTGTTCGGCGTGACCGCCGCGGCCACCGTCGTCGCGTGGGGCGTGGTGCTTCTCGCCGTCCGCCGGCCGGCGGCAGGTAACCCCGACATCGACCTGGCGCTGCGGGCCGCAGCGCGCGTGTCGCGCTGACGCTCGCCACCGGCATGTGCGCCACGACCGGCTGGTCCGGCAGCAACCTGGCGTCGTTCCTGGCGTTCGTCGTGACACTGGCCGCGTTCATCGCGATCGCCACGCCGCCGCGGAGACTGCCCGCGACCGCGACGGCGAAGTAGATGCCGTTGCGAGTGACCGTCGACGCCGACAACGGCGTCGCGCCCTGGCGTCAGGTCCGCGACCAGATCGTCCGCGCGATCGGCACCGGCGCGCTGCCGATCGACGCCCGGCTGCCGCCGATCCGTCAGCTCGCCCGAGACCTCGGGCTCGCCTCCGGCACGATCGCCCGCGTCTACCGCGAACTCGAGGCCGCCGGCTGGGTGACCACGGCTCGCGCCAAGGGAACCGTCGTCACCGGCTCGGCCGAGCGGCCGGACCGCGCGTCACTGCTCCGCGACGCTGCCACCGAGTACGCCCAGCGCGTTCGAGAGCTGGGCGTCGATCCCAGGGAAGCGGTCGACGCCGCGCGTGCAGCCCTCAGCGACTTTCCGCAGGGCCAACAGTGATCCCCTAGACCCCGGCCGGCGAGCTTTTCGCCACTTCGCAGACCATCTCCGGTACGGCTCGGGCACACCTCCTTCTGGCCGTACTCACTCGTGGTCGCGCACCGGGGCGAAGAGATCACCGCCGAAGCGGAATCCGCCCGTGGGCAAACGGGTTCAGTTTTGCAGCAGCACCCTCCCCACCGCGGCGATCACGGGCTCGAGAACCTCGAGCTCCGTGCCCACGCATTCCGTGATCCCCGCGCCGATGACGTCCATTTCGGACAGTTCATCGATCGCCCGGACAAGCTCGCTGACTGTCAGCCCACCGGGCTCCGGGTAGTTCACGCCACCAAAGGACGCCGGGTCCAAGACGTCGAGGTCAAGGTGCAAGTACACCTGCTCGACGCCGGACTCGCGCAGCGTCACGACGGCATTGTCGGTGTGTACAGCCAAACCTCGGCCGATGGCCTCTTCCTCCGGGGCGTCGAAAGCCCGCGTTCCGAACAGGGCCACCCGGCCGGCTTCGACAGCCGGGCTCGCCGCGAACTGCTCGTCGCCTTCGCCGAGCAGCGACCGCAGCACCATGCCGTGGAACGCGCCGGACAGCGATGACGAGGCCGTGTTCAGGTCCGGGTGCGCGTCGAACCAGGCGACGCCGAGCGCCGGGCCGTAGCGGTACCGCGCGACGCCGATCGGCACGAGCTCGACTCCGCAGTCGCCGCCGATCGTCAGGACCGGGCCGCCAGGTGCTTCGAGCGCGGCGAGTTGCGCCCCTCGGTTCGTGCCCGTGAGCACGGCCCGGTTGGCGACGCCCGACACCGCGTCGGATGTTCCGGGGTCCTGGTGGATGTGGTGCACCGGCAGGCCGAGGACGTGCCCGGCCAGCTCGGAAAGCGCGAGGCAGCCCTCGACCAGTCCCCGTGCCCGGGGGCCGATCGCGCCCTGCCACTGCGGCACCGCGTTGATCAGCATGCGCCCGACGTTAGCGCGGCGACGCCGGTCGAGACGAGCCCGAGACGGCGCGAACGGTCCATTCGCGCCGTGATGGCACGAATGGACCGTTCGCGACGGTCGAAACTGGCGCCGCGGCGCGCTACTCGAGCACGATGAGGAGGTCCCCGCCCTCGACCTGCTGAACGGAGGTGATCGCCAACCGACCGACCTTGCCCGCCGCCGACGCGGTGATCGAAGCTTCCATCTTCATGGCCTCGATCGTCGCCACGGTCGCGCCGGCCTCGATCTGATCGCCTTCCGCCACCTGCAGCGTCACCACACCGGCGAAGGGAGCAGCGATCTGCTTCGGGTTGCCCTTCTCGGCCTTTTCGGTCGCGGGGACGTCCGAGGCGATGGAACGGTCGCGGATCTGGATCGGCCGGAGCTGGCCGTTGAGCGTCGACATCACCGTGCGCACACCGCGCTCGTCGGCCTCGCCGATGGCTTCGAGCTCGATGAGCAGCCGGACGCCGGGCTCCAGGTCGACCGCGTACTCCTCACCCGGGCGCAGACCGTAGAAGAAGTCCTTGCTGGACAGCACACTCGTGTCGCCGTAGGCCTCGCGGTGGGCTTCGAACTCCTTCGTCGGGCCGGGGAAGAGCAGCCGGTTCAGGGCTGCGCGTCGGTTGTCGGTGAGGTCCTTGCGGTCCTCTTCGGACAGTTCTGCCACAGGCTTGGCCGCCGAACGGCCCTCCAGAGCCTTGGTGCGGAACGGCTCCGGCCAGCCTCCCGGCGGGTCGCCGAGCTCGCCGCGCAGGAAGCCGATCACGGAGTCCGGTATGTCGAACTTGTTGGGCTCGGCCTCGAAGTCCGCGGGTGAGACGCCGGCGCCCACGAGGTGCAGCGCGAGGTCGCCGACCACCTTGGACGAAGGCGTGACCTTCACGAGGTGGCCGAGGATCTTGTCGGCCGCGGCATACATGGCCTCGATGTCCTCGAAGCGGTCGCCGAGGCCCAGCGCGATGGCCTGCGTGCGCAGGTTGGACAGCTGGCCGCCCGGGATTTCGTGGTGGTACACGCGCCCGGTGGGCGACGCGAGGCCGGCCTCGAACGGCGCGTAGATCTTGCGCACGCTCTCCCAGTAGGGCTCGAGGTCGCCGATCGCCTGCAGGTCGAGGCCCGTGGTGCGGTCGGAGTGGTCGGTCGCCGCGACGATCGAGCCGAGCGACGGCTGCGAGGTGGTGCCGGCCATGGAGGACACAGCGCCGTCGACCGCGTCCGCGCCCGCCTGGATCGCGGCGAGGTAGGTGGCCAGCTGGCCGCCCGCGGTGTCGTGCGTGTGGATGTGCACCGGGAGGTCGAACTCCTTGCGCAGCGCCGTCACGAGCTTGGCGGCGGCCGGTGCGCGGAGCAGGCCGGCCATGTCCTTGATGGCCAGGATGTGCGCCCCGGCGCCCACGATCTGCTCGGCCAGCTTGAGGTAGTAGTCGAGCGTGTAGATGTTTTCGTGTGGATCGGAGAGATCGGAGGTGTAGCAGAGCGCCACTTCGGCGACGGCGGTACCCGTTTCGCGCACGGCTTCGATGGCCGGCCGCATCTGCTCGACGTCGTTGAGGGCGTCGAAGATGCGGAAGATGTCGATGCCGGTGGCGGCCGCCTCCTCGACGAAGGCGTGCGTCACCTCGGTGGGATACGGCGTGTAGCCCACGGTGTTGCGGCCGCGCAGCAGCATCTGCAGGCAGATGTTGGGCACGGCCTCGCGCAGCTGCTCGAGGCGTTCCCAGGGGTCCTCGGCCAGGAAGCGCAGGGCGACGTCGTAGGTGGCGCCGCCCCAGCACTCGAGGGACAGCAGCTGTGGCACAGTCGCGGCGACGACCGGGGCCACGGCCAGCAGATCCTTCGTGCGCACGCGCGTGGCGAGCAGCGACTGGTGGGCGTCGCGGAAGGTCGTGTCGGTGACACCGAGCATCGGCGACTCCCGCAGCCAGCGGGCGAAGCCGGCCGGGCCCAGCTCGGTGAGCTTCTGCTTCGAGCCGTCCGGCGGAGTCACGTCGGCGGGCAGCTTCGGCAGCTTCGCCGTCGCGTCGAGCGTTCGCGGGCGCTCGCCGTGGGGGCGATTCACCGTCTGGTCGGCCAGGTAGGTGAGCAGGCGCGTGCCGCGGTCCGCCGAGTGGCGGGCGGTGAGCAGATGCGGGCGTTCCTCGATGAACGACGTGGTGACGCGGCCTTCGCGGAAGTCCGGGTCGTCGAGCACTGCCTGCAGGAACGGAATGTTCGTGGAGACACCGCGGATGCGGAACTCCGCGACCGCGCGGCGGGCGCGGCCCACGGCGGTCTTGAAGTCGCGGCCGCGGCAGGTGAGCTTCACGAGCAGCGAGTCGAAGTGGGCGCTGATCTCCGTGCCGGAGAACGCGGTGCCGCCGTCGAGCCGGATGCCGGAGCCGCCCGGGGAGCGGTAGGCGCTGATCATGCCGGTGTCGGGGCGGAAGCCGTTGGCCGGGTCTTCCGTGGTGATGCGGCACTGCAGCGCGGCGCCGCGCAGGTAGATCTTGTCCTGCGAGAGGCCGAGGTCGGCCAGCGTCTCGCCGGAGGCGATGCGCAGCTGCGACTGCACGAGGTCGACGTCGGTGACCTCCTCGGTCACCGTGTGCTCGACCTGGATCCGCGGGTTCATCTCGATGAACACGTGGTTGCCCTGGCGGTCGAGCAGGAACTCGACGGTGCCGGCGTTGCGGTAGCCGATCTTGCGCGCGAAGCGCACGGCGTCGGCGCAGATGCGGTCGCGCAGCTCGGGGTCGAGGTTCGGCGCGGGCGCGAGCTCGACCACCTTCTGGTGGCGGCGCTGCACGGAGCAGTCGCGCTCGTAGAGGTGGATGACGTTGCCCTCGCCGTCGGCGAGGATCTGCACCTCGATGTGCCGCGGTTCGACCACGGCCTTCTCGAGGAACACCGTCGGGTCGCCGAAGGCCGACTCGGCCTCGCGGGCCGCGGCTTCGATGGACTCGCGCAGCATCGCCGGGTCCTCGACGCGCCGCATGCCGCGGCCACCGCCCCCGGCGACGGCCTTGACGAACACCGGGAAACCGAGGTCGTCGGCCACGGCCACCAGGGCGTCGACGTCGCTGGAGGGCTCCGACGAACCCAGCACCGGCACGCCGGCCTCGCGCGCGGCCTTCACGGCGCGCGCCTTGTTGCCCGTGAGCTCGAGAATTTCGGCGCTCGGGCCGACGAAAGTGATCCCCGCCTGCGCACAGGCGAGCGCCAAGTCCGGATTCTCCGACAGGAAGCCGTAACCCGGGTAAACCGCGTCGGCACCCGCCTTCTTGGCGGCCTTGACGATCTCCTCGACGGAGAGATAGGCGCGCACCGGGTGTCCGGGCTCCCCGATCTCGTAGGCCTCGTCGGCCTTCAGCCGATGGAGCGAGTTGCGGTCTTCGTGCGGGAACACGGCAACCGTGCCCGCCCCCAGTTCGTAGCCTGCGCGGAACGCTCGGATCGCGATCTCGCCGCGGTTGGCCACCAGCACCTTGCGGAACATGCCCGGTCCTTCCGGTTTCGGATCGGTAGTGAAGGCACGTTACCCGGTTCTTCTCGCCCTCCGGGAGCTGAAGTCCAAGTGATGGACATCATTCGCGCCGACCTGCGTGCATGATGCGGGGATCTCAGGCTCGCCGCAACAGTCAGGACGTCGGTGCGGCCAGGGTGCAGAGCAGGCGGTTGGCTGTGCCGGACGGCACGTTTTTCACCACGTCCGGCGTCGCTGCCTGCACCAACGCCTTGGCGACGTCGGCCGGCGCGGCATCCGGGTGCAGGGATCGGTAGACGGCGGCGGCGCCTGCGACGACGGCCGCGGCCATCGAGGTGCCCGATAACGTGCCGACGTCCGACGATCCCGCGATCGGCGCCGGGATGTCGACGCCGGGCGCGTAGAGGTCGACGGGCGTCCCAAAATCCGAGAAAGTCGCCACCTGGTCTTGCACGTCGCTCGCCGCGACAGTGAGTGCGGCCGGGACCCTCGCCGGCGAAACTTGGCTGTCGTCTTCGCCGCCTTCGCCCGCGGGAACGACGGTGGGCATCACCGCGGCGAGGCCGGCCACTGCGTTGTCCAGCTGCTCGTTGGCGACGCCGCCGATGCCGAGGACGGCGACGGCCGGCTGGTGGGCGTTCTGGGCGACCCAGTTGATGCCCGCGATGATGTTGTCGGTGGACCCGCCGCCGTCCTTGTCGAGCACGCGGACCGGGAACATCTGCGCGGCCTTGGCGACGCCGTAGCTGCGGCCGGCGACGATGCCGGCGACGCGGGTGCCGTGGCCGTTGGTATCGGACGTGTCGGCGCCGGCCGTCAGGAAGTCCTTGCCCGGCTGGACCCGGCCCTGGAAGTCGGGGTGTTTGGCGTCGACGCCGCTGTCGATCACGTAGACCGTGACGTCGGCCGCGTCGGATTCGTAGCGGTATTTCTGGTCGAGGCCCGTCCGTTGATCGATCCGGTCGAGCGCCCAGCTCGGGGGGTTGACCTGCGTGCCGCCGGCCGCGAGCGCGGGCGAGTTTCCCGCCGCCACCAGCAGGAACGCCATTGTCGCCGAAAAAAGACCACGAGCCGTTCGGTTCCGCATTCCTGCGTCGTATCCCGGGCGCGCGTCGACGGCAACTCGACGTCACACGATGGGCTGGTCCGTGTTTGGGCTCGAAATCCGGTTGCCCGCTCGCCGGCGCGCGGCGAAAGTGATCATGGAGCGAACCAGGGGGAACGATGCCCGCCAACGCGTACGTCGCCGTTGTCCTCTACGAGGCAACGAGCGATTCGCCCACGTACGAACCGCTATACCGCGAAGACTTCGTGCTCGTGTACGCCGAAAGCGAAGAAGCAGCGGCCGAAGCCGTGGCCCGGCGCGTCGAAGGCGAGACGGGCAGCCATCGCAACGAGCAGGGCGAGCTGATCACGTTGCGCTGCAAGCGGGTGGTCGACGTCGCGCGGGCCCTCGAGGACGACCTCACGCGCGACGCCGACCTGTACGCCCGGCACTTCCGCGATTTCGCCGCCTATCGGCGATTCGAACCGCTGACGGCGGACTAGCTCCGGGGCACGTGGTCGCTGACGGACATCGTCGGCAGGTAGACCAGGGCGTCGAACGCCTGGACGACGTCGACCTGGGTGAACATGTGGGCGTGGCGCATGCTCGTCGGGCCCGCCACGCCTTTCGCGCGGTTGGCACGCAGGTCGACGAGGCAGGCGTCGGAGCCTGCGAGGGTGGCTTCGACGCTGTCGTCGGCCAGCGGCGGGAGCTCTTCGGTGTGGACGCGAAAGCCGAGGCGTTCGCCCTCGTCCGGGGTGAGGCCGCTGGTGGTCCCGGTGCCGGCGGTGACGCCGAGGGTGAAGTAGTCGTCGCCGAACTCGGCGGCCAGGTGCGTGCCGGCCGAGGGGAAGACCATGCCGGGCGCCGCGGCGAAGGGGACGCGCTGGAGGTGTCCGTTGTGGACCATCACGACGATCTTCGTCCCTTCGCCGTATAGGCGGCGAAGCAGCTTCACGGTCGACGCCATGTACGTGTCGCGCGACGAACTCTGCATCGGCGGCGCGACGCCCGCCATCATCGCCGCCAGCTCGCGCAGGTACATGTCGATGCGCAGGGCACCGAGGGCGTGGTGCTCGGCGGTGGCGTGAGCGTCCCGGTCGCGCCACTGCGAGTAGACGGGTGCCAGCGATTTCAGGTGGGACAGGAGAGCGGTGAAGGCAGCCGTTGCGGCGTCGCGCGCGGGGGCGGCCATCGCCGCGTAACGGCCAGGGGCGACGGCACTGCTGACGGACGCGTACGGCTCCGAAGCGGTGAGGCCGGCCTCGACCAGCGGGACGACGTCCGGGGCGACGTCCTCGAGGTAGCGCTGCACGGCCTTCAGCGCGGGCACCGGTGAGCCGCCGGAGCTCGGGACGTCGAGGCCGGCGTAGCGGACGCCGCCGTGGCCGCGGAGCCAGGTGAGCATGTCGTGCGCCTCGGGTGAGTCGCCGAGGGAGAAGGTGAAGCCGTCTCGCCCGATTTCGGCGACGTCACCGGGAGCGCCTCGCAGCCAGCCATCGACAAGCTCGCCCTCGGCGAATCCCGACTCGAACCCGAGCACGGTGAAGCCGTGTTCCTCGACGAGGTGGCGCAGCAGCCGGTTGCGGAGCTCGCCGAACTCGCGGATGTGGTGATTGTTCTCCCCGATCGCGACGATGCGCGCGTCTCCGATCAGGTCGGCGATCGGTGAGACGTCGTCGGGTGAGAAAGGCGTACGGAAGTCGAGGTCTGGCATACTGGGCACACTAACGCAACTGGAGTCGCACTTGGCAAGCGAATCGGCCGGAACCCGCCGACCGGGTGGGCGCACGGAACGCACGCGCCTCGCCGTGCTGCAGGCGACGCTCGACCTGCTCGCGGAGCGCGGCTTCACGAACTTGACGGTGGACGCGGTCGCCGACCGTTCGGGGGTGCACAAGACCACGATCTACCGCCGCTGGGAGTCGACGGACGGGCTCGTGGCCGCCGCGCTCCGCTTAGGCACCGAACAGCCGTGGACGGCGCCCGACACCGGCTCCCTGGCCGGCGACCTGACGGAGACGCTGCTGGAACTCGTGCAGTACTTCACCGAGCCCGGCCTGCGCGAGCTCCCAACGGCGTCAGTGCTGGCGGCCTTCCACTCCCCGCGTGCGGCGGAGGCGCTGCACGGGTTCTACGAGGACCGGCACGGCCGCTCGGCGGTGATGGTCACGCGGGCGATCGCGCGGGGCGAGGTGCCGGACGGGACCGACGCGGCGGAGGTGGTGCGGGTGGCGAGCGGGCCGATCTTCTACCGGCTGTTCATCTCCCGGGAGTCACTGACGGCGGCTGACGCGCGGGTGGCGGCGGAGGCTGCTGCTGCGGCGGCGCGGGCTGGTGTTTTCGTGCGGGATACAGCGGGTGGGGGCGCGGAATCAGGGGCTTGACCTCGGCGTCGCCGTTGGGGGGCGACGAGTTGTGAGCGCGGTGATTGTCTCTTCATCGCGGATGGCAACGCAGGCCATGCGGCGATGGGAAGCCAAGATCTCTGAACGTGCGCTGATGACCACGACCGAGATTGGCTGCCGACGGCACCCAGCGGGTGCGATCAGGCAACCAGGTGGCTGCACCAAGCGGATCACGGCGACCCGTGGCTACTGTTCGTACGGGCGTTGAGGTCCTGACCAGGTAAAACCGGTGATCGCCGTTGAACGGCGAAAGGGTCAGCCGCGAGGAGAGGTGCGGTAGCGGACTTCCTCGAGGGTGACCGTGCCGTTGGCGACGGATTCGACCTTGGTGCGGCCGTCGAGAGTCCAGCCGGTGCGTTCGTAGAAGGTGCGGGCGCGAGTGTTGCCGGCGAGGACCCACAGGGTGGCGGTGGCGAAGTCGGTGGCCAGGGCGGTGAGGGCGCGGGCGTGGAGGGCGCGGCCGAAGCCCTGGCTCCAGAACTCGGGCAGCAGGTAGATCGACGCGAGTTCGCCGGTGTCGGGGGTGGCGTCCTCGTCGCGGCTGGGGGTGGAGGCGGCGAAGCCGGCGATGGTGCCGTCGGGGGTTTCGGCGACGAGGACGGTGTGGCGGGGCGCCGGCGCGGCCAGGCTTTCCGCCCAGAAGGCTTCGCGGCGGGACGCTGAGAGGCCGGCGAGGAAGTCGGCCGGGAGGAGGCCGGCGTAGGCGGCTCGCCAGGAGCCGACGTGGACGCGGGCGATGCCGGCAGCGTCCGCGACGACGGCCGGGCGGACGGTGGCGGCCGAGCCAGACGTGGTTGCCAGGCCGGAAACGGCAGAGCCCGACGAAGCCGCAGAGCCAGAGCCGTAGGGCGACGACGGTACCGCCGCGGAACCAACGGCAGACACCGAGGCAGACGCCGCACCGGAGCCCGAAGCAGACGCTTCGCCAGGGAGAGAGCCGGAGGCAGGCAGAGCACCAGAGCCAGAGGTCGAAGCAGGAACAGCATCGGAGCCGGAAGCAGCCGCCGCGCCGGAGCCAGACACAGAGGAAGCCACCGCACCAGATCCGGAGCCGGAGGCAGGCAGAGCGCCAGAACCAGGGCCCGAACCAGAGCCCCTCGTGTCAGCGCCGGAACCAGCCGAACGGCCCAGAGGCTCCGAACCAGTCAACTCTTCTCCAAGTACTCCGCGCGCTCCATGTCCACCACATCGGACACCATTTGGGCCAGGCCAGGGTACGAAGAGAGCGTCGGGTCGCGCAGCACAATTTCCTGGGACTGGGCGCGCGCCTCGGTGATCACGTCTTCGTCGCGCAGGAGCGAGAGGAGCTTCAGGCCCGAGCGTTTCCCGGACTGGGCCGCGCCGAGGATGTCGCCCTCGCGGCGGAGCTCGAGGTCCAGGCGGGAGAGTTCGAAGCCGTCGGTGGTGGACTCGACGGCGGCGAGGCGTTCGCGGGTGGCGGTTCCGTCCAACGTCTCCGTCACCAGCAGGCACAGGCCCGGCACGCTGCCCCGGCCGACGCGGCCGCGCAACTGGTGCAGCTGGCTCACGCCGAAGCGGTCGGCGTCGAGGATGACCATGGCGGTGGCGTTGGGGACGTTCACGCCGACCTCGACGACGGTCGTCGCCACGAGGACGTCGATCTGGCCGGCGCCGAAGGCCCGCATGACTGCGTCCTTCTCGTCGGCGGGCATGCGGCCGTGCAATGCCGCGACGCGAAGGCCCTTCAACGGCCCGCCCGCCAGCTCCGGCGCCACGTCCAGCACGGCGAGCGGCGGGCGCTTGTCGCTCTTGTCCGACGGGGGCTCGTCGCCGATGCGTGGGCACACGACGTACGCCTGGTGCCCCTTCGAGACCTCCTCGCGCACCCGCTCCCACGCCCGGTCGAGCCACGCGGGCTTCTCCGCCACCGGCACCACGGTCGTCTTGATCGGCGAGCGCCCGACGGGCATCTCGCGCAGCGCGGACGTCTCCAGGTCGCCGTACACGGTCATCGCGACCGTGCGCGGGATCGGAGTCGCGGTCATCACCAGCACGTGCGGTGACGTGGAGTCCGAACCGCGCGAACGCAGGGCGTCGCGCTGCTCCACGCCGAAGCGGTGCTGCTCGTCGACCACGACGAACCCGAGGTCGGCGAACTGCACGGTGTCCTGGATCAGCGCGTGCGTGCCGACGACGATGCCCGCCTCGCCGCTCACCGTCTCCAGCAGCGACTTCTTGCGTTCCTTCGCGCCCATCGACCCGGTGAGCAACGTCACGCGCGTGGCCTTCTCCGCGGCCCCCAGCTCCCCCGCCATGCCGAGCTCGCCCAGCATCTCCCGCAGCGAACGCGCGTGCTGCGCCGCCAGCACCTCCGTGGGCGCGAGCATCGCCGACTGCCGCCCCGAATCGACGATCTGCAGCATCGCCCGCAGCGCGACCACGGTCTTACCCGAACCCACCTCGCCCTGCAGCAGGCGGTTCATCGGGTGCTCGGTCGCGAGGTCCGCGGCGATCTCGTCGCCGATCGCGCGCTGGCCGGCGGTCAGATCGAACGGCAAGCGCTTGTCGAACAGGTCGAGCAACCCGCCGTCGGTGTGCGGGCTGGCCTTGGCCGGGCGCGACACCGCGGAATGGCGCCGCTGGGCGAAAATCAGCTGCACGGCCATCGCCTCGTCCCACTTGAGGCGGTGGCGCGAGGTCTCCAGGTGCGCCCAGTCCTCGGGCCGGTGGATGCCACGCAACGCCCGTTCGAGACCGGGCAGCCCGTGCTGCTTCAGCACTTCGGCCGGCATCGGGTCGGCGTCGACCTCCAGCACGTCGAGCACCTGCCGCACGCACTTCGCGATCGACCACGTCGGCATGCCCTGCGCCGCCGGATACACGGGGATGATCTCGGCGAGGAAGTTGTCGACGGCCTCGGCTTCGCGTTCGGCGTCGAGCAGCTCGTACTCCGGGTTGGCCAGCTGCAGGGTGTCGCGGAACGCCGTGACCTTGCCCGCGAACAGGCCGGTTTTGCCCGGCGCCAGTTCCTTCTCACGCCACGCCTGGTTGAAGAACGCGCAGGCCAGCCGGCGTTTCCCGTCGGTGATGACCATGTCGAGGATCGTGCCGCTACGCGACTTCATGCGCCGCTTGCTGATCTTCTCGATCCGCGCCAGCACGGTCGCGTGTTCGCCCAGCTCAAGGCCGGCGATGTCGGTGAGCTCGCCGCGCTCGGCGTAGCGGCGCGGGTAGTGGCGCAGCAGGTCGGAGACGGTTTCGATGTCGAGCGCACCCGACAGCGCTTTCGCCGTCTTCGCGCCCAGTAGCAGCGGCAGCTTTTCGCGCAGCCCGGCCATTTCTATTCGACCCCCATCAGCAGCACGGCTCCGGCCTGGCCACTGGCATAACTCGTCAACTCCACTTCGGGGTGCTCCAGCCGCAGCTGCTCGGCGAGCTCCGCGGTCACGCCCGGCGGGGCGGCGGCCCCGCTCAGCACGGTGACCAGCTCGCCGCCGAGCGTCAGCATCCGGTTGAGCACGCTCATCGCGGCCGCGACGAGGTTCGTCTCCGAGGCCGGCGCCGGTTCGATCAGCACCACCTCGTCGTCGACCAGGCCGATCACATCGCCGGACTGGGCCCGGCCCACCCAGGTTAGCGACTCCTCGCCCGCGATCCGCACCTCGCCACGCCTGGTCGCCGCGGCGGCCTCGGCCATGGCGACGACGTCGTCGTTGACCCGCCGGCCTTCGTCGTGCACCGCGAGCGCGGCGAGCACCTGCACGGGCGACGTGCAGGGGATCACCACGACGTCGCGGTCGCCCGCCATCGCGTGGCCCGCCGCCGCGTCGGCCGCGGCAGTGAGGTCGAGGCCGCCCGGCAGCACGGTCACGTGCCGGCCCGCGGCCTCGTTGAACAGCCCGATCATGTCCTCGACGCCGGGTTTCCCACCGTCGGGCACGGCCAGCACGGCGACGCCCTCGGCCCGCAGCAGCTCGGCCAGCGCACCGCCGTGGACGACGGCCACCACCGACCGGTCGAGCCCGCCGCCCGGCTCGATCGGCGTGGGCGTGAGCAGCGGCTCGACGCGGATCCGGCGCGGGCGGCCCAGCTCCAGCCCCGCCTCGATGGCCGCGCCGATGTCGGCACAGTGGACGTGCACGGCGTGGCTGCCCGAACCGTCACCCGCGACCGTGACGCTGTCGCCGAACCCGCTCAGCTCCTTGCGCAACGCCGGCAGCCGCGCCTCCTCGACGCCGTCCAGCAGGTACATGACCTCCCACGCGTACGGCGCGGGCTCGGTGACGGCAGGCATCTCGACGGTGGCCGTGAGCTCGTGCTCGGGCTGCGCCGCGGTGCCGCTGATCACGCCGGCCAGCGCGTCGAGCACGGCGACCAGCCCTCGCCCTCCAGCGTCGACGACCCCCGCTTTCGCAAGGGCCGGCAGCTGCTTCGGCGTCTCCTCCAACGCGGCCGCGGCGGCCGCGGCGACGGTGGCGGCGACCTCACCCAGCGACCGCGTGTCCTCCTGGACGGCTGCGGCCACGACGTGCAGCACGGTCAGCATCGTCCCGGCGACGGGCCGGCTCACCGCGCCCGTGGCGATCCGATCGGCGTGCGCCAGCGCGGCCGCGAGACCGGCGCCGTCGAGATCCTCGCCCTCGGCCGCCCAGTCGGCGATCCCGCGAACGACCTGAGAGATGATCACGCCGGAGTTGCCGCGCGCGCTGGCGACGGCACCCTTCGCCAGCACGGTCAGCGCCTCGGCCACGTCCGACGGCTCCGCAGCGGCCAACGCGTCGCGCGCGCCCATCATCGTGTGCAGCAGGTTCGAACCCGTGTCGGAGTCCGCGACGGGGTACACGTTGATGCCGTTGATCGCCGGGCGCAGCACCTCCAGGCTGCGCACGCACGCCGCCGACCAGGCCGACACCGCCACCACGTCCAGCACCCGCACCCCGTAACCTCCTCGCTGGTTCACGCGAGGGTATCGACTTCGCGAGTGTCGATCCCGGAGGACTCGACCTCGCAGGTGTCGATCCTGCCGGAGTCGATCTCGCCGGTATCGATCCTGCAGGTACGACCCCGTGCGGACCCTACCCAGACGAGTAGTTACTATGGTCGAGTTGCCCAGCTGGACTGGGCGCCATTCTTTGTCCCATATCCAGAGGAGTTCGACGTGGCTGCCGTGTGCGACGTCTGTGGCAAGGGACCCGGCTTCGGCAAATCGGTCTCGCACTCCCACCGGCGTACCAACCGCCGGTGGAACCCGAACATCCAGACTGTGCACGCCAAGATCGGCGTGTCCCAGCGCAAGCGCCTCAACGTGTGCACCTCGTGCATCAAGGCGGGCAAGGTCGTCCGAGGTTGAGGTTGCCGGTGCTCGTGTAGGGCACCTGGAACGACGAAATGGCGAGTGCTCACCGAGCACTCGCCATTTTTTGTCACCTCAGGAAATCGGTCAGCACGGCGCGCAACGATTCGGGCGCGTTGAGGACGCCGTGGTCCTGCCCGGGAATCGACTCGTAACGGGCGTGCGGCACGGCCTCGGCGACGGCTCGAGCCGCGGCGCCCATCCAGGCCTCGCCGGCGCCACCCGACAGCGCGAGCACCGGGACGGTGATGGCGGCCAGCCGGTCGGCGGGCAGGCGGCTGCCGGGCCCGGTGACCGTCGCGTCGTACGGCAGCGTGTGCGCGTAGCCGGCGAACCAGTCCCACACGGGCCGGCCCTTCATGGCCGCCACGCCCTCGGGCGGGATGGCGACGCCTTCGGTCAGGAAGAGCTCCACCGCGCCGTCGCGGTCGTCAGCGGCGATCAAAGCGCTGAGCCGATCCGCGAGGTCCTCACCAGGGCGTGGCCGCTGAGAGTCCACGATGAACGGCGGCTCGTACACGGCCAGCTTCGTGATCGGCAGCCCCCGGGCCGCCGCTTCGAGAGCCAGGATCGCGCCCGAGGAGTGGCCGAACACGGCCGCGGCGCCCCCGACCGCGTCGATCACGGCCGCCAGGTCGTCGAGCTCGCGCTCCACCGAGTACAGGGGCGCGTCCCCGCTCTCACCACGGCCTCGCCGATCAATGGCAACGCCCTGGAACCCGGCCTCGGCCAGCACGACGGCGAGCGCGGCCACGGTCGTCCGGTCGTTCACGGCACCGCCGACGAGCAGCACCGGCGACTCCGCGCCGTAAGTGTCGAACGCGATCGGCGTGCCGTCGGCGGAAGTGACGGTGGTGGTCATGGCTGTCCTCCTGGGTGTCGTTCTCACCTTGGAGGTCGGAGCGACGACCCGCGACCGGACAGGCTCAGGGAAGTTTCCACTCCACCGGCGCCGCGCCCTGGTCGGCCAGGAGCTGGTTCGCGCGGCTGAACGGGCGCGAGCCGAAGAAGCCGTTGTGCGCCGAAAGCGGGCTCGGGTGCGCCGACTCGATGCACGGGATCTCACCCAGCATCGGCCGGAGGTTGCGGGCGTTGCGGCCCCAGAGGATCGCCACCATCGGCTCGTCGCGGGCCGCGAGCGCCTTGATCGCCTGCTCGGTCACCTGCTCCCAGCCCTTGCCCTGGTGGGAGTTCGACTTGCCGGGCTGCACCGTCAGCGCGCGGTTGAGCAGCAGGATGCCCTGGTCGGCCCACGGGGTGAGGTCGCCGTTGGTCGGCAACGGGTGCCCGAGGTCCTCGGCGTACTCCTTGTAGATGTTGACGAGGCTCTTCGGCAGCGGCCGCACCTCGGGCGCCACCGAGAAGCTCAACCCGACCGCGTGGCCCGGCGTCGGGTACGGGTCCTGGCCGACGATCAGTACCCGCACGTCGTGGAAGGGCTGCTTGAACGCCCGCAGCACGTGTTCACCCGCCGGCAGGTAGGTGCGGCCCGCCGCGATCTCCGCGCGGAGGAACTCCCCCATCGCGCTGACCTGCGGGGCCACGGGCTCGAGGGCCTGCGCCCAGCCGGCTTCGACGATCTCGTGCAGCGGTCGTGCGGTCACGGCCCGCGAGCCTAGCGCGGTGCGGGCGGGGTCAACGTGGCGGGTCGATCCGGCGCAGCTCTTCGCGGAACCGCGCCCCGCGGCGCACGTACGAGTCGACCACCGTGGCGATCTGCTCGGCGGAGAACGACTTGTTCGGCCGCACCTTCGCCGGCACCCCGAGCGCGATCTCGCCCGGGCCCACGTGCGAGTTGTACGACAGCACCGCGCCCGCGCCGACCATTCCGCTGTCCTCGATCACGGTTCCGTTCAGCACCACAGAACCCGACGCGATGAGGCAGCCGGTGCCGATCACCGCGCCCTCGACGTGCACGGCGTGGCCGATCGCCGACGACGGCCCCAGGATCGTCGGGTGCTTCTTGGTGCAGTGGAGCACGCACCCGTCCTGCACGTTGGAGCGCTCGCCGATCTCGATGTAGCCGTGGTCGCCGCGCAGCACCGTCTGCGGCCACACGGAAGCGCGTGGGCCGATGCGGACGTCGCCGATCACGGTGGCGTCGGGGTGGACGTAGGCGTCCGGGTGGATCGAGGGTTCGAGGTCGCCGAGCGCGTAGATCGCCAAAGCCGTCTCCCGTTGGTCACACGAGGTTCTTGCCGAAGCACCGGTTGTCGGCTTCGTCCTTGTACACGCCGAAACCCGGGATCCGGGTGTAGCCCGACGAACCGTAGAGGGCGATCGCCTCAGGCTGTTCGGTACCCGTCTCCAGCACGGCCCGCAGCCGCCCCGCCGCGACCGCCGTGCGTTCCAGCTCCGCCAGCATCGCGCGCGCGAAACCCTTGCCCCGCGCGGATTCCACGACGTACATCCGCTTCAGCTCCACGTCGCCGGGGCTGAACGCGGGCGCCGGCCCGTCGTGCGCGCGCCATGCGCCGGAGGCCACGGGCACGCCTTCGAGGTAGCCGACGAGGAACAGTCCACGCGGGGGCGCGAACTGCGAAGGGTCCATCGGCGTCGAGTCCTCGCTGCCGTAGCGGCGCACGTACTCGAGCTGCACTTCCGCCATCAGCTTGGTCGCGTCGGGATGGTCGTACGCGACCGCTCGGATCTCCACGACGACGAGACTAGTGCTGCTGCCAGTGCTCCCAACCGCCTTCGTGACCATAATCCTTGCCGTCCACGGTCACCCCGGATCCCGGCATCGTCACGGCGCCGATCTTGCGCCAGCCCTCGGGCAGCTCGCCGAACGGCGGGAACGTGGCCGCCAGCGCGTGGTCTTCACCACCCGTGAGCACCCAGCGCAGCGGGTCGGCGCCGAGCGCGGTGCCCACTTCCTGCAGCCGCGTGGAGATCTCGAGCTCCGCGGTGCTCACGTCGAGCCCGACGTCCGACGCCGCGGCGATGTGCCCCAGATCGGCCAGCAGCCCGTCGGAGATGTCGATCATCGACGTCGCGCCGGCCAGCGCGGCCTGCGGCCCGGCCGGGTACGGCGGTTCTGGGCAGCGCTGCGCGTTCACGACCCCGACCGGCGAACGGAACCCTCGCCGCAGCACGGCCAATCCCGCCGCCGCCCAGCCGAGTCGCCCGCAGACGGCGAGGACGTCGCCGGGCCGGGCGCCCGAGCGCGTCACGGGTTCGCGGTCTTCGAGGTCACCCAACGCGGTGACACTGATCACGATCTGGTCGGCGCTCACCATGTCGCCGCCGGACACCCCGACGCCGCCGCGGGTCGCCTCGGCCCACATGCCGTTCATGATCTCGGTCACGAGCTGGGCGGGAGTGTCCGGTGGACACGCGAAGCCCACGAGGACCGTGGTCGGTTTCGCGCCCATGGCCGCGACGTCCGACAGGTTCACCGCCACGGCCTTGCGCCCCACTTGCTCGGGGCTCGACCAGTCGAGGCGGAAGTGCACGCCCTGGACCAGCACGTCCGTGGTCGCCACTACGCGGCCGTCGGGCGCTGCCACCACGGCCGCGTCGTCGCCGGGGCCGAGCAGCGTGGCCGCCGGCTGGCGACGCCCGTTGGTGACCGCCTGGATCAGCGCGAACTCGCCCGTCCCGGCCACCGAGCCATCGTCCGGTGACACCGGTCACCTCCTGTTTCTCTCCGTGTACGAAGCCTCGACCACCGACAGTCGGATCCCCTAGGTTTTTCCCGGGGCTGGCGATACCTTGCCTACACCGTTCCTACCTCGACTCCATCGTTACCGACGAAAGGGCACGCCGTGGTCCACGCATACATCCTCATCCAGACCGAGGTCGGCAAGGCGGCCGCGGTGGCGGCGGAGATCTCCGGTGTACCGGGCGTCACCAGCTCGGAGGATGTCACCGGTCCCTACGACGTGATCGTGCGCGCGACCGCGGACACCGTGGACCAGTTGGGCCAGCTCGTGGTCGCGAAGGTGCAGAACGTGGAAGGCATCACGCGGACCCTGACCTGCCCGGTGGTCCACCTCTGAGACGTGGTGCACTTCGGGGGTGGCAGATTCCGACACCGGCGCACCCCCGCGGGTGGTCCTCGTGGTCGCGGCCGTGCTCGTGGTCGCGCTGGCCGTGGTGGTCGCCGTCTTCGCGGTGACGAAGAAATCGGCGCTCAGCGACGAGGGCGTCGCGAGTGGACCGCTCCCCCTCGTCGCTGTTCCCGCCCCGCAGGCAACCACGCAGGCGTGCACGACGGTCGTCGACGCGCTGCCCGCGACCTTGAAGTCCAACGGCCAGGACCTCGCCCGGCGCACGCTCGCCCAGCCCGCGCCGAAGTCCACCGTCGCCTGGGGTGACGGCGACGCGATCGTGCTGCGGTGCGGGCTCGACCGGCCGCCGGAGCTCACCCCGACCGCGCAGCTGCGTGTGGTCAACGGCGTGCAGTGGCTGCAGGTCACCGAAGACGCCGCGGCCACCTGGTACGTGGTGGACCGCGACGTCTACATCGCGTTGACCGTCCCCGACTCGGCCGGGACCGGGCCGCTGCAGACGGTGTCGGACACCGTCAACGCGAAGCTGCCGGTCAAACCCTTGAAGTTCTGACCGTCCGGGCGGCGATTTCCTCCAGCGAGTCGCCCGTGGTGCGTGGCCCCAAAACGGCGACGTCGACGATCAGCACCACCATCGCGGCGGCAACGACGGCGAACATCCTGGTGGCGCCCTGCGCCTGCAGCACCGGCAGCAGGATGAACGGCATCGCCGCGGTGGCCAGGCGCGAGAGCGCGTACGCCGAACCGGCGGCCGTGCCGCGCAGCGACGTCGGGAACAGCTCGCCCTGGTAGGTGTGGAAGGCGTTGGAGAACACGTTGCTGGCGGCGGTGTAGCAGAAGCCGAACACCGCGATCGCCACACCGGCTGTCGAGTAGCCGAACGCGAGCCCGAACACCGCCATCGCCGCGGCACTCGCGACGATCAGCCACTTTCGCTCGATCCGTTCGATGACGGGGATCGAAAGCGCGGAGCCGATCGGGTAGCCGAGGAACGTGATCGCGCTGAACGTCAGCGAGTTCACGAGGCTGAACCCCTTGGCGGCCAGCACGATCGGCACGAGCGAGCCGAAGCCGTAGTAGCCGAACGCTTGCAGCAGCTGGAAGATGTAGAGCATCGACGTGCGCCGCGCCCACGGCTTGCGCAGGAGCGCGGAAAACCGCACGGGTTCCGGCGCGGGCAGTTCGGGCGCGGGTTCCGGGAGCGGTTGCGGTGCCGAGGCTTCGAGCTTGCGCACGATCTCGTCGGCTTCCGCCTCTCGCCCGCGAGCGGCGAGCCAGCGCGGCGACTCCGGCAGCGTGAACCGCAAACCCCAGACGACGGCGGCGCCGAGCGCGCCGATCACGAACAGCCAGCGCCAGCCGTCGACGCCGAGCGGCGAATGGCCGGCCAGCGCCCGCGCGAGGAACCCGGCGGCGGGCACGCCGCAGAAGCCGAGCGTGTACGCCCAGGCTGTCGCGCGGCCGCGGGCGCGCGGGGGCAGCAGGTCGGCGAGGTAGGCGTCGGCGACGGGGAGCTCGGCGCCGATGCCGATCCCGGCGATGAAGCGGCAGACCACGAGCATCCAGACGTCCGTGCTGAACGCGCCGAGCAGCGTGAACACCGAGTACAGGCCGAGCGTCAGCAGGAACGCGCGGCGCCGGCCGAGCTGGTCGGCGAGCTTGCCGAGGCACACCGCGCCCACGAACGCCCCGACGAACGCCGACGCGAGCACGTACTTCAGCGCGTCGGCCGTGACGCCGAACTCGTGCTTGAGCACGGTGCTGATCGTGGACGCGAGGAACAGGTCGTAGAGGTCGAAGAACGTCGCCACCCCCACCACGGCGACGAAGTACCGGTGTCGGCGGGTGACCGGGAGCCGGTCGAGCCGGGATGCGATCTGCACGCGTTGTCTCCTGCCCTGGCCTGGGCGTGCCGCGCGCGGGCCACGTCGGCGTCACCCGGTGCCACCGGATGATCACTGTAGTGGGTGACCCCGTTCGTCGGTTCGGCGGTTGTGGCACTGCCCTTTCCTGCAGCTGTTCATTATTTCGAAACAACGGAAACACCAAGTTGTTCCGGGCGACATCATCGGGAAATGCCGCGCCGGTGAAATTCTCCGTGATATCGGGCCGGGAATGTCAGGAGGTTTCTTTTCTTCACCGTTTGCAGTTTCGCTCGACCCTGATCGTCGCAGCTCCGGGTCGACCGCTTCTCGTTGTACCCCTTGGTCTTTCGACTCCACGGTGCGCCGAGTGAACCTGTCGCGCGCCGAATTCCGCCTCGGAAAGGAATCACCAGTGCCGCCGATAACCGTGATCTTCGTCGTCTCAGGACTCGCCGTTTGGCTCAACGGCTTGGCATTTCTCGGGATCGGCGCCAAACCCGCCGAGGACGGCCCAAAGCCACTGACCACGGTCGGCTGGGTGACCCTGCTCGCCGGCGTGGTGGACCTCCTGCAAGCCGCCGTGATCATCGCGACGGCGCCGCCCGCGACGGGCGTCCCGTTGGCCGGAATCGTCACGTTCTACGGCACGTTCTTCACCACGCTGGGCGTGACTCTCGTGCGAGGCCTGGACCTCCGGCCGGTCGGCAACCTGGCCGTGGCGGTGGCCGTGGTGCCGCTGCTGTGGTGGAAGTTCTTCGACGGCAGCTGGATGCTGCACTCGATCCTCGTGGTGTGGCTGGTCGCGTTCCTCGCGGTGGCGGCCACGACCTACGGCAAGCTGCCCGGCAAGGTGCTCGGCGGGATCCTGACCGTCACGTCGCTCTACACGTTCCTGACGCCGGCGGCGTTGCTCGCGCTGGGTAAGTCGATCCCCTGATCACGTGACCACACAGGGTCACCCGAGTGGGTGACCCTGTGTGGCGTCAGCGGAGGCCGGTGCCGCGGGCGATGGCGGTGTCGATGAGGGTCGACAGGAGCGTGCTGTAGTCGACGCCCGTGACCTCCCACATCTTCGGGTAGGCGGACTTCGTGGTGAAGCCGGGCATGGTGTTGACCTCGTTGATCACGAGGTCGCCGGCTTCGGTGACGAAGAAGTCGACGCGGGCAAGGCCCTGGCAGTCGAGCGCGCGGAACGCCTCGACGGCCATGGCGCGGAGGCGGTCGGTGAGGGCGTCGTCGAGCTTGGCCGGGATGTCCAGCTCGGCGTCTTCGCCGAGGTACTTGGTCTCGAAGTCGTACCAGGCGTCCTCGCCCTCGGCGAGCACGCGGATCTCCGCCGGCAGCGAGGCTTCCACGCGGCCGTCGGGGAACTCCAGCACGCCGCACTCGACCTCACGCCCGGCCACAGCAGCTTCCACGAGCACCTTCGGGTCGGTGCGGCGGGCCAGTTCGATGGCGGCATCCACATCGGACCAGTCGGTGACGCGCGAGATCCCGACGGACGAGCCCGCGCGCGAGGGCTTCACGAAAACGGGCAGCCCCAAGCGTTCCCGGTCGCCCTGGGCCAAAGTGGACTGTCCACGGCGGAGCGCCGCGTACGTGCCCACCGGCAGCCCTTCCGCGGCGAGCAGCTTCTTCGCGTACTCCTTGTCCATGGCGGCGGCGCTGGCCAGCACGCCCGGGCCGACGTAGGGGATGTCGGCCATCTCGAGCAGGCCCTGGATGGTGCCGTCCTCGCCGAACGCGCCGTGCAGCACGGGGAAGACCACGTCGACGGTGCCGAGCACCTCGGTCGCCTGCCCGGGGTCGACGGTGCGCAGCTCGCGGCTGGTCGCGTCACCCGCCAGCACGAGTGCGCGGCCGGACTCCACGGTCGGCAGCTCGCGGCCCTGGATGCTCAGCTCCTTCGGGTCGCCGGTGCCGAGCACCCAGCCACCCTGCGGGGTGATGCCCACGGGAAGCACCTCGTAGCGCTCCGGATCCAGGTTCGCGATCACGCTGCCCGCCGACAGGCACGAGATGGTGTGCTCGCTGCTGCGACCGCCGAACACGACCGCCACGCGGATCTTCTCAGCACTCATGGTCGCTCACCGTACCGGGTGACCACGCCCAACGGCGCGCACCCGGCGTTGCGACGGTCCCCCGGCCCGTCCGCCGGCGGGGGTGGTGGGGTGCGGGTTGGGCATGATCAGGTGCTTGTTCGACGTTGGGGTGCCTCCGGGTGCAGGCGCAGTCGGACCGTGACGGACGCCTCCCGCCGGTTGCCCGAGTGGACCGGTCGCGCTGCACACCGGTCACTCTCTCGAGTCCGCGGGCCCCGACCGCAGCCGAGCACTCGGCCACCCGGTGCGGCCGGGGTCGGCCGCACCGTGGCAAACGCGCCGCGACGAGGAGCGCCCCGTATCGGCGGGGGCGAGTGGTTCTTCGACGCCGCGGCCGAGCGATTACGGCGCCAAACGACCACTCGCGCTGCACGCCGCTCACCGCCAGCGGCAAAGCAGCGCCACCTTTGCGGTCGGCGAGCAAACCCGCGGCTGGAGGCGGCGCCGGCACGAGAACCTCGCGAACGCGCCCCGCGGCAGCGGGCGTGACGGCTGAGGTGCCACTGGACCACTCGCGCCGCACGCCACCCAACGCCGCAGGCGAAGCAGCGCCACCCTTGCCGTCAGCCAAGCAAGCCCGCCGGCGACGCCGGCACGGGAGCCTCGCGAGAAAGGCCCGCAGCGCCGACAGTGACGAGTGAGGTGTGGCTGGACCACTCGCGCCGCACGCCACCTCGCCACCGCAAGCGAAACACCCCGCACCTGCCAGTCAGCGAGGCAAACCCGCCGCCGACGCCGACACGAGCGCCTCGCGATAAAAGCCCCCAGCACCGACAGTGACGAGTGAGGTGTCGCTGGACCACTCGCGCCGCACGCCACCTCGCCACCGCAAGCGAAACACCCCGCGCCTGCCAGTCAGCGAGGCGAATCCGCGGCCGGCGCCGGCGAGCCCCTCGCGAGAAAGGCCCGCAGCGCCGACAGCGACGACTGAGGTGCCACTGGGCCACTCGCGCCGCACGCCACCTCGCCACCGCAAGCGAAACACCCCGCACCTGCCAGTCAGCCAAGCAAGCCCGCCGGCGACGCCGGCACGGGAGCCTCGCGATAAAAGCCCCCAGCACCGACAGCAACGAGTGCGGTGTCGCTGGACCGCTCGCGCAGCACGCCAACTCACCGCCGCAGGTGAAGCAGCGCCACCCTTGTCGTCAGCCAAGCAAACCCGCCGGTGGCCGCGCCGGCATGAGCGCCGCGCGAGCGCGCCCCACGGCAGCGAGAGCGACGACTCAGGTGCCACTGGATCGGTCGCGCGGTGCGGCGGCCGCCGCGGAAGGCGCAGTACCTCGGTCGGTCAGCGAAGCAAATCCACCAAAGCCGGCAGCGCACTCACCAACGCCTCCCGCGAACTGCCCGCGTACCCGAGCGCCACCCCGTGCACGGTCGGCGTCCCGGCGAAGTGGCGCGCCAGGCCGTCCAGGCGGATGCCGTGGCGTTCGGCCTCGGTCAAGCAGCGGGCTTCCTGCGCGGCGGATGCGAAGGGGACCACGAGGTGGGCACCGGCGTCGTCGCCGAGGATGGGGATGGCGGCGGAGGTGAGCGCGGCCGACAGCAGAGAGCGGCGTTCGGCGAGTTCGCGGCGGAGTTTGCGCAGGTGGCGGCCCAGGTCGCCGTGGCGGGCGAGCTCCACCAGTACGCGCTGGCCGGCCGGGGAGGGGCGCGTGCCGGTGAGGTCGCGGTAGGCGAGCACGGCCTCGGTGACCGAGGCGGGCGCGACGAGCCAGCCGGCGCCGAGCGTGGGGGTGAGGATCTTGCTCGTGGTCCCCAGGTGGACGACGACGTCGGGCGCGAGGGCGGCCAGCATGGGCAGCGGGGCGACGTCGAAGCGCAGCTCGCCGTCGTAGTCGTCCTCGATGACGAGCATGCCGTCGGCGCGGGCGCGTTCCACGAGCTCCACGCGGCGCGCCGCGCTCATGCGGCTGCCCATCGGGTACTGGTGCGCGGGAGAGCAGTACACCGCCCGCGCGCCGGCGGGGATCGCGTCGGGGCGGAGGCCCTCCTCGTCGACGGGCACGCCCACCACCGTCAGCCCGGCGGACCGGAACGCCTGCACGGCCCGCTGGTAACCCGGCTCTTCGAACGCCACCACCGCGCCGCGCCGCAGCACCGCGGCGGCGAGCTCCACGACGGCGGCCGTGGTCCCGCCCGTCGCCAAGACCGAGCCGGCGGCCAGACCGCGGTGCCGCAACAGGTGTTCCGAAACGGCCGCGCGGTACTCGGGCAGGCCGGCGCGGTGGGCGCGGACCAACGGCTCCGGGTCGGCCGCCGCCCGCCACGCGCGGCGCCAGGCCGCGCGGTCCAGACCGGCCGCCCACGGCGTGCCCGGCGTCAAATCCAGCACGGGCGCCGTCTCGGGTTCCGGCGCGAGCGGTCCCGCCGGGGACACCGATGCGGCCGCGCGCGTCGGCGGTGTCGTCACGTATGTGCCGGAGCCGTGGCGCCCGGCGATCCAGCCTTCGGCGTGCAGCTGCTCGTACGCGGCCGAGGTCACCGTGCGCGAAACCCCGAGCCGCTCGGACAGCGCGCGCGTGGACGGCAGCCGGTCGCCGCCGCGCAGGTGCCCGCTCGCGGCGGCCTCGCGCAGCGCGTCGGCCAGCTGCACGGCCAGCGGCGTGCTCGCCTCGCGATCGAGGCTCACCGGCAGCGCGGTGTCGGCGTACGACACGGAACCTCCCGAACCGAAAAAGGAAAGTGGACTTCCCAAGTGTAGAAGAAGTGGCCATTCAACACGTCCACTCACCTGCGCGACACTGCGCACATGACGAGCCTCTCGCCGACCCCCCGCACGACCCTCGGCCGCAAAAAGAACCGCGGGGCCACCGACCGTGCGACGCTGCACGCCGTGCTCGACGAGGCCCTGATCTGCCACCTCGGCCTCGTCCGCGACGGCGCGCCGCTCGTGCTGCCCACCGGCTACGGCCGCGACGGCGACACGCTCTACCTGCATGGTTCCACGGGCGCGGCCAGTCTGCGCACCGCCGCGCTGGACGTGGACGTCTGCGTCACCGTCACGCTGCTCGACGGCATCGTCTACGCCCGCTCGGTCAACAACCACTCCATGAACTACCGCAGCGCCGTCGTCCTCGGCCGCGCGCGTCTCATCACCGACCAGGACGAGAAACTCCACGCCCTGCGCGTGCTCACCGACCACCTCTCCCCCGGCTCGTGGGACCACGCGCGCGGCGTCAACGCGAAGGAGTTCGCCGCCGTCTCCGTCCTCGCGCTCGACCTCGCCGAAGCCTCGGTGAAGCTGCGCGCCGAAGGCCCCGACGACGAGCCGGAAGACGTCACCGAAAACAGCGCCTGGGCCGGCGTCCTCCCGGTCAAGACCGTCTTCGGCGAGCCAGAACCCTCCGCCGACCTGCCCGCCGGCTGGAGCGTGCCCGGGCACGTGACCGGACGCGTCACCCAGCCAGAGGCAGCCGCACGGTGAACACGGTCTGGCCCGGCCGGCTCGTTACCTCGACCGTGCCACCGTGTTCCACCACCAGCGAGTGCACCACGGACAGGCCCAGACCGGTGCCACCCGCCGACCGCGTGCGCGAGTTGTCGACGCGGAAGAACCGGTCGAAGATCCGCTGCTGATCCTCCGGCGCGATCCCCGGCCCGGCGTCCGCCACCCGGATCACCGCGTGAGAATCCGCGACACCGATCGACACCTCCACCCGCGTCCCCGAAGGTGTGTGCACTGCCGCGTTCGCCAGCAGGTTGTCGAAGATCTGCCGCAGCCGCACCGGATCCGCGTCGACGAAAACCGGCGCGGACGAACCCGGCGCCACCGCGAGCGGATGCGCCGGCCGGCCCACCCGGAACGCGTCCGCCGCGGCCTCGGCAATCGGGACAACGTCCACCCGTTCGGGCCGCACCGGCGGCTCCGCGTCGTGGGCGTCGAGGCGCGCGAGCAGCAGCAGATCGTCGACGAGCACGCTCATCCGCGCCGTCTCCTCGCGGATCTTCGCCAGGTGCGCCTCGCGTTCCTCGGGCTCGTTCGCCGCCGCGTACCGGAAAAGGTCCGCGTAGCCCCGGATCGACGTGAGCGGCGTACGCAGCTCGTGCGACGCGTCGGCCACGAAACGGCGAAGGCGCTCGTTGGCGGCCGTCCGCGCGGCGAGCGAAGCCTCGATGTGCGTGAGCATCACGTTGAACGCCGTGCGCAGCTCCGCCACCTCCGCCTTCGCCCGTCGCGCGCACCGGCAGGTTCGCCGTCCCCGCGAGGTCGTGCGACGCGATGTCGTGCGCCGTGCCCGCCATGTCCGACAACGGCTGCAGACCGCGGCGCAGCACGAGCCGTCCCACCACGACGAGGATCGCCAGCGCGATGAGGAACGCGATCACCTCGACCAGAACCAGCTGCCGCACCGTGCTGTCCAGATCCGCCTGCGGCGCCGCGCTCAGCAACACCGTTCCGCTGCCGGCGGAATCCGTCGCGACCGGGCACGCGCCTACGCGATAGGGCCCGTCGCCGTGGAGGTACACCGTGCGGAACACGTCTCCACGCGTGGCGTCGGACGCGACGTCGGCGAGCGGCGTGATGTCGGTCGGCAGGTTGCTCCCGGGCTGCAGCGTCGCCTCTCCACGGTCGACCTCGAACACCGCCGAGAACCACGAGTAGACGACTTCCGGGTTGCCGTGTGAGCTGCGCAGCCCCGGCACCTGCGCGACCTGGCTCGTCTTGAGCTGCTCGTCGAGGCGACGGCCGAGGTAGCCGTGCATGAACCCGACAGTGACCGTCCCCACGATCGCGAACACCACCAGCGCCAGCGCGCCGAGCCCGAACGCCAGCCGCGTGCCGAGCCGCGACGCGCGCCACGCGGCGTACCAGCGGCGAACCCAGCGCCGCAGCCGGTTCACCGCCCCGCCCGCACGACGTAGCCGACGCCGCGCACGGTGTGGATCAGCGGTTCGGCACCGTCGTCGAGCTTGCGGCGCAGGTGCGAGATCACCAGCTCGACGACATTGGACCGGCCGCCGAAGTCGTACTCCCACACGTGGTCGAGGATCTGCGCCTTCGTGAGCACAGCCGGCGAGCGGCGCATGAGGTATCGCAGGAGCTCGTACTCGGTCGGCGTCAGTTCCGCGAGCCGATCTCCGCGACGGACCTCGCGTGTGTCCTCGTCGAGCGTCAGGTCCGCCACGCGCAACACTGCGGTGCGCGGCGCGGGCGGCACGGCCGCGCTCCGGCGAAGCACCGCCCGCAGCCGCGCCATCAACTCCTCGACGGAGAACGGCTTCACGAGGTAGTCGTCGCCACCTCGGGTCAGGCCGGCGATGCGGTCGGCCGTCGCGTCTTTCGCCGTCGGGAAGACCACGGGCACGGCGTTGCCGTGTTCGCGCAGGCGGTCGAGCACGGTGAAGCCGTCGAGGTCGGGCAGCATCAGGTCGAGCACCACGATGTCGGGCCCGAACTCCGCCGCGCGGCTGAGCGCCGCCGCGCCCGAGCCCGCGGTCACGGCCTGCCAGCCCTCGTAGCGGGCGACGGTCGCGACGAGATCGGCGATGTGCGGTTCGTCGTCGACGACGAGCAGCCGCACCGGGTTCGGGTTGTCCACTCCACCATCCTCCGTGACCACCGCGCGGGCGCGCGAGCGGAGCGCGCGGCCGACAGCCAGTCGACAGGTTCCGCCCAGATCCGCCACAGGTTCCGCGGCGACGCTGGCGTTCGTAACACCCGAGCCGAAGGGATTCCCCGTGAGTTTCCTGACCCCGATCGCCGTTCCGCCCCGCCCGGCGGTGGCGCCCCGTGTGGTCGCCAAGGCGTGGATCTTCGTGTTCCTGGCGGCCAACGTGGTGCTCGCCACGGTGTTCTTCGCCGTCGGCGACCTGTCGGACGACCCGCTGATCAGCGCCGGGCGCCTCGCCGGCATCTACGCGGCGCAGGCCATGGCTGTGCAGCTGCTGCTCGTCGCACGCCTGCCGTGGCTCGACCGCCGGCTCGGCATGGACCGGCTCACGTCATGGCACCGCTGGACGGGCTTCAGCCTGCTGTGGCTGCTGGTCGCGCACGTGGTGCTGGTGGTCGTCGGCTACTCCGCCATCGAGGGCACGAACGCGGCCGACGAGCTGGTGCAGCTGGCCAACACAACTGAGGGGATCCTGCGCGCGATCGTCGCGTTCATGCTCATCCTGGTGGTCGGCGCGGCTTCCGCCCGCTTCGCGCGCAAGCGGATGGCCTACGAGACGTGGCACTTCGTGCACCTCTACACCTACGCCGCGGTGGTGCTGGCCTTCACGCACCAGATCGCCGTCGGGCAGTCGTTCGCGAGCCACCCGGCTGCCCGTGCGTACTGGTGGACGCTGTGGCTGGGCGCGGGTCTGGCCGTGCTGGCCGGGCGTGTGCTCCCGCCGTTGCGACGCAACCTGCGGCACCGGTTGCGGGTGGTCGCCGTGGTGCCCGAGTCGCCCGACACCGTGTCCGTCTACATGACCGGCCGCGACCTCGACCGACTGCCGGCTCGCGCGGGGCAGTTCTTCCTGTGGCGATTCCTCACGCGGGACCGCTGGTGGCAGGCCAACCCGTTCTCCCTCTCGGCCGCGCCCGACGGCCGCACGCTGCGGCTCACCGCCAAAGCGGTCGGCAGCTCCAGCGCGAGCCTGCGGTCGCTGCGCGTCGGCACGCGTGTGTTCGCCGAAGGCCCGTACGGCGCCTTTACTGCCATCCACCAGCAACGGCCCGACGCGCTGCTGGTCGCCGGCGGCGTCGACATCACGCCGATCCGCGCGTTGCTCGAAGACGTGCGCGGCCACGTCGTGCTGCTCTACCGCGTGCGGACATCGGCCGACGCCGTGCTTCTGCCCGAGCTGCACGCGCTGACCACGGCCCCGCGGCGCGGTCGTGCACGTCCTCAGTGGACCGTCGGATCTGCACGGCCCCCACGGCCCCGTGCTGGGTCCCGTCGCACTTCACGCGTTGGTGCCGGACCTCGGCGACCGCGACGTGTTCGTCTGCGGTCCGCCCGGGATGACGTCGGCCGTGCTGCGCAGCCTGCGGGAGCTGCGCGTGCCCGGCACCCAGGTCCACGCCGAACGCTTCAGCCTGGCCGCGTGAGGAGCTTCCGATGAAGAAGACGATTTTCGTGGTCGCGCTGTCGATCGCCGGGTTCGTGGCCGTCTGGCGGTTCGACCCGATGCCGGCGACGAGCAGCACCACCACGAACGGCTCTGCTCCGACAACCACCACCGCACCGTCCACTTCGGCCGGTTCCGGCGCCCTGACCACTCAGGGCAGCGCCGAGTCGACCGAGTTCGGCACCGTGCAGGTGCAGGTGTCCTTCTCCGTCAGCCGGATCACCGACGTCACCCTCGTGCAGCAGCCGGACAGCGGCCGCGGTGTCGACGCGATCCCGCTGCTGCGCGAGGAAGCCCTGCAGGCGCAGAGCGCGAACATCGACACCGTCTCGGGCGCGACGCAGACCAGCGAGTCGTACATCAAGTCGCTGCAGGCGGCGCTCGACGCGAAGGGCTCGTGATGGCCACGCACGTCGAGCAGGTGATGGGCCTGCCCGTGTCGCTCGACCTGCGCGACGAAGGAGACTTCACCGGCGCCATCGCCGACGCGTTCCAGTGGCTGCGCGAGGTCGACGCCCGCTTCAGCCCGTTTCGCTCCGGCAGCGAAGTGTGCCGCTACGACCGCGGCGAAACCACCGAACTCAGCGCGGACCTCGACGAGGTCCTCGGCCTCTGCGCGTACTACGAAGGCCTCTCCGGCGGCGCCTTCTCCGCCCGGCTGCCGGGCCGTGGCCTGGACCCGTGCGCCGTCGTCAAAGGCTGGGCGGTGCAGCGTGCGGCCGATCGCCTCCACGCGGCCGGCGCACGCCGGTTCTGCCTCAACGCCGGCGGCGATGTCGTCACCGCGGGCGAGCCGGAGCCCGGACGGCCGTGGCGCGTCGGCATCCGCCATCCCGAACAGCCCGAAGCGGTCTGCGCCGTGGTCGCCTCCCGCGACGGCGCCGTCGCCACCTCGGCCGCGTACGAACGCGGCGCCCACGTGCTCGACGGCCGCACCGGCCTGCCCGCCACCGAGCTGCTGAGCGTCACCGTCGTCGCCGAAGACCTCACGCACGCCGACGCGCTGGCCACCGCCGCGTTCGCCCTCGGCGCCGACGGCATCACCTGGGTCGCCGGACAACCCGGCTGCGACGTGCTGATCGTCGACGCCCGGCGGCGCGTCCACCGCTCTCCCGGCCTCACGCTCGCCTGACCCGAGTGTCCACAGTGCACTCGGTGGCTTTCCGACCAGCGCCGACGTGATGTCGTTGTCACCGGATGTTCACGGTGGCGGTGAAACGCGAACCGGCGAACTGCGTCGTACTGAGCGTGCTGCGGTTGACGACGGTTGCCGGTGTGGTGTGCGTGGTGGTCGCGCCGTTCTTGTCGGGAGGCGCGACGAGAGCGAGCGGCGTGGGGCTGCTGTGGTTCGTCGCCGGGGCGGTCGTCTCCGCGGTGCTGGGGCTGGCGCGGTCGCGCAAGGTGCGGGTCGCGGCGGCGGTTCTCGGGATCGCCACCGCCGTGGCCGCCGTGGTGCGGCTGGTGCTCGACGTGCAGGGCGGTGTGCCCGGCCTGGACACCCCGGTGCTCGCCGTGGGCGCGGTGGGGGTGGCGGTCGGGTTGCTCGACTCCACGACGTGGCGAATCCGTCCGCTCGGCTTGCTGGTGGCCGTCGTCGTGCCGGCCGTGGGAGTGGCGGCGCCGTTCGCCGCGGACCGAGCCGCCACCGCGAGCACGATCCGCGGCGTGCCGGATCTGACCCCCGAACCGGTGGCCGAAAAGCCCGGCGGCCGGCAGTGGTCCTGGCAGCCGCCGGCCGACGTGAGCGCGATGGTGGCCGCGGGGCACGGAGTCGTCGTCGCGGCCGCCGACGGTTCGGTGACGGCGCTCGACGGGCTCGACGGCAGCCGCGACTGGTCCTACGCCCGGCCCGGCGCGAGGGTCCACGCGCTGCTCGCGTCCGCCGACCGGCGCACGGTCGTGGCCGCTTTCGCGTCGAAAACCGACAGCAGCAATGACCTGGTGGTCGTCCTCGACGCCGACACCGGCACCGCGCGCTTCGACCGCGTGGTGCCGTCGGTTCTGGTCGAGACCGGGGAGATCCTGGTGGGCACCAAGACCTTGACCGTCCGCGACGACGCGTACGCCGGCTACGACATCCAGACCGGCGCCGAACTCTGGCACTGGTCCGCGCCGGCCGGGTGCGTGAACCCGTACACCTTGCCCGCGCAAGCCCGGACGGTGGTGCTCGCCGCCCTGGAGTGCGGGCGTTCCGCGGGACTCGTCGCGCTCGACGAGGTGACCGGGCGCGAACGCTGGCGCCATGTGGTCGAGACCACCGGTCCCGACGGCGAACGGCTCGACATCTCCCCCGCCACCACCACCGACGGCGCCGTCGTGTGGCTGCGGCTCGTCGGCCGCGCCGCCGCCCCCGGCTCCGTCTTGAACGGCCTGTTCGACACCGAGACCGGCCGGCTCCTGGCCCAGCCGGACGCGTCGCGGTGGGTGCGGATGGACGTGGGACCGATTCCCGTGATCGAGCAGGAAAAGACGTCCGCCGAGGCCCTCGGTCCCGGCACCGGCGCCACGCACCCGATCGACCTCGGCGCCTGCCCCGTGCGCTCGGCCGACGCCACCACCCGGCACACGTACCTGCGCGCGTGCCAGGACACCGGCCGCGACCTGACCCTCCTCGTGCAGAGCTTCGACGGCAGCGCGCCGACCAGCCGGGTGGTGCGGATGGACGGCTCGCGCTCGCTGTCGGACCTGCGCCTCGTGCCGGCGCCGGGCGCGATCGTCCTCGCGCGCAGCACGTACGGCGGCACCCCCGCGCCGGTCGTCGGCTTCCCCGGCTGAGCTCGGCGAAACCGCCTCGCGTGAGAACGGTCTTTTCGGGCAGACTGCGATCACCGCGACCGAGCAGGGGAGACCGATGCCGTCCATCGTCGAGAACACCACCTTCGACTGCGCCGATCCGTATGCGCTGGCCCAGTTCTGGAGCGGCGTCCTCGGCCGGCCCGTCGCCGAGGAGGACGAGCCGGGCGACCCGGAGGTCGGCATCGAGCTCGACCACGGCGGCACGCTGCTGTTCATCCGCGTGCCTGAGACCAAGACCGTGAAGAACCGCATCCACCTGTGCCTCACGCCCGAAGGCCCGCGCGACGCCGAGGTCGAACGACTGCTCGTGGCCGGCGCGACGATGTTCGACGACCAGCGCAACGCCGACGGCACCGGCTGGGCCGTGCTCCACGACCCGGAAGGCAACGAATTCTGCGTACTCCGCAGCAAGGCCGAAAAGGCAGTGAAGTGACCGAGTCGTTCGACCTCAACCGCGTCAACTGGGACGAGCGCGCGGCCGTGCACGCGAAGTCCGAGTACTACGGCTTCGAACGCTTCCGCACGGACCCCGGCTACCTCAGCGACGTCGTGCGGTTCGACCTCCCGCGCCTCGGTGACGTTTCCGGCCTGCGCGGCGTTCACCTGCAGTGCCACATCGGCACGGACACGCTTTCCTTGTCCCGCCTGGGCGCGCGGATGTCCGGCCTCGATCTCTCCCCCGGCTCGCTGGCGGAAGCGCGCAAGCTCATGGACAGCGTCGGCGCGGAGATCGACTACCACGAGGCCAACACCTACGACGCCGTCGACGTGTTCGGCGAAGTTGCGTTCGACCTCGTCTACACCGGGATCGGTGCGCTGTGCTGGTTGCCGCGCATCGCCCAGTGGGCCACGGTCGTGGCGCGGCTGCTGAAGCCGGGCGGGCGGTTGTTCCTGCGCGAGGGCCACCCGATGTTGTGGACCCTCGACGACGAAGCCGAGCACGGCTGGCCGAAGTACCAGTATTTCGAACACACCGAACCGCTCGTGTTCGCCGAGGAAACCACCTACGTCGAGTCCGACGGTCCCATCGTGAACAGCACCACGCACTCGTGGAACCATTCGCTGGGCGAAATCATCACGGCGCTGCTCGACAACGGCCTCACGCTCACCGCGTTCACCGAACACGACACCGTGCCGTGGAACGCGCTGCCGCACGAAATGCACCAAGTCGGCGGCGGCGAATGGCGGCTGCGCGAGAACCCGCGTCGCCTCGCGGCGAGCTACACCCTGCAGGCGGCGAAGGTTTCCTAGAGTGCGGGCATGACTCGTGCTCTCGTCGCCGTCGCCGCGCTGGGCGGCACCATTTCCATGGCCCCCGGCCGCTCGATCGAAGACGGGGTGGTGCCGCGGCTGACCGCCGAGGACCTGCTCGGCGACCTCGGCGCCGACCTGCCGATGGACGTCGCGGCGGCCACACTCGCCGGTATCTCCAGCGCCTCGATGGACTACGAGACGCTGCTGCGGACGCGCCGATGGGCTCTGGAGCAGGTGGCGGCGGGCGCGGCGGGACTCGTCGTGGTGCAGGGCACGGACACCCTCGAGGAGACGGCGTACTTCTTCGAGCTGACCTGGCCCCACGACGTGCCGGTGGTCGTCACCGGCGCGATGCGCAACCCGAGCCTGCCCAGCGCGGACGGTCCCGCGAACCTCCTGGCGGCGCTGACCGTCGCGGCCGAACCCCGCAGCCGCGGGCGCGGTGCGCTGGTCGCGTTCAACGACGACGTGCACTCGGCGCGCTGGGTGCGCAAGGCACACGCGAGCCACCTCGAAGCGTTTTCCTCGAACCCGGCGGGACCGCTCGGGCTCGTCGCGGAACGCAACGTGCACTACTTCCACCCGGCCGGCGGACGTCCGTCAGCAGTTCCGGTGGAAAGCGCCGACTTCTCGGGGCTGGTTCCGTTGCTGGAAGCGGGCATCGCGGATTCCGGCGAACTGCTCAAGCTCGTCCTCGACGGCGGCGCCGACGGGGTGGTCGTGGCGGCCAGCGGCGTCGGCCACGTTTCGCGCGGGACCGCCGACGTGATCGCCGATGCGAAGGTGCCGATCGTCGTCGCCTCACGCACCGGCGCGGGCACCACGTTCCGCGGCACCTACGGTTTCCACGGCTCCGAGTCGAGCCTGATCCGCCTCGGCGCGACGATGGCCGGCTGGCTCGACCCCCGCAAAGCCCGCGTCCTGCTTCAGGTCCTGCTCGCCACCGGCGCCTCGCGAGAACGCGTCGAGCAGGAGTTCCGCCTGCGTGGCGACCTGGACCGCTGAGCCGTCAGTCCCGGACCGGACCACCGAGCGGATCCAGGTGGTACGGCCGCATCGCGCGCGGCCCGTCGCGGTAGACGTGCACGCTGATCGCCGGGTCCGGCCCGTCGTTGCGCATCTCGTGCACATACCCGGGTCCGAACACGCGCGACTGCCCGACGGCCAGCGCGTGCAGCTCGGTGACCGCGCGGCTGTCGGGCGAGCGGCGCGCGACGGCCTCGGTCAGCCGCCCCGAGACGACCGTGAACGCGCCGGTCGAGAACTCGTGGTCGTGCAGGTCGGTGTGCTGGCCGGGCAGCCAGCTCAGCAGCCAGACCTCCTGGCCGTCGCCGCGTTCCACGAGGGCGGAGAAGCGCTCGTCGGGGTCGTAGCGCAGGAGGCTCGCCCAGCGGTCGCGGTCGGCGGCCACCTGAAGGGCGACGCGCACGGGGTGGCGCAGGGCGGGGTTCTCGGGACGCAGCAGGGTGTTGTCCGGGACGGCGAACATGGTCGTTCCTCGCAGGAGAAAAGGGGGGAGAAGCTGGGCCGGGGCTGGGTTCACCGACAACAGCGACACGACGGCATGACCGGGCGGAGGTCACAGGACCCCGGCCGCGCAGTCATCAGGCACATCGTCACGCCGACAGCGAACCAGCGCCGGCCCCGGCGGTCAACCGCTTCCCAGCCCCTGGGAGGTCAGCTCCACTCGTGCTTCTGCGAGCGCCCCAGCAGCTCCGCGCCGGCCCGACGCGGGTCCACGCCCTCGTGGCACACGCGGTGCATCGCGTCGGTGATCGGCATGTCCACGCCCAGGCTGCGCGCCAGCTCGCGGATCGACGAGCACGACGTGACGCCCTCGGCGACCTGCCCGCCGGTGGCGGCCTGCGCCTGCTCCAGCGTGTCGCCACGACCGAGGCGTTCACCGAACGTGCGGTTGCGCGACAGCGGCGACGAGCACGTCGCCACGAGGTCACCGAGGCCGGCGAGACCCGCGAACGTCAGCGGGTCGGCGCCGAGCTTCGCGCCCAGGCGCGCCATCTCCGCGAGCCCGCGCGTGATCAGCGTCGCCATCGTGTTGGCGCCGAAGCCCATCCCCGCGGCCATGCCGCAGCTGAGCGCGATCACGTTCTTGCACGCGCCGCCCAGCTCGACACCGACGACGTCGGTGTTGGTGTAGGGGCGGAAGTACTGGTTCGAGCTCGCCCGCTGGATTGCCATGGCGCGCTCGTGGTCGGCGCACGCCAGCACGGCGGCGGCCGGCTGCGCGGCGGCGATCTCGCGCGCCAGGTTCGGCCCGGAGACGACCACGATCTCGCCCGCGTCGACCTTCGCCAGCTCGGCGATCACCTCGCTCATCCGCTTGAGCGTGCCCAGCTCCACGCCCTTGGCCAGGCTCACGAGGATCGCCTCGGGCGGCAGCAGCGGCTGCCACGCGGTGAGGTTCGCGCGCAGGCTCTGGCTCGGCACGCCGAGCACCACGGCCTGGGCGCCGTCTAGCGCCGCGGCCGGGTCGGCCGTCGCCGTGATGCGGTCGGGCAGCCGCGTGCCGGGCAGGTAGGACTCGTTGGTGTGGTGCGCGGAGATCTCCGCGGCGATCGACTCGCGCCGCGCCCACATCGTCACGTCGCGGCCGGCGTCGCCGAGGACCTTGGCGAACGCCGTGCCCCACGAGCCGGCGCCCAGCACCGTCACCCGCTGGACGTCGGTGGCGAAGGCGGCCATCAGGCGCCGTCCTCCGGCTTCTTCACGGGCGGCTCCTCGTGGCGGATCTCGGCGAGCAGCCGGGTGACCTCGTCCATCATCAGCTTGGTCACCTCACGCAGCGTGGAGGCGCTGCGGGGGTTGGCGTTCGCGTAGGCCGACAGGTCCAGCGGGTCGCCGATCAGGTGCGTCACGGTCTTGCGCGGGAACGGCGTGAACTTCTTCGTGTAGCCGTTGTAGATCTGGTTGGTACCCCAGCGTGCGATCGGGATCACGGGCGCGTCGTTCTGCAGCGCCAGCCGCGCGACACCGGTGAACGACTCCTTGGGCCAGCCGGCCGGATCCTTCGTGATCGTGCCCTCGGGGTAGATCACGACGATCTTGCCCTCGGCCAGCGCCTCGTGCGCGGCCCGGAGGCTGTCGCCCGCCGCGCTGGAGTTGCGCGACACCGGGATCTGGCCCGACGCGGTCGCGATCTTCCCGAGGACCGGGACCTTGAGCAGGCTGTCCTTGAGGAAGAACCGCGGCACGCGCTTCTGGCGGTGCACGAACACGGCATCCACCACCGGGTCGAAGTGGGAGATGTGGTTCAGCACGAGCACCGCCGGGCCTTGGCGCGGAATCTTCTCCGCGCCAAGGTACGACCGCTTCCCGATGCGGGTCAGTGGGTAGAACACGAACGCGGCCAACCCCACCCAGAAGCCGCCCTTCTCACGCCGTGCCAAGTCTCCTCCTCCGAACGATCCACTCGGGCAGATCCTGCCGCGCCGGGGTTCACGCAGTCCAGGGAGGGTGTGCTCACCACGCACCGCGGAGCTTTCGGGTAAAGATGGACAGGTGGACGTGGACCTGGTCGTGCCGTTGAAACACCCCCGCGTGGGCAAGTCGCGCCTGCGTGGCGCGGTCGCCGAGCCGGAGCACGCCGAGCTGGTGCTGGCGCTGGCCTACGACACGCTGGCCGCGGTCACCTCGGTGGCCGGCGTGCGGCGCGTGCTCGTGGTCGCCTCGGACCCGGCGGCGGTGTCCGAACTGGCCGGTCTCGGCGTCGAGCTGGTGACCGAACCGGGCGACGGCGGCCTCAACGAAGCACTCCGTCACGGTGCGGCTCTGCTGCGCGACGACGAGCCACGCGGAATCGTCGGCGCCCTGCAGGCCGACCTGCCGGCCCTGCGCGCGGGCGATTTCGCCGACGCGCTGGCCGAAGCAGCCGGGCGGCGCGCGTTCGTCGCCGACCACCAGGGCACCGGCACCACGCTGCTGCTGTCGGCTCCCGGCGCACCGCTCGACCCGCGGTTCGGCGGCGGTTCCGCCCAGCGGCACGCCGATTCCGGAGCCGTCCCGCTGGCCGGGGCGGTGGTGTCGTTGCGCAGCGACGTGGACACTTCGGACGATCTCGAGCTCGTGCGCGCGCTCGGCGTCGGCAAACGCACGGCGGCACTGCTGCCCGACGAATCCGTCCCATTGGGCTGAAGGTGTTCATTTGACCTTCACCGCGGTCTGCGCAAACTGCTGCTTCGTAGTGAACAATGGGCGTCGTGAGCACAGACGACGCCAGCACATCCGCCCGGAACGGACAGCCCGCCCGGCGGCGCAGGGCCAGCGCGGCGAAAGCTGAGGCGCCTGGAAGCCCCGCACGACACACCAGCGCAGCGAAGAAGACGCCTCCGAGCAAGAGCGTCGCTTCCGCCGACGCGGTGACGACGGCTGCTCGCGCGACCGCGGCCAAGGCGGGCACCAACGCCGCCGGCAAGGCCAAGACCGCCAAGAGCGAACCGAAAACCACACCGGTGAAAACCTCGCGCGCCCGCAAGACCACCGCGGCCACGGCCGTGGCCGCCCCCGAGACCGCCCGGCCCGCGGCCCGGCGCACCACGGCCGCGGTCGACGCCTCGGGCGACGACTTCCGCGGCGTGCCCTCGGCTCCTCCCGCCGTCACCTTGGCCGCGCCGACCGCCGTTGAGACGCTGCCCGACGACCGGTACTTCAACCGCGAGCTGTCCTGGCTCGACTTCAACGCGCGAGTGCTCGCACTCGCCGAGGACGAGTCGCAGCCCCTGCTGGAGCGGGCGAAGTTCCTCGCCATCTTCGCGTCCAATTTGGACGAGTTCTACATGGTCCGCGTGGCCGGGCTGAAGCGCCGCGACGACACCGGCCTGTCCGTGCGCAGCGCCGACGGGCTCACGCCGCGCGAGCAGCTGGACTACATCGCCAAGCGCAACCAGGACCTGGTGGAGCGCCACATCGGCGCGTTCGAGAACCACCTGCGCCCGGAGCTCGCGAAGCAGGACATCCAGCTCGTCGGCTGGGCGGACCTCGCCGGCGCCGACCAGCTGCGCCTGTCGAGCTACTTCTCGGAGCAGATCTTCCCGGTGCTCACACCGCTGGCGGTCGACCCGGCGCACCCGTTCCCGTACATCTCGGGCCTGTCGCTCAACCTCGCGGTGACGGTGCGCGACCCGCAGGGCGGAACGGAGCGCTTCGCCCGGGTGAAGGTGCCGAGCAACGTGCCGCGCCTCATGCGCGTGGAGCCGGAACGCACCAGCCGCACGGCCACGTTCCTGCCACTGGAGGAGCTGATCGCCGCGCACCTGGGCGAGCTGTTCACCGGCATGGAGGTGACGGAGCACCACGTGTTCCGCGTCACCCGCAACGCCGACTTCGAGGTCGAGGAAGACCGCGACGAGGACCTCCTGCAGGCCCTAGAACGCGAGCTCGCGCAGCGGCGCTTCGGCCCGCCCGTGCGGCTCGAGGTCGCGGAGGACATGAGCGAGCACATGCTCGAGCTGTTGCTGCGCGAGCTCGAGGTGGACCCGGCCGACGTCGTCGAGGTGCCGGGCCTGCTCGACCTGACCTGTCTGCACCAGCTGTCCGGTGTGGACCGCAAGGAGCTCAAGGACCGGCCGTTCGTGCCGGCGACGCACCCGGCGTTCGGCGAGCGCGAGACGCCCAAGAGCGTGTTCGCGACGCTGCGCGAGGGCGACGTGCTGGTGCACCACCCGTACGACTCGTTCTCCACGAGCGTGCAACGCTTCATCGAACAGGCCGCGGCCGACTCGAAGGTGCTGGCGATCAAGCAGACGCTCTACCGCACGTCGGGCGACTCCCCGATCGTCGACGCGCTGATCGATGCCGCCGAGGCCGGCAAGCAGGTCGTGGCGCTGGTCGAGATCAAGGCGCGCTTCGACGAGCAGGCCAACATCACGTGGGCGCGCACGCTGGAGCGCGCGGGCGTGCACGTGGTCTACGGCCTCGTCGGGCTCAAGACCCACTGCAAGGTGTCGATGATCGTGCGCCAGGAAGGCTCGACCATCCGGCGCTACTGCCACATCGGCACCGGCAACTACAACCCGAAGACCGCGCGCCTGTACGAGGACATCGGCCTGCTCACCGCCGATCCGAGCATCGGCGCCGACGTGACCGACCTGTTCAACGTGCTCACGGGCTACTCGCGGCAGGACACCTACCGCACGATCCTCACGTCGCCCCACGGAATCCGCCGCGGCATCGTGCGCGCGATCGGCGAGGAGATCGAGCTCGCGCGCGCCGGGCAGGACGCCGGGATCCGGATCAAGTGCAACTCGCTCGTCGACGAGCAGGTGATCGACGCGCTGTACCACGCTTCGCAGGCCGGGGTGCCCGTCGATGTAGTGGTGCGCGGGATCTGCGCGCTGAAGCCGGGTGTCGAGGGGCTGTCGGAGAACATCCGCGTCCGCTCGATCCTGGGCCGGTTCCTGGAGCACTCGCGGGTGTTCCACTTCCGCGCGGGCGGTACGCACTGGATCGGCAGCGCCGACATGATGCACCGCAACCTCGACCGTCGTATCGAAGCGCTGGTGCGCGTGAAGGACACGAAGCTCACGCAGCAGCTCGACGCCGTGCTCGATTCGGCGCTCGACCCGACCACGCGGTGCTGGGTCCTCACGGCCAGCGGCGAGTGGCAGCCCTCCCCGGGCGCCGGTTCGCAGGTACGCGACCACCAGGTGGAGCTCGCGAAGCTGCACGGGGCCGCCGGATGAGCGTGGATGTCCGCGCAGCCGGCGCGGTGCTGTGGCGCCGCGCCGGTGACGGGTTCGAAGTCGCCCTGGTGCACCGGCCTCGTTACGACGACTGGTCGTTGCCGAAGGGCAAGGCCGATCCTGGCGAGACCCTCGCCGCCACCGCCGTGCGGGAGGTGTGGGAGGAAACCGGCTACCGCGTGGTGCTGGGGCGCCACGTCGCGCAGAGCGCGTACGACGTGCCCGCCCGCAGCGGCGGTGGCGTGCTGAAGAAGACCGTCGACTACTTCAGCGGTGAAGCCGTGTCGGGGACTTTCCTGGCCAACGACGAGGTCGACGAGCTGCGCTGGCTCGACGTGGTCGCGGCCGAACGCCTCCTCACGCGCGACGCGGACGTGCGCGTGCTGCGCGAGTTCTGCGCGCTGCCGGTGTCGCTGATCACCGTGCTGCTCGTCCGCCACGCCAAGGCGGGCAAACGCGACGACTGGACCGGCGACGACGACTTGCGCCCCCTGTCCGACGCCGGCCAGCGCCAAGCCGAAGCCCTGCGCAAGCTGTTGCCTTGTTTCGGCCCGGACCGGGTTTTTTCGGCCCCGCGCCTGCGCTGCGTGCAGACCGTGCGAGGCGTCGCGGAGGACCTGGGCGTCGACGTGCGCCACGAGAACCTCCTCTCGGAAGAGGGCTACTGGCCCGACCCGGTCCTCGGGATCGCCCGCCTCCTCGCCATCGCCGGCGGCGGGGGCACCCCTTTGATCGCCAGCCAGGGCGGCGTGATCCCGGACCTGATCAGCGCCCTGGCCGACCGCGACGGCACCGAGCTCGCCGCCGCCCGCGGGGGCGTCGTGCCCAGCAAGAAAGGCTCCCTCTGGGTCCTTTCCTTCCTCCCCCCGTCGGGCGACGTCGGCCCGCGCCTGGCCGGCGCGGACTACTACCCGACGCCGTTGCCCGCACCCGCCCCTTCGCGACACTGACGCAGTTCTTCTGTTCGGGCCTCCCCGCCGGCTGTTGTCGGCCGCGGGGAGGCCTTCCGCGTTTCGGGGAATGGCGGTGTTCGAATGGGCTCGAAAAGTGGGCGGGTCGCTATTCGCGGGGCGGCTTGGCGGGGATTCTATAGAGATGGCTATTCCCGCCCGGGGTGGCCGGCGATGGGTACACAAGTCCGCCCGAACGGCGGATCAAGCGCTCGGGGTGGGAGTGAAATTTCATCCCGCCTTGCGTCGTGGGACCGCCGGCAGGGGCGCTCAGGCTCGCCACGGACTGTCCGTCTCGCCTCCGCAGAGCCCTCGGCCGCGCTGTGGCCTTCGGCGCCCCAGCGACGCTCCCAGGCCACGACTCCCTGGTACGGCAGGGGTCTCGGCTGAGCCTTCCTCGCTCCGCATTGCGGAGTGAACTCGCAGCTCCAGGCCATATCCGCCGGCAGGCCTCGGATGCGTTGCCCCGCAGCCGATCCACTCGACGGCCCAGCCGCTCCCGCTTCCTTCCCCGCGGAATCCGGGCAATCGCAGGCCTCGAACGGCGGTTCCGCCGCACTGCTCCCGCACACCGCAGGCACACGACAACGTGCGGCAAGGTCCGCGCGGCCCGCCCTGCCTCTCCGGCACTCCCAGCCGCGCTCCAAGCTCAGCCCCGGGAAGAACACCGAGCTGCGCGCCACTTCGCAGGGCCGCAGCAGCCCTCCTGCGGCCGAGGGCACCGCACCACTATCTCCACCCGGCAGACCTAACACCGGCGTCACGCAAGCCGCGAGCCCGACCGCTCCAGCCATGCCGGTTCAGCGCCACGGCCGATCTCCGGAGAGATGATCGAGGACCGCCCGAGTCTCGCTGCCCCATCACGCCTTACCCAACCTCGCCTGGACCGAGAGCGCGAACATGCAGGTAGCGCACCTTTCCAGCGCGTCGCACCACGCCCACCCCGGTCATCTCGACGGGGATCGCAGCCACTCCCGACAGACAAAGGACGCCCGCGGCAGCACCCCGCCGCTCCGCCGCGCAGCACCCGACCTGACGCGAGCCGAGCGCGCGAACAAGCAGGTAGCGCTCCATTCCCAGCGCACTGCACCGCACCCATCCCTCTGTCATTCCGGCACAGGACCGCAGCCGCTTGAGAGGGACACGGAAGCCCGCGGCAACACCCCGCCGACCACAAACCACGCGCCCATCGAGCGCACGAGCATGCAGGCGACGCTCCATTCCCGGCGCATACGCACCGCACCCATCGCGGCCGTTCCAGCACAGGACCGCAGCCACCCCAGAGAGACAAGGGGAGTCCGCAGCAGCACCCCGCCGCCCACAACCCCCCGCGGGCCGAGCGCACGAGCCTGTGGACTGCACGCCATTCCCAGCGCACCGCACCCATCCCAGCCGTTCCGGCACAGGACCGCAGCCACGTCAGAGGGATGCGGGAAGTCCGCGGCGACACCCCGCCGACCACAAACCAAGCGCGGATCGAGCGCGCGAACAAGCAGGCGGCGCACTATTCCCAGCGCACCGCACCCATCCCAGCCGTTCCGGCACAACCTCTCCCCCCGACAAATACGAGAGGACGGCTGCGGCACCCCACCCCTCCGCCACGCCGCACGCAACCTCGCGCGGCCCGCGAGCCGACCATGCACGCAGCGCACCATTTCCAGCTCACCGGACCACAGCCCTCCCGCGTCGTTCCGGCGAAGCCGCTCTCCCGACAGACACGAGAAGACGACGGCGAAACCCGCGGCGCGACCACGCCGTTCGCACCCTCGCGTGGGCCGAAGAGCACGAACACGCAGGTAGCACACCATTTCCGGCGCGTCGGGCCTCAGGCGTCCTGCCGATCAAGAGCGCGAGGAACGCGCGATAGCGCCCTCATTTCTCCGGCCACGTTCGCATCCTGACATCCGCCGCGTGGCCGAGGTGCCGGCCCGAGGCCAAGACCGCACCCTGAGCTGGGCGGGCGATTCCGCCGATAGGAAGCCGGGAGTTGATTGCGCGTCCCGCATTCCACCGTGCCTCGGTCAGGCGGTAAGTGAGTGAGGCAGTGATCTATCGCGGGTATGCACTGCCTGGCGATTGCTTGTCCCGGCATTGCGAGGCTCGCGGGAGCCGTCCTGCGGGAGTACGCGGGACAGACCCAATGGCTGGACCGCGCCCAACCCGTTACACCAGAGCGTCGGGCCGCGTTGTTCGTAGCGGGCTCTCGGCTTATGCAGCAGCGTGTTCTCGTCCGCCGTTCTGTGCCGCGCGAGCCAGCAGTGCGCAGGTCTCGTCATTCCCGTGCAGTGCCGTGATCCTGCAGGCCAGACCATGCGCACCGGCACCGCCGGCCAAAACCCGGCGACCGAACCATGCGCACCGTTTCCTGCGAGCCCCAGCATCCCCAAGCCAGTCAGACCCGATGTCCAACACCGCATCCGACTCGACCAGAACCACCCCACACATGCGGCAGGGCCCCCTCCCGAGATGGGAGGGGGCCCTGCCGTGAAGTGCACGTCCCGGCGTCAACGCCGGGATGGTGTTACTTCTTCTTCGCAGCGCTGGTGCGCTTGGCGGCCGGCTTCGCAGCGGCCTTCTTCGCAGCAGGCTTGGCAGCGGCCGGCTTCGCGGCAGCGGCCTTGGTCGCCGTGGCCTTGGCGGCCGGCTTCGCAGCGGCAGCCTTGGTGGTGGTGGCAGCCTTCGCGCGCGTCGCGGCGGGCTTGGCAGCGGCGGTCTTCGTCGCAGCGGCCGGCTTCGCAGCGGTGGCGCGGGTACGCGTCGTGGTGGAGCGCGTGGTGGCCGGGCGGGTCGCCGCGGTGCGCGAGGCAGCCGCACGTGTGCCGGTCGCCGCGGTCGCGCGCGTGGTGGTCGCGCGGGAGGCGGTGGCAGCCGTGGCGGTGGTGGTGCGCTTGACGGCGGTGGCCTTCGGCAGCTTCTTCGTGCCGGAGATGACGTCCTTGAACGTCGTGCCCGCACGGAAGGCCGGCACGTTGGTCTTCTTCACCCGCACCGTCTCACCCGTGCGCGGGTTACGCGCGGTCCGGGCGGCACGGGCACGCTTCTCGAACACACCGAACCCGGTGATGTTCACCTTCTCGCCCTTGTTGACCGTCCGGATGATGATGTCGACGAGACCGTCGACGGCCTCCGAAGCAACCTTTTTGTCGCCCAGACGCTCCGACAGCGCCTCGATCAGCTGGGCCTTGTTGGCCATTCCAGTCCTCCAAGAAGAACTCTTCGTCCACGGCCACGTCGGCCGAACTCTTCAATAGTATTACCCATAAGGCGGAGAAGTCCAAACGGGACCCTTGGTTTTTCCGTTGGCGTGTCTGCGGTCCGCCCTTTCGAAGGGCTCAGGAACGGTCACAATAACCGACACCTTATTCGCTCTTGTGTTCGATTGTTCGCGCAGAGTGGGGCTCTACCAGCGGTTTTGATCCAGCCACCACTGCGGCCACGTGCTTCTCCAGTGGCGGAAGGCGATCTTGCCCCGGGCACGGGAGTGTCCTTTGCGGACTGACGAACGACGGCCCGACGATCGTCGGAAATCCGATGCGCGGCGACCCGGAGGGGCGGGCAGGGCGTCCCCGGGGAGGGTCGGAACCCCTGCCGCGGCGGGGTTCGGCGGCCCCGCGGCGGCGACGCCCGTTGGGCGGCAAAGGAGTCGACCGGCGGACCGGAGCCGGCCACGAAACCCGACAAAGCAGAACCCCCAAGAGCGGCAACGGGTGCGCACCCCGGACGCCCGGCACGGGTCCGGTCGCGTGAAGACTCGGCCAAGCGTGTGACCGGCGAAGGCCCCGGATCAGCGTTCCGCGTGACGCAAGGGCAGGCCGCACTCGGCCGAGCGGGTGGCCCCGCGGTGAACGACTGTTCGGCCACCCGAAGCCGTGTCAGGGAGAGATATCGGGCCCGCACCGGATGCCCGCAATTGACCTGAAGCACCCGGCTCACTCAGCGAGGGAAAGGCCCCTCGGCACGGAACACGAGACCCCCGACAGGGTCCGCGAGTACAGAAAAAAGCGCTCCGGCCGAAAGCGCGGACCAGCCGCGCCGGCCGGGGCGCCGTCATGGATCAGCAGTTCAGGGGCAAGATGATATGTCTACTCAGGACTGTCAGGCGGGCGCCGTGGTCCGGGCGAGCGCGAAGTACCGCTCGTCGCTGTAGGGCCCGGGCGAGCCGGTGGCCGGGTCCCAGATCGTCCGCGACAGCTGGAAGAGGTCCCCCAAGTACACGTGCAACGCCACGGACCGGTCGGCGGTCCGGTTGGCCACAGAATGGATCACGCGCTCGTCCATCGGCAGCACAGAGCCCGCCGCCGTGTCGGTCTCCCCGACGCGCGTCAGAGCCGAGCCGTCCGCGCGGTAGAAGGTGTTGGTCTCCCGGCCCTCGAGCACGGCGATGCACGCCGGGATGAGGTGGTCGTGCGCCGGGTACTCCGTCCGGGGCCCGATCTCGACCCGCAGCAACGTCAGGGTCGGCTCGGCGTGGAGCACGTGCTCGTCGACGCCGGCGCCAGGCAACCAGCCGAGTACCTCGGCGGCGGACGCGGCGACCTCCCGCTGCAGCCGCAGCAGCGCGGCCGCCGGGTCCGCGGCGCCGCCGCCGCGTCGGGCGGCGATGATCAGGTCGGTGAGTTCGGTCATGGGGGTTCCGTCCACCTGGGAGGGTCGCGGCCGGTCGGGCCGCGAAGTGGGGACAGGGTGCCATCGACGGGTGTCGTGCGCTCGTGAAGGCGGCGGCCGGATTCTCAGCCGGCTCAGATGATCGGCACAGGTTCGGGCGCCGAACAGCCGTTTGGTGAACGGCCGTTCGGCGCCCACCCGAAAAAGAAGGCCGCCTCCCCCGGAGGAGAGGCGGCCTGAGGTGGAGAGTGGTGGGAGTCAGCGGGAGTGGAGCGTCAAAGCCGTTCCTGAAGCGCGTCCGCCGCGGCGAGCAGATCGGCGGCCCAGCGCGCGCCCGGTTTGCGGCCGATGCGTTCGATGGGACCGGAAACCGACACCGCCGCGACGACCGTGCCCGACGAATCCCGCACGGGCGCCGAGACGCTCGCCACGCCGGGTTCTCGTTCGGCGACGCTCTGCGCCCAGCCTCGGCGGCGCACTTCCAGCAAAGTGCGCTCGCCGTACACGGCTTCGGCGAGGATGGTGCGCTGCGTGTGCGGATCCGCCCACGCTGCGAGGACCTTCGCGCCCGAGCCGGCCGTCATCGGCAGGCGCGAGCCGATCGGCACGGTGTCGCGCAGGCCACTGGGCGGCTCGGCCGTCGAGACGCACACGCGCTGCACGCCGTCCCTCCGGTACAGCTGCACGCTTTCGCCCGTGATGTCGCGCAGCTTCGGCAGCACCGAGCTCGCGGCGTCGAGCAACGGGTCGGTCGAGCCGCCCGCCAGCTCGGCGAGCGCGGTGCCCGGGCGCCAGCGGCCGTCCGGTCCCCGGCGCAGCAACCGATGCACTTCGAGACCGACGGCGAGACGGTGCGCCGTCGCCCTCGGTAGTCCTGTGCGTGTGCAGAGTTCCGCCAGCCCACAGGGGTCTTCGGCGACGGCCTGCAGCACCGCCACGGCTTTGTCCAGTACTCCGATACCGCTATGCTGTCCCACGACGCGATACTAACTTCCCGAAGTTTGGGAAGTCCAGAATCTGGGAAAAACGAACTCGAGCTGCGCACGTGACGTGGCTCGCCCCGCCTGAGGACGTCGCCCGAGTTCCTTGCTCCCGGCCAACCCCTTGGAAGGAGCCGGAGATGACCAGCCCGACCGGCAAGGCTCGCACGCTGGCGGAGAAGGTGTGGGACAGCCACCTCGTGCGCCGAGGCGAAGGTGCCGAACCGGACCTGCTCTACATCGACCTCCACTTGGTGCACGAAGTCACGAGCCCGCAGGCGTTCGACGGCCTCCGGCTGGCCGGGCGGCCGGTGCGCCGCCCCGACCTCACCATCGCGACCGAGGACCACAACGTCCCCACCGTCGACATCGACCTCCCGATCGCGGACCCGGTGTCGCGCACGCAGGTCGACACCCTTCGCCGCAACTGCAAGGAGTTCGGTGTCCGGCTGCACCCGATGGGTGACGCCGAGCAGGGCATCGTGCACGTCATCGGCCCGCAGCTGGGGCTCACGCAGCCCGGCACGACCGTGGTGTGCGGCGACAGTCACACCTCCACCCACGGCGCGTTCGGCGCGATGGCCTTCGGCATCGGCACTTCGGAGGTCGAGCACGTGCTCGCCACCCAGACGCTGCCGCTGCGCAAGTTCAAGACGATGGCGATCACCGTCGACGGCGACCTGCAGCCGGGCGTCACGGCGAAGGACATCATCCTCGCCGTCATCGCCAAGATCGGCACCGGCGGCGGGCAGGGTTACGTGCTCGAGTACCGCGGCAAGGCCATCGAGGCGCTGTCGATGGAAGCACGCATGACGGTGTGCAACATGTCGATCGAGGCGGGCGCGCGCGCCGGCATGATCGCGCCGGACGAGACGACGTTCGACTACCTGAAGGGCCGTGCGCACGCGCCGCAGGGCGCCGACTGGGACGCCGCCGTGGCCGCGTGGCGCGAGCTGCGCACCGACGAGGGCGCCGAGTTCGACGCCGAGGTGCATCTCGACGCCGACGAGCTCACCCCGTTCGTGACCTGGGGCACCAACCCGGGTCAGGGCCTGCCGCTGGGCGCCTCGGTGCCCGACCCGGCCACGATCCCCGACGAGAACGAGCGCGCCTCGGCCGAGAAGGCCCTGTCCTATATGGACCTGACTCCGGGCACGCCGCTGCGCGAGATCGCGGTGGACACCGTCTTCCTCGGTTCGTGCACCAACGGCCGCATCGAGGACCTGCGCGCGGCCGCCGAGGTGCTGCGCGGGCGCAAGGTGGCCGAGTCCGTGCGGATGCTCGTGGTCCCCGGGTCGATGCGCGTGCGCCAGGCGGCCATCGACGAGGGCCTGGACAAGGTCTTCACCGAGGCCGGCGCCGAGTGGCGGCAGGCGGGCTGCTCGATGTGCTTGGGCATGAACCCGGACCAGCTCGCCCCCGGCGAGCGCAGCGCGTCGACTTCCAACCGCAACTTCGAGGGCCGGCAGGGCAAGGGCGGGCGCACGCACCTGGTGTCGCCGCTCGTGGCCGCCGCCACGGCCGTGCGGGGGACGCTCTCGTCCCCGGCCGACCTGGCCACCGTCTGACCCTTCCCGAGACAGGAGCTCCCACCATGGAACCGTTCACCCAGCACACCGGCGTCGGGGTGCCGCTGCGCAGGTCCAACGTGGACACTGACCAGATCATCCCGGCCGTCTACCTCAAGCGTGTGACCCGCACCGGCTTCGAGGACGGCCTGTTCGCCGCCTGGCGCACCCAGGACGACTTCATCCTCAACCAGGAGCCCTTCGACGGCGGCAGCGTCCTGGTCGCCGGGCCCGACTTCGGCACCGGCTCCTCCCGCGAGCACGCCGTGTGGGCGCTCATGGACTACGGCTTCCGCGCCGTGATCGCCTCCCGCTTCGGCGACATCTTCCGCGGCAACTCCGGCAAGGGCGGCCTCGTCGCCGCCCAGTGCGAGCAGTCGGACGTCGAACTGCTGTGGAAGCTGCTCGAGAACGAGCCCGGCACGGAGGTCACGGTCGACCTCGAGACCAAGACCGTGCGGGCCAAGGACTTCACCGCCCCGTTCCAGATCGACGACTACGTGCGCTGGCGCCTGCTCGAAGGGCTCGACGACATCGGCCTCACCCTGCGCCACGCCGAAGAGATCACCGAGTTCGAATCGACCCGGCCCTCCTGGAAGCCCGTGACCACCCCGATCACGGCCTCCTAGCCCCGTCCGGGGGCACGGATTCCCTGCTCGAAAAGGGAATCCGTGCCCCCGCGAGAGGCTGCTTCGCCCACACCAAACGGCACCTCCCCCGGCCCCGGAAGGGTCCCTCGGGAGGCGGAACCACTCCCCGGGCAAGGGAAAATTCCGCGTGCCGTTTGGAATTTGTGCTGCGTTGGTAATACCGTGTGCGCTAAGTCGGCCGACGTGGCCGTGGACGAAGAGTTCTTCTTGGAGGACTGGAATGGCCAACAAGGCCCAGCTGATCGAGGCGCTGTCGGAGCGTCTGGGCGACAAAAAGGTTGCTTCGGAGGCCGTCGACGGTCTCGTCGACATCATCATCCGGACGGTCAACAAGGGCGAGAAGGTGAACATCACCGGGTTCGGTGTGTTCGAGAAGCGTGCCCGTGCCGCCCGGACCGCGCGTAACCCGCGCACGGGTGAGACGGTGCGGGTGAAGAAGACCAACGTGCCGGCCTTCCGTGCGGGCACGACGTTCAAGGACGTCATCTCCGGCACGAAGAAGCTGCCGAAGGCCACCGCCGTCAAGCGCACCACCACGGCGACCGCGTCGCGCGCCACCACGACGACGCGTGCGACCGCCTCGCGCTCCACGGCCACCCGCCCCGCAGCGACGCGCTCCACCACCCGCACCCGCGCGACGGCCGCGAAGCCCGCCGCCGCCACGAAGACCGCCGCCGCCAAGCCGGCCGCCACGCGCGCGAAGGCCGCGACCACCAAGGCCGCCGCCGCGAAGCCCGCCGCCAAGGCCACGGCGACCAAGGCCGCCGCGACGAAGACCGCCGCCAAGCCTGCCGCGAAGAAGGCCGCTGCCAAGCCGGCCGCCAAGCGCACCAGCGCTGCGAAGAAGAAGTAACACCACCCCGGCGTTTACGTCAGGACGTGCACTTCACGGCAGGGCCCCTCCCACTCCCGGGACGGGGCCCTGCCGCATGTCCGGGGTCTTTGCCCGCCGGTGGTTTCGGCCGGAACCGTCTGTCCGGCAACGGACCCAGTCACCGAACTGACCTGAAGTCACTCCAGTTCCCGACAACGCGGTCCTGGACGGAACTCCCGTCTCGCCGTCGGCGTCGGCCCCGCCATGGCTGACTTCAGCCTGCCGCACAGCAACGCGGCCCCGGTCGGGCCTCCCTCTCGCCAAAGCCGTCGGTCCGGCCTTGCCCGACATCGGCCTACCGCGCACCATCGCAGCCCGCGCCGGGCTCCCTCTCATCACTGACGTCGATCCCACGCTGACTGACATCGGCCTACCGCGCGCAATCGCGACCCAGGCGAGACTCCCTCGCACCACTGACGTCGGCCCCGCCCTTGCCTGACAGCGGCCTGCCGCACAGCAATCCAGCCCCGGACCGGACTCCCTCTCACCACTGACATCGGCCCCGCCTTGCCCGACAGCGGCCTGCCGCACAGCAACGCAGCCCCGGACCGGACTCCCTCTCACCACTGACATCGGCCCCGCCTTGCCCGACGACGGCCTACCGCACGCCATCGCGACCCCGGACGGGATCGATCCGCCTTGCCGCCAGCATCGGCCCGACCATGGGTGACTTCGGCCTGCCGCACGGCATCACAGCCACGAACTGCCCGCGCCTCACCGCCGGCGTCGGCCCCGCCCAGCCTCACATCGGCCTGCACAGCGCGGCGTTACGGGTCCAACCCAGAGCCCCGCCGGTGAAGCCCCAGACCTCACCAACCTGTCGACTTCCCTACCTCCGCGATGAATCCTCGCCCACCGCGACCCCATCCATCCGGTCCCCGGCACATTCCTTAAACGCGTCTCTCAGTCCCGCAACAGTGATCCGACTCGGGCTCGCCCGTCACCACAATCACCCCGCACTCAATACCCACCCCGATCCAGTTCTCTCTCGGGCCGTCATATCAACCGATCCAAATCGACTTCCCTCGCAATGGTTCGATACGCCAATCAGTTCCACTGAGCGAGGCATCGCCATTACCCGAAGGCTCGTCCAACGCCATCCGCCAACCACCAGCAAAACGATCTCCACAGCCCTTCACGCCCATCACCATTCACCGGCAGGACTGCAGCCTCAAAGCTCTTTCCTCGCAGCCGCGCAGCGTCGGCCGTTCTCTCCCCGCCGGCTTCGCGCCCAGACACCCGACCGGCCAACCATCACCAACGCCTGGCAGCAGCGCCCCTCCCCTGCCGTCGACAGCATCGACCGTCCCCGCCCAGCTGACGTCGCGCAACAGCCCGGGCGACCTCATCGCCACTCACCGGCAACACCACCGCGCCGAAAACCACCTCGCCCACGGCACATCACCGACCTGCTCCATCGGCCCGCTTCGCGTACAAGAAATCCCCAACACCCTCACCGCTCCCCGCGACACGCCTCCAAGAAGCCATCTCCCACACGTCACCGCACAGCGTCAGCCGCTCCTGCCCGCTTCCCGCCCAGAGCACCCGAACCACCGGCACCCCGGCAGCGCCGCCTCCCCGGGCCCCTCCCGCACCCAGCTTCGACCGGCCCCACCGGCACGCCTCGCGTGCAGGTCATCCACGCCAACCACCGGAAGCAACGCCCATCCCGGCTCTGCGCCCCACGCACCGACACACAGCATGAACCGGCCCACCAATCGACTTCGCACCCAAGTCACCCACACCACTCACCAGCGACACCCACCCGCCCCGACTCCCCGCCCCACACGTCCACCGGCCCGCATCGCACGCAAGACACCCATGCCACTCACCGGCGACACCACCTATCCCGAGTCCCGCCCCACACGCCGACACGGCGTCAACCGACCCACGGCCCGCATCGCGCCCAAGGCACCCGCGCCGCTCACCGGCGACACCACCATCCCGAATCCCTGCCCTACGCCCTGACACTCAGTGTCGGCTGGCCCTACCGGCAGGCTTCCGCCCGAAGGCGCCGGCAGCGCCCAACACCTCTCACCCGCAGCAGCACCCGACCCTCGCCGTCCCAAAGCATCGATCGACTCCGCGGCCACGCTGCTCACACAAGACAGCCGCAATGCCACTTTCGACGTTGGACAGGCAACACCGCCCCTTCGAGTCCGCACCCGCCCGCCCACGCGCAACGTCCACCAGCCCCGCATAGCAAGAACCGGTCCGCCACCATCGCTGCCGTGAAGGTCGCTCACTCGCGAACTCGTCGCCGCGCCGAGCAGGAGCCCTCGCCACCCACCACGCACCACAGGCGCCAGATCGCCCCCAGCCCCAGCGACCGGCCCCCAACCAACCCCGCGCTCCGGCTGCACTCGCGCCCCTCCGGTCGACCAGCGAAGGAAACCCACCCTCAACCGACCGGCTCTCCCTCCAGCCGAGCAGCCACAGTTGCCGGCTGTGGCTCTGGCTCTGGCTCTGGCTCTGGCTCTGGCTCTGGCTCTGGCTCTGGCTCTGGCTCTGGCTCTGGCTCTGGCTCTGGCTCTGGCTCTGGCTCTGGCGAAAACCAACCAGTTCCCCTCACCAAAAACAACGGCGGCCCCAATGCCCGCCACTCCCCCACATCAAGAGCCTGATGCTTCGGCCCCCGCTCCCCGAGCCAGCAGCCGCGTCCCTACCGAGAACAAGGTCCGGCGGTCCCTGCCCGGCATGCGTAACCCGACCCGCGCACGAACAACCGACACATGAGCAACACCCCCGCTGCCCCGCCCCCGCTGCCCCGGCCCCCGACAGCCCCTCCGGACCCAAAGACCCGAGCCCCCCACCCCCCACCGCCACAAACTGTCCCGTGTAGACACCCACCAACACAGACCAGCGGCCCCCACTCAGCCCCCGGAATCAACTAACCCCAGAAATGCCAAAAACCCAGGTCCGCAACTGCGGAACCTGGGTGGCGAGTAGCTGTACCCCCGATGGGATTCGAACCCACGCTACCGGCGTGAGAGGCCGGCGTCCTAGGCCGCTAGACGACGGGGGCTTAGGATCTTTCCCCGTTTCCGGGGAGCTATTCTATTTTTCTTGCTGGAGAGAACTTACCAGAGGCGATTTCTCGCTCCACAGGGGGGTCACTCTCCGCAGCTGGGGTACCAGGACTCGAACCTAGACTAACTGGACCAGAACCAGTCGTGCTGCCAATTACACCATACCCCAGTGAGGCACTTTCCCGGCTCGGCCGGTTCAGCACCGCACGGAGGGAAATACTAGAGCACGCTGCCGCGCAGCTGCGCAGCGGGGGTCCCCGCCGCGCGCTGGACGGGGACGCCGACGGTCGCGTACTCGGAAACCAGCAGCTCAGGCAACTCGTCGAGGGTTGTGACCGTGTGTACACCGGCGGGTGCGCGTTCGCCGGTGCGACCGGTCCCATCGCGGTCGAGCCAGACGGCGCCGAGGCCGGCGTCGTGAGCGCCGATGGCGTCGGTGTCGAGTTTGTCGCCGACGTGCACGGTCTGCGCCGGGTCACAGCCCAGGCCCAGGCACACCGAGTGGAACATCACAGGGTCGGGCTTGGCGACGCCGATCTCGCCGGCGATGGCCACGTGGTCGAAGAACGGCGCCAGCCCGAGGTCCGCGATCTTGCGGCGCTGGTGCGCACCCGAGGCGTTGGTCACGGCCGCGAGCAGCAGGCCTGCCGCGCGCAGCCACTCGAGGCAGGGCAGGACGTCGTCGAACAGTTGCCACGACGTGGCGAGGATGTCGCGCCGGCGCGCCTCGAACGCGGTCACCTGCGCCGAATCCGCGGAGATGCCGAGCTCAGCGAGGAAGCACTCGGTGCGTCGGTGGTGCATCACGTCGTACCCGAGTTTCCCGGCGACGACCAGCGCCACGTGCTCCTCGGTGATCAAGTCCCACAACGGCCAGAGATCACTGCGGCCGGTGAGCGCGTGGAGGCTGACGCGGATCGCGGCGGTGCAGTCGATCAACGTGTCATCGATGTCGAGGCAGACCAGACGCAGTTCCGGAGGCGCCCAAGGTTCGGATCCGACAGGTGCCGGAGGGGCGGTTCGCGAAGGGGTCGGGGGTGCCACGGCGAAATCCACCCAGTGAGGCTAGGGCACTCGCCGCGTTCGCAACGCGGCCAAAAAGGTGATTGCCGCTCCACTGATCCGGCGCACCACGTCTACTCCCAGTGCGTGGAAAGCGTTGATCCGGTTACGGACACAGGAATCCGGCCAACCGGGTGAGTGAACCGATTCGTGCGATGCCAGTGAAACGGTTCAAGCGGCCACCTTGCCACGAACCGCGCGCGAAAGAACAACCTCCCCACACGCGTGTGTCCTCAGTGGACAGTCAGCATCGTGACACACCGACCACTTGACGTGAGACCCACCTCGGGTGCATCCTGAGGTTATTCAACGGGTGATGAAAAGAGGGAGATGAGTCAGATGACCGAGCACACGCGTTGCGTCGTCGTCGGCGGCGGACCTGCGGGCATGGTCGCCGGCCTGATCCTGGCGAGGGCGGGCGTCGAGGTGACCGTGCTGGAGAAGCACGCCGATTTCCTGCGCGACTTCCGCGGCGACACGGTCCACCCGTCCACCCTCACCCTGCTCGACGAGCTCGGCCTCGGCGAGAAGTTCCACGCGATCCCGCACAGCAAGTTAAAGGAAGCCGGCTTCCCCACTCAGGACGGCGGCCTCATGAAGCTCGCCGATCTCTCGCTGTTGAACGTTCCACACCCCTACATCGCGATGGTCCCGCAGTGGGACCTGCTCAACCTGCTCGCCGAATCGGCTCAGAAGGAACCGACGTTCACCCTCCGACTCGAGACGGAGATGACCGGCCTGCTCCGCTCGCGCGGCCGCGTGACGGGCGTGCGCTACCGCACTGCCGACGGCACCGAAGGCGAACTCGAGTCCGACCTCGTCATCGCCGCCGACGGGCGCTGGTCGCTCGCGCGCCGCTCGGCCGGCCTGGAGCCGCGGGAGTTCGACTGCCCCTTCGACGTCTGGTGGTTCCGCCTTTCCCGCCACGACGACGAAGTCGGCTCAATGCTCATGCCGCGCATGAACCACCGGCGGTTCGCGGTGCCGCTGCCCCGCAACGGCTACTACCAAATCGCCTACCTCGCACCGAAGGGCGAAGACCTGCGCGCGGCCGGCATCGAGGCCTTCCGCCGCAACGTCGTCGAGGTCTGCCCCGAGTTCGCCGACCGCGTCGACGAACTGGAGACGATGGACGACATCAAGTTCCTCGACGTCCGCCTCAACCGCCTGCACCGCTGGCACGCCGACGGCCTCCTCTGCATCGGCGACGCGGCCCACGCGATGTCGCCCGTCGGCGGCGTCGGCATCAACCTCGCCGTCCAGGACGCAGTCGCCGCCGCGACCCTCCTGGCCGACCCCCTCCTCCGCGGCCCCACCTCGGGTGACGACCTCGCGAAGGTCCGCACCCGCCGCCTACTCCCGACGATCGCCGTCCAAACCCTGCAACGGCTCCTCCACCGCGCCGTGATGCGCCCCGTCATGTCCGGTCGCCGCGACGGCCCGCCTCCCCAGCTCATCGCCCTCTTCGCGCGCTTCCCCAAACTCGCTTACATCCCCGCGCGCCTACTGGGCCTGGGTTTCCGCCCCGAGCACGCCCCGGCCTTCGCCCGCCGCGCGATGGAACCCGCCGGGAAGAAATAGCCCGTCGGGTTCGAAGGTCACCCCCACCTCGCGGCGTCCACCAAGCCACGCAACAAGTCCGCGCCCAACCGGCTGGTGCGAGCGACGCAACGCCTGACCCCTGACAGCCCACAACCGCAACCCCGAGTGCCGCCGCGCATCACGAGCGCGGCGGCACTCCAGTCCATACCCCCGCTGGCCCCGCGACACCCCACTGCAGATCGCTGCGCCATCACACAACGGCTAAACCGATCCACTCCGCACGACATCGCCACGCAACGCCGAGGTGTACCCCCGCCGATGCCAACTTCCGTGTCGCCACCGAACGGCGACACCAATCCAGCCCCCTTGCTTGCCTTCGCCAGCAGAGCCCTCTCCACTGCGCGGCAACCGCTGGCCCGACAGTGCCGCAGGGCTCAATCGCGAAGCCGACAACAAACTCGGCGACGCTTCCCATCGCCAACCACGGAGTCGCCACCAAGCGGCAACGCCCAACCACACCGCGCATCGCGACGCGAACGCCGATCAACTCCGAGCGAACAGCCCGCTCGTCGCCGACCAAATGCCGCCACGGAACTGTAACGCCCACCCGACGGCGCCGCGAACCTCGGACACCGGCCGATTCCCAGCTCAGCGACGAGTTCCCATCGCCGGGCCCAGGGTGTCGCCGCTGAGCGGCAACGCCCAACCCCGACCCCACCGCAAAGCTCTGCCACCCAGCGACTCCCAGTTCCAACCACCGCGGTCCTGCCAGCCAAGCCGTCGCCGCTGAAACGCAACCCCAACCCCGACCGCGCCGCGAGGCTTGGTCAGCAGACAACTCCCATCTCGGCAGCCAGCTGATCAGGGTGTCGCCACCGAGCGGCAACACCCATCCGGCCGCGGCGCGAGGCTAAATCACCGGGCGACTCCGAGCTCAGCGACCGCCTTTTCCACTGGGCAAGCTGTCGCCGCTGAGCGGCAACACCCACCCGACCTCACCGCGACCCTTCGCGGCCCGGCGACTTCCAGCTGGGCGACCAGTTCCCCCGTCGGGCAAGACGTCGCCGTTCAGTGGCAACACCACGCCAGACCGGGCCGCAGGGCTCGATTGCCGAGCGTCGCCGCTGAGTGGCGACACCCGCCGTTGCCGTGGCCAGCAGCAGGAAAACCCGCAGCCAACCTGCCGATCCAGCCGTTCGCCACTCAGCGGCAACCGTCCCAGCCTCACGGCGACGGCCAAGGCAACATCGCCACCAAACGGCGAAAATCGAACCGAACACGAGCCGGTGACCTCAGTCACCACCCGGGAAATACGGAGGCCCACCGGCCGTCGCCATTCTGAGGCGAACGGCCGGTGGGCCTCGGGTGGAACCGAAGTCAGATGTCCTGGACCGGGTTGGTCAGGGTGCCGATGCCTTCGATGGTGATCGAGACCGACTCGCCGTCGACGATCGGGCCGACGCCCTCGGGGGTGCCGGTCAGGATGATGTCGCCGGGCAGCAACGTCATGACGCCCGAGATGAACTCGACCAGCTCCGGCACCTTGTGCACGAGGTCGGACGTGCGGCCGTCCTGCTTGACGTCGCCGTTGACTTCGCTGCGCAGGGCCAGGTCCGCCGGATCGATCGACGTCTCGATCCACGGGCCGAGCGGGCAGAACGTGTCGAAGCCCTTCGCGCGGCCCCACTGGCCGTCGGACTTCTGGAGTTCGCGGGCGCTCACGTCGTTGGCCACCGTGTAGCCGAGGATCGCGCTCGCCGCTCGGTCGGCCGACACGTTCTTCACCGGCTGGCCGATGACGATCGCCAGCTCGCCCTCGAAGTCGATGCGACCGACGTCACGCGGGCGGCGGATCGGCACGTTCGGGCCGATGACCGTGGTCGACGGCTTGATGAACAGCATCGGCGCCGCCGGCACCTCGTTGCCGAACTCGGCCGCGTGTTTCGCGTAGTTCCGGCCGACGGCGATGACCTTCGACGGCAGGATCGGCGCGAGCAGGCGGACGTCGGCGAGCGGCCACCGCTTGCCGGTGAAGTTCGGCTGGCCGAACGGGTGCTCGGCGATCTCCAAGACTTGGGCGTCGTCGCCCTCGCCCTCGATCGAAGCGAACGCGACACCACCACTGGGATGAGCAATACGGGCTAGACGCACTCGGCCAGTCTACGTACGCCGCCGCCGAGACGCTCGCCCCCGGCGGCGCGAACGGTCCCCTCGCGCCGTCTCCGAGCGAATGGACCCCTCGCGTCGCCCACGACCTGCGGATCGATCGCCGCGAGGTGCACGAGAGGTCCGTTCGCCCGCTTTCTGACCGGAAACCCTCGACGACCACGCCGGCCATGGGTCAACCTGACCGAACAGCCATCGACGCAGCCCACCGACGAACCCCGCAGAAAGGAGCCGCCGATCCTCAGACGCGAGCCGTGAGGCTCTTGTGGACGAGCGCGTCGCACATCGCCATCCAGCTCGCCTCCACGATGTTCCCGTGCACACCGACAGTGGTCCATTCCCGCTCACCGTCGCTGGATTCGAGCAGGACACGGGTCACCGCGTGGGTGCCCGGGTTGGACGACAGGATGCGCACCTTGTAGTCGGACAGCTCCACGGCGTCCAACCAGGACAGGTGGGGGCTGAGCGCTTCCCGCAGGGCGGCGTCCATCGCGTGCACGGGCCCGTTGCCCTCCGCCGTCGCGATGACGCGTTGCCCGTTCACATGGACCTTCACCGTCGCCTCCGAGACGACCTCGCCGTCGGACCGGTGGTCGAGGACGACGCGGTAGGACTCCAGGTGGAACGGCGGCGTCACCGGCTCCTCACCGGACACGTCCTCGACTTCGCGGCGCAGCAACAACTCCAGCGACGCGTCGGCGGCCTCGAACGACCAGCCCTCCGCTTCGAGGTCCTTCACCTTGCGCACCGCGTTCGTCAGCGCTTCGGGCCGGCCGGCAAGGTCCACCCCGAGTTCACGTCCCTTGAGCTCGAGGCTGGCCCTGCCGGCCATCTCCGTGACCAGTACCCGCATGCCGTTGCCGACTGAAGATGGATCGATGTGGTTGTACAGCAACGGATCCACCTTGATCGCGCTCGCGTGCAGCCCCGCCTTGTGGGCAAAGGCCGACGACCCGACATAAGCCTGGTGGGTGTCGGGTGCGAGGTTCGCGATTTCGGCAAGCGCATGGGAGACGCGGGTGAGCTCGGCGGCTCCTCCGATCGGGAGGACCTCCATTCCGAGCTTGGTCACGAGGTTTCCCGTCACGGCGAACAGGTCGGCGTTGCCGGCCCGCTCCCCGTAACCGTTCGCGGTGCACTGGACGTGCGTCGCGCCGGCCTGCACAGCGGCGACGGAGTTCGCCACGGCGCAGGAAGTGTCGTCCTGGCAATGGATTCCCAAGCGAAACCCGGTTTTGTCCTTGACCTCACGCACGGTCTCCGCGAGGCCGAGCGGCAGCTGGCCGCCGTTGGTGTCGCAGAGCACGAGGACGTCCGCGCCGGCATTGGCGCCGGCGTCGAGTACTCGCAGCGCGGTGTCGGGTGAGAAGGCGTACCCGTCGAAGAAGTGCTCGGCGTCGAGGAACACGCGACGGCCCTCGCCGGTCAGGAACGCGACGGTGTCGCGGACCATGGCGCACGCCTCGTCGACGTCGACACGCAGCGCGCGTTCGATGTGCCGGAGGTCGGATTTCGCCACCAAGGTGACCACGGGCGCTTCGGAGTCCAACAGCGCGCGGACCTGCGGATCCTCGGACGCGCGGGTGCCCGCCTTGCGCGTGGATCCGAAGGCGACGAGCGCGGCGTGCTTCAGCGCCAGCTCGCCCTTCGCCGCCCGCGCGAAGAACTCCGTGTCTTTCGGCAATGCGCCCGGCCAGCCACCCTCGATGAAGCCCACGCCGAGTTCGTCGAGCAGCCGGGCCACGGCGAGCTTGTCGGTGACGGAGTACGTGATGCCTTCGCGCTGGGCGCCGTCGCGCAAGGTGGTGTCGTAGAGGTGAAAGGCGTCACCGAGGGGCGTTTCGGCGGGCTCCGTGCGGGTCACGGTGTCTCCTTGTGGCGGGGCAGAACCTGTTTCTGGCAACAAAAAAACCTCCCGCATGGGTGCGAGAGGTTGCGCGCCGGAAGCTCTTGTGGAGCGTCTATCCGGCGCGCTCGGCGATAATGATCGAGATGGCGGTCATGGTTTGCATGATGCCACAGCTCCGCCCAGCGCCCAAGTCCCGGGCGGAGCTTCCCACTTCCTGGGAGCTGATCAACGGAGCAGACCAGGCAGGTACGCGCCGAACGCTTGCACGGCCGAAGCGTTGCGTGGGCCCTCCACGAGAGCTGCGTAGGGCAAGGCGAAGACGCGGCCCTGCTTGACGGCCGGGATGTCACGCAGGCCAGGCTGCGACCGGAGGAAGTTCTCCTTGTCGGCGACGGTGCCGACCTCGCCGCCGTAGTCGTTGATGAGGATGACGTCGGGCGCGCGCTGGACCACGGCCTCCCAGCTGACGGTGGTCCAGCTGTCGACGACGTCGGAGAAGATGTTGGTGCCGCCTGCCTTGGTGATGATCTCGTCGGGGCCGGCGTTGCGGGCGGTCGTGAACGGCTGATCGCGGCCGTCGTCGTAGAGGAACACTTTGGGCCGTTGCCCCTGAGTGGCGACGGCCTTCGTGACGGCCGCGACCTGGTCGCTGTACTGCTTCACCAGCTTCTCCGCGCGATCGCTCACGCCGAAGATCTTGCCGAGATTGCGCAGGTCCGTGTACAGCGCGTCGAGCGGAGGCATGATGCCGCGCTGCTTGCCGACGCCGTTGCGGCAGGCTTCCGTCAGCTGGTAGCTCTGGATGCCGAGCTGCGTGAGCGTGTCGGGGGTGAAGCCGGTGCTCTCGGAGAAGCCGTAGTTCCAGCCCGCGAACACCAGGTCGGCGCCGGCGCCCTGCACGACTTCGCGGTTGATCTTCTCGGCGAGCTTGGGCACCTTCGTGAAATCGGCTTTCCACGGCGAAGACGCGACGCCACCCGACTGTCCTTTGTCGACGACGTAGCCGGCAATCCGGCCGTCGAGGCCGAGGGCGAACATCAGCTCGGTGATGCCGATATCGTTGGTGACCACACGCGACGGTGGCTTTCTGACGGTGAGCGGCTGACCGCAGTTGGTCACCGTCACGGGATAGCCCGCAGGCGCGACACCACTCTCCCCTTCGGACACCTGGGCGCCACAGCCCGTCACGGAGAGCGCGGCCACCAGGACCACCGCGACCGTCTTACGCATGACTTTCCTCCTCGGACTCGAGTCGGTCGAACAACAGCTGGGGTCGGCCGGTCGCCGGGTGCGTCACCACGTGGGCGCGCACGCCGAACACCTCGGCCAGCAGATCAGGGGTCAGCTCCTGCGCGGGCGTTCCGCTCGCGACCAGGCGGCCGCCGTCGAGGACGTGCACGGTGTCGCACCTCGCAGCGGCGAGGTTGAGGTCGTGGAGTGCGGCCAGCACGGTCGGGCCGCTTCGCCGCACGAGGGCGAGAATCTCGAGCTGGTGGCGGATGTCGAGGTGGTTGGTGGGCTCGTCCAGCACGAGGATCCGCGGCTCCTGCGCGAGGGCGCGCGCGATGAGCACGCGTTGCCGTTCGCCGCCCGAGAGCGTCAGGACGCCGCGGTCGGCGAACTCCGCCAGGCCGACCTGCTCGAGCGCGGCCGTGCACACTGCCGGTCCGTGGCGGTCATGCGGTCCAGCAAGCCGTGGGAGGGTTCGCCGCTTTTCGGCAACTGCCCGGGCGACAGGTCCGGGCCTCCGGTCAGCGGATCAGACCCGCCCGAACCGGATCCGGCCGGCGCGGAGACGTCAGCCGATGTGTCGCCACGCCTGGGTTCACCGCTTTTCGACAACGGCGCGAGCGACGAGCCCGGGCCGCGACCAGCGGATCAGACCCGCCCGAACCGGATCGGGGCGGCGGCGAAACGTCAGCGGATCCGTCGCCCGGCTTGGGTTCGCCATTGAACGGCAACGCCGGTGACGGGCCGGCCGCAGCCGAGTCGGCAAGGCCGGAGTCGCTGCGCGAGGATTCGCCGTTGGCCGGCGACACCGGAAGCGACCCGTCGGAAGCCGCACGACAAGACAGTCAAGAGTCCGGGCGGTCAGACGACGAGAACTTCGGAGGTGGCACCGGCAGGACCCGATCTACTCAAGGGTCCACACAACGAAGACGGCAGCCACGCCAAAGAGACGAGAGGGCGTCGTCTCCCGTAGACCGCGACGGGAGGGACGAGGGTGGTGCGAAAACCACCGCCGGTGTCGGGCTCGCCCGCGGTCTGCGAAGAACACAGACCGCGGGCCTACCGTTGCGGGTCAGCGCCGGATTTCGACCGGCTTCCGCGGCGGGGGTTCCTACAAGAACGTCAGCTGACGTTGCGCACGTTCGACGAGACGAGCGCGGCCAGCCGGTCGCCGATTGCCTGGGTGGTGCCGGGCGACGCCTGGTCGCGTGTCGCCAGATCGAAGGCCACGGACGCCTCAATGCGGCGCGCGGCCTCCTTGTGGCCCAGGTGGTCGAGCAGCAGCGACACGGAGAGCACGGCGGCCGTCGGGTCGGCAAGACCCTGGCCGGCGATGTCGGGGGCGCTGCCGTGGACCGGCTCGAACATGCTCGGGTTGCGGCGCGTGATGTCGAGGTTGCCGCTGGCCGCGAGGCCGATGCCACCGGTGACGGCGGCCGCCAGGTCGGTGATGATGTCGCCGAAGAGGTTGTCGGTGACGATCACGTCGAAGCGCGACGGGTCCGTGACCAGGTGGATCGTGGCGGCGTCGACGTGGGAGTACGCGACCGTGACGTTGGGGTGCTCCAGCGAGACCTCCTCGACGATCCGCGACCACAGCGACCCGGCGTACTCGAGCACGTTGGTCTTGTGCACGAGCGTGAGGTGCTTGCGCGGCCGCTCTTCGGCGCGGTTGAACGCGTCGGCGACGACGCGGCGGACGCCGAACGCCGTGTTGACGCTGACCTCCGTGGCGACCTCGTGCTCGGTGTCCTTGCGCAGCAGGCCACCGTTGTTGGTGTACGGGCCTTCGGTGCCTTCACGCACCACGACCATGTCGACCTCGCCGGCATCGGCCAGCGGGCCGCGCACGCCCGGGTACAGGCGCGCCGGGCGCAGGTTCACGTGGTGGTCGAGCTCGAAGCGCAGGCGCAGCAGCAGCCCGCGCTCGAGGATGCCGCTGGGCACCGTCGGGTCGCCGACCGCGCCGAGCAGGATCGCGTCGTGCTGACGCAGCTCGCCGAGCACCGACTCGGGGAGCAACTCCCCGGTCGAGTGCCACCTCGCGGCACCGAGGTCGTAGTTCGTGATCTCCGCCGTCGGTGCTACTTCACCGAGCACCTTGAGCGCCTCGGAGACCACCTCGGGCCCGATCCCGTCACCTGGGATCACCGCGAGCCGCATCCACACACCTCCGTAGACCAGGCCACCGAACGCACCGATGGCCCATCCGCAAGAAAACGCCAGCAGCGGAAGGTTACCGGCCGTAGACAAGACGCCGTAGCCGCACCACCCTTATGCCGCATCCTCCCGCAGGGTGAGACACCTGAACGGGTGAAAGGCAAAGGGGCCTCCCGGGTCACAACGACCCGGAAAGCCCCTATCGCCGCTATTCGGGGAACGTGACCAGCGAGACAGGCCTTCCCCGATCGGAGGACCCCGTCACCCTGTCTGGCCGGGTGACGGGGCCTTATCTCACGGCCGCGTCACCGCCGACTCGATCCGCACGACACCCGCGCGCGAGCCGGCCGCGTTGTGGTGCTCGATCGCCAGCAGGCCCTTCGGCTTGTCACCGGCGACGGCAGCCGCGTTGCGGTTGACCACCAGCTGAGTGCCGGGCTTGGCGACGTAGCCGAGGGCCGCGTCACCGCCACCCTGCACCGAGAACGCCGGCGCCAGCGCGTCGAACGAGAGCGGCGTGCCGACGAAGTCGATCAGCCCGTCGGTGCTGCCCGGCGCGACGTAGTACCCCGCCGTGCCGACGGTGTAGCTGATCCGGTGCGACGCCTCGTTCGGGTCGATGCCCAGCGCGGCGATGCTGACCGGCAGCACGATCACGTTGGTGTCGAACACATTGGTGTCCACGTCGCCGAGCTGACCGTTGACGGCCTGCACGTCCACCGTCGGGTTGCCCGCCTGCGTCAACGACACCGTGGCGGCCAGGAGCACGTCGGTGCCTGTCGCCTTCGTCACGAAGGTCTCGAAGTCCGGCTGGCCGTCGCCGGTCGTGTCGAAGTCGACGAACGGGATCGTGTTGCTGCCCAGGTTCGCGAAGTCGCCCCAGGTGGTGAGTCCGAACGCGAGCATGGCGTTCTCCGGTTCGCCCTGTGCCTTGGCGAGCGGGGCCGTCGACGCCGCGCCGATGTAGCGCAGGTCGCCGCCCTTCGCGGTGCCGTTGAGCGTGCAGTCGGACGAGACGCCCGCATCACACTCCGGCAGCTGCGCCGATTCGGCCTGCAGCTCCAGCACGCTGACCAGCGAGCGGTAGCGCTGCGCGCCGGTGCCCTGGTCGATGCCCTTGCCGCCGAGGTTCAGCACGGCCTGGTTCTGGCTCCCGCCGAAGCGCACGCCGGCCGGCGTCGTGATGGCCGAGACCGGTTTCGGCGCCGAGTACACGGCCACCCGCAGCGGCACCGTGGCGCCGTTCTTCGGGCTGAACGCGACGCGGCCCGAGGCGTCGGCGACGAACTGGCGGGCGAGCCCGGCCTGCGCGGGCTCCATGGTCGGGTCCATGACCTTGCGCAGCGCCTTCGGGTCGGTGATCTTCAGCGTCACCTTCACCGTCGCGATCCCGCGCGGGTTGAGCTTCACCGAGCTCTTGTCCACTGTGTACTGCACGCCGGGCAGCGAGTTCACGGCCTCGTACGCCACCGAGTACTCGACCGGCGTGGTGCCCTTGTTGACGACCTTGATCGTCTTCGAGAGCGTGACCGGTCCCGCCGCCTCGACGGTGCCGAAGGTGAGGCTAACGGCACCCGGGTCGTCCTGCACGTAGGCCAGGACCTGGTTGTCCAGCGCGGCCTTGGCGTCGATGCGGCCGGTGCCCACGCGCTGCGGCGCGTAGGTGTGGCCCGCGCCGTCGGTGATGTCGTGCACGGCCGAGCCCACGACGTCGGCCTTGACCTCCTCGACGTTCCAGTCGGGGTGCGTCTGGCGGACCAGCGCGGTGATGCCCGCGGTGTGCGGGGTGGCCATCGACGTGCCCGAGATGGAGAGCCGGCCGTTGCCGCTGCCTCGGAACGCCGACGTGATCGTGTCACCGGGCGCCGTGACGTCCGGCTTCACCGACGGCCCACGGCCACCACGCGAGGTGAACGAGCTCGGGGTGTCCACGATGGTCTTGTCCGTGGTCTGCAGGCTCGCCCGGCCGGCGCCGAAGAAGCGCACCGTCAGCGTGCCGGCGGTCAGGCCCGGACGCACGGCCGTGGTGGCGTTGCCGGTGAGCTGGAACATCGGCACGCCCGCGTTGCCCGCGATGCCGGCGGCGGGGTGTTCCAAAGTGGACGACAGCAGCACGCCCTTGGCCCCGGCGGCCTGCGCGTTGTTGGCGCGCGCCGCGGAACCACAGGCGCGTGTGGCGTCGTTGTCGTCCCACTCCAGCCACGCGATCTTGCCCGCGACCTTGGCCTTGTCCTCCGCGGAGAAGGCGTTGCAGCCCGCGTTGTTGGCGGCCGAGATCGGCACGACGGGCGCGGTGAGGTCGAGCGTGTCGTAGCCGGTGTAGTCCTGGCTGTACTGGCCCGGCTGCTGGCCCTTGATCGGAGCGGTGACCTCGAGGGCGTCCTTCAGCTCGCCGGCGTCGCGGCTGCTGGCGACGGTGAGCGCCTCGGGCGTGTTGCCCGGCGAGCCCGCGACGTCGTTGAGGTCGCCGCCGTTGCCCGCCGCGAGGACCGGCAGGACGCCGTTCTGGGCGAGCTTGCGCACGAACAGCGAGTCGGGGTCGTCCGGCGCGCCGAAGTCGCTGCCCAGCGACAGGTTGACGATGTCGAGGTGGTCGGTGAAGTCACCGTCGCCGTCGGGGTCGAGCGCCCAGTCGAGCGCCTGCGACGTGACGTTCGTCGAACCGGTGCAGCCGAACACCTTGAGCGCGTAGAGCAACGCCTTGGGCGCGGTGCCCGGGCCGATGCGCATGGCGTCGAGCTGCTTCTTGTTCAGCTTCTTGTAGTTGCCGGTGAACGTGGTGCCGTCGGCGTTCACACCGAATCCCGCGATGGTGCCGGCCACGTGCGTGCCGTGCTCGCCGCACGCGATGGGGTTGGGGTCCGGCTTCGGCGTGGGCGAGCCGGTCTTGCCCTCGGCGTCGTAGTCGTCGCCGACGAGGTCCGTGCCACCCACGACCTTGGCGCTCGGGAACAGCGGTGACGGCTTGGTCCGGTCCACCGCCTGGTAGGCCGCCGGCGTGCCGGGGCCGCCGAAGTCGGCGTGGGTGTAGTCGATGCCGTCGTCGATCACGCCGACGCGGATGCCGTCACCGAACTTGCCGGTCTGCTGCCAGCTGGCCAGCGTGTTCGTGAGCTGCTCGGCGCTGGCGTTGTTCTTGGTCTTCGGCACGACCGTGCGCACCGAAACGACGTCGGGACGCTTCGCGAGCTCACGGATCTTCGCCGCGTCGGCGGTCACCACGGCGCCCGCGACGGCGTTCGACGTCTGCGTGACGAGTTGCGTGCCCGCGTCGGCCTTCTTGAGCTGACCGACGACGGAGTTCACCGCGGCGGCGACGTCCGCCTTCGCGGCGCGCGCGGCCTGCTTGGCCTTCTCCTTGCCGGCGCCCTTGCCCTGCTCTGCATTGAACGCGTCGACAGCCGGCTTCTTCGCCAGCTCCACGAACGCGGTGATCTTGCCCCGCGCGGCGTCGAGCCGCGGCGAGATCTTGCCCTGCAACCCCGCGGCGGCGACCTTGGCCGGCGCGACCGGGTCGGCGAGCGGCGCACCCTGCGCCGACGCGCCCGACGCGGCGGAGACGGCTGCGGCCAGGACCACCGCGGACACGGCCGCCGTCGAACGCGCAGCCCACCCGGGCAACCGGGATCTGCTCATGAGTACCCAACCCCTTTACTCGAGGCCTGGATCGCGAACCTGCCTGGTGCTCCCCGATCACCACCCCCGACAGGTGAGCACCGGCGCCGCACCGTGCTCTCACGGCGCGTGGTTCTGCCTCGCGGCACAGAACCTAGCTGCCCGATACACCTACTTTCGTGGCGAAAATGCTCCGTTATGCGAATGTTGCCCGTCTGGGTGGACTCCACGCAGAAAGCCCCTTCCCCCGCCACTCGGACGGGGAAAGGGGCTTTCGGAAAACGGGCGGAGCTAGTTGAAGTCCACCGCGCGGATCGTGTGCGCACCCACGGTGGCGCCGATCGGCTCGAGGACGTTGCTGTCCACGTGGCGGTCGACGCGCAGCAGCATCACGGCGTCGGAGCCGTCGGTGGTCTGGCTGATCTGCGCGGCTTCGATGTTGATGCCGGCCTCGCCGAGCAGCGTGCCGACGCGGCCCATCACGCCCGGGCGGTCCGGGTAGTCCAGCAGCAGCACGTTGCCCTCGGCGCGCAGGTCGAAATGGCGGCCGTTGACCTCGACGATCTTCTCGACCTCGTCCTTGCCGGTCACCGAACCGGAGACCGTGAGCACGGCGCCGTCCGCGTGCACCGCACGCACGGTGACGAGGCTGCGGAACTTCGGGCTTTCGGTCTCGGTGACGAGATCCACCTGCACGCCCAGCTCCTCGGCGAGCCGCGGCGCGTTGACGAAGGTGACCTGGTCGTCGACGACGGCGGCGAACACCCCGCGCAGCGCCGCGAGCTGCAGCACCGACGTGTCCTCGCTGGACAGCTCGCCCTTGACCTCGACGGTCACCGACGTCGGCGCCTTCGGGCTCAGCGCCGTGAGTACCGTGCCCAGCTTCTGCGTGAGCGACAGGTACGGCCGCACGTGCTCGCCGACGGCGCCGCCGCCCGAGACGTTCACCGCGTCCGGCACGAAGTCGCCGCGCAGCGCCAGCAGCACGGAACGGGCGACGTCGGTGCCCGCGCGGTCCTGCGCCTCCGAGGTGGACGCGCCCAGGTGCGGGGTGACGACCACGTTGGGCAGCTCGAACAGCGGGCTGGCGGTGGTGGGCTCGGTGACGAACACGTCGATGCCCGCGCCGCCGACGTGGCCACTGCGGATCGAGTCGGCCAGCGCCTCCTCGACGATCAGGCCACCGCGCGCGGCGTTGACGATGATCACGCCCGGCTTGGTCTTCTTGAGCGCCTCGGCGTCGATGAGGCCCTTGGTCTCCGGCGTCTTCGGCAGGTGGATGGAGATCGCGTCGGCGCGCTCCAGCAGCTCGTCGAGCGGCACGAGCTCGATGCCGAGCTGCGCGGCGCGGGCGGCCGAGACGTAGGGGTCGTACGCGATCAGCTTCGTGCCGAACGCCGCGAGGCGCTGGCTGAACAGCTGGCCGATCTTGCCGAGGCCGACGACACCGATGGTCTTGCCGTTGAGCTCGACGCCCGAGAACGAGCTGCGCTTCCACTCGCCACCGCGCAGGCTCTGGTCGGCGGCCGGCACGCGACGGGCGACGGCCAGCAGCAGCGCCACGGCGTGCTCGGCGGCGGACACGATGTTCGACGTCGGGGCGTTGACCACCAGCACGCCACGCTCGGTGGCGGCGGGCACCTCTACGTTGTCCAGCCCGACACCGGCGCGGGCCACGACCTTGAGCTGCGTGGTCGCGCCGAGCACCTCTGCGTCGACCTTCGTTGCGGATCGCACCAGGAGCGCGTCGGCGCTCTTCACCGCCTCGAGCAGCGCGGGACGGTCCGTGCCGTCCACATGCCGGACCTCTACCTCGTCACCGAACACACTCAGCACGGAAGGCGCGAGCTTCTCCGCGATGAGGACGACGGGTTTGCTGGGCTTGGTCACGATGCGGCTCCCACTATCTGGTCACGAAATCGAGGACGCTCTCCTACGGCGCACGCCGTTGTGCCCGGATGGGCGGGAGTTTAGCCCGGTTGGGGGCCCCGGTGCTGCCCGCGTTGTTAACTCGCTCGTAATCCGGCGAAAACTCGGTCGCGGGGCCGGTCAGGGTGGTCGGCGGTCGGGGTGGGTCGCGGGGGCGGGGATTGGGTTTGCGGCAAGGAAAACGGTGCTGGGATGATGGCGGCCGGGGTGCGGCGGGCGGGGTGTTTTGTGCGTTCCACTTGGTGGGATGAGGTGGCGTGGTGAGGTTGGGGCGATTGGGGTGAAAGGGATTTATAACGTCGTGGTGCTCGGGCGGGTGATGAGGATGTTCATTCGTTCGGGGGGTCTGTGGTGCGGGCAGGGCTGGGGGTGACGGGGACGGTCATCCCTTCTGCGGCGCGATCCCGGCCGACCGCGGATCAAGGGGACCTTCACCGCGGTTCGGCACCTACAGTTGCCCAGTCGTGGATGAAGGGGACCTTCATCCCTTCGTACGCACGGCGATCCTGCGCACCAGTGCGTAAAGGTCCCCTTCACGCACTCTCGGCCGGATGAAGGGAACCTTCACGCCGTGCCGAACACCCACCGCAGTCGAGGGCGGGATCAACGGACCCTTCATCGCTTCAACGGCCTCACCGCTGCCCCAGCAATGGGTGAAGGGTCCCTTCACCCGCTCGCCGTCACCCATCGGTAGTCGCCGACGCGCGAAGGGGACCTTCATCCCGCCAGCGGCGCGATCTCGGACCGACTGCGCGCGAAGGGGACCTTCACCCGCAGTTCTGCACCCACAGTGACCCAGCCATGCATGAAGGGGACCTTCATCCCTTCCCGCCCCTGGCCCGAAGACGACGGCCGGCGTTGCCGTTGAGGGGCGAAACCGGGGCGAGCGGGCGGTACAGTGGCGAGGCGCGGTGAGGGCCGCGTCCCGTCCGCGGAAAGGGCTGAGCCCACCCCCGAAGTGAAGTGCGGTGCGTGCGCCTTCTTCCCTGCCCGGTGCCGGCGGACCACGGGCGAACCGAGGGAAGGAAGGACTCCCCCATGGCCGCGTTGCCCGCAAAACCCGATCTCGCCCAGCTGCGCAAGCGCGCGAAAGAGCTGGCGCGCGCGGAGTCGATCAAGCTGTCCGAGGCGCAGTTCCGCGTCGCGCGCGGGCACGGGTTTCCGAGTTGGCCGAAGTTGCAGGCGTACGTCCGGCGAGTCGCCGAGGGCGGGCCGAATCTGCAGCACGCCTACCACGCCGACACCGAGTACTACAGCGAGCGCGCCCTCGGACTGTTCGCGTCCGCCGAGGACGGGACCTCCGGAGCCCGCGAGGCGTTCGAGCGCCACGACCAGCCGTTGACGCGCGAGGGCGCGCGGACGGTCGTCGCCAAGGAGCACGGGTTCGGGTCGTGGCGCGGGTTGCGCCAGCACGTCGCGGCGTTGTCGGACAGTGGCGAGCCGTTCGCGCGGGCGTTTCGACTCCTGGAGGCGAGAGACGTCGACGGGCTCGCGGCAGTGGTCGACGAGTTCCCCGAGCTCGTCCACGCGCGCGGCACCAACGGCAACGACCTCCTCGGCATGGCCGGCGCCACCTGCGACGAACGGCTCACGCGCGTCCTGCTCGAACGCGGCGCCGATCCCGCGCGGGGCAACGCCCACGGCTGGACCCCGCTGCACCAGGCCGCGTACAGCGATCTGCCCCTGCTCGCCGATCTGCTCCTCGACGCCGGCGCACCACCGGATGTGTCGGCGCGCGGCGACGGCGGGACGCCTCTTGTCGTCGCGTTGTTCTGGGGAAACCGGACTGTGGCCGAAAAACTGGCGACGCGCGACCGGTCCCCTCGCAATCTCCGCGTCGCAGCGGGTATCGGGGACGCCGAGCTGATGGACGAGCTCGTCCGTCCGAACGGGACACTCGCGCCGGCGGCGGGTGCGCACCGTGAGTTCTACCGGCCCCACAGTGGTTTTCCGTTGTGGCGCCTCAGCGACGATCCCCGGGAGATCCGCGACGAAGCCCTCAGCTGGGCAGCGCGCAACGATCGCACCGACGCCCTGCGCACCCTCGCCGAGCGCGGCGCGGACCTCGATGCCGACGTCTACCGCGGCACCGCCCTCACCTGGGCCGCCGCGCAGGGCAAAATCGCCGCCGTACGGACGTTGCTGGAGCTGGGCGCGGACGTGAACCGTGTCGGGACGTTCGGCGGCCCGAAGCACGGCGTCGGGATCACCGCCCTGCACCTCGCCGCGCAGAACAACCGGCTCGACGTCATCGAGGTCCTCGTCCGGGCCGGCGCCGATCTCGACGCGCGCGACGGCCTCTGGAACTCCACACCCGAAGGCTGGGCCGAAGCGTGCGACAGCCCCGCCGCGCGCGACCTGCTGGCGAAAGCTCGGTAGACAAGCGGAGTTCGCAGTCCGTATCGTCGACCGAGCGAGACGGACTATGGACTCCGTTTCATCCACTGGGAGGACAACCATGACCACACCCCGAGAAGTCTTCGAGCGGCTTTCCGAGGGCATCACCGCGGGCCGGTTCGACGAGCTTTCCCAGCTCTACGCGGAGGACACCGTCGTCGAGCACCCCACCGCGATCCCCATCCCCGGTCGAATCGAGGGGCGAAAAGCGGTGCACGAGCGGTTTGTGGGCGGCCTGGGGGCGACGCTGCGGCTGTCGACGAGCGACGTCGTCGTCCACGAGACGACGGACCCCGAGGTGATCGTCGCCGAGTTCCGGTACACGGTGGAATCGTCGCTCAGCGGCGAAAAGACCGAAACCGAGAACATCCAGATGCTGCGGGTGCGCGACGGGCTGATCGTCCACAGCCGCGACTACCACGACTACCTGCGGATGGCGGCCGTCCAGGGCGCGGCGGCCGGGCTCGCCGAGGCGTACGACCAGGTCCCGCCCCACGAACCCGACCCTGTCCAGCCGCGGCCGGCACAGCTCGCCGACCGCAAGAGTCCGCTGGGTGTGTTCCAACGGCTCTGCTACGGCGTTTCCGACCAGCGCTGGTCGGAGCTGCCCGACCTCTACGCCGAGCAGACCGACGTCCGCCACCCGTTCCTGCCGGGCTCACCCGTGCTGAAATCCCGCGAAGACCTGCGCACGCACTTCGCGCTGGCCGGCGAGATCGGCGTCCGCATGCAGGCCACCGACCTCGTCACCTACCAGAGCACCGACCCCGAGGTGCTGATCGGCGAATTCGCCTACGAGGGGCAACTCGCCGGAATCACGCCGTTCCGCGTCAACAACATCTTCGCGCTGCGCGTGCGCGACGGGGAGATCGTCGAGTCGCGCGATTACGGCGACCACCCGGCGCTCGCGGCCGCGGCCGGCCGGCTCCAAGAGCTGGTCGACCGCGTAATCGCCTAGGCCTCGAGGTCCTCGGGCAAGTCGAACTCGCCGTCACGGACGCCCTTCACGAACGCGTCCCACTCCGACGGCGTGAACACGAGCACCACGCCGTCCGGTTTGGACGACTGGCGCATCGCGACGTACGTGACGCCGTCGGTGTGCGGCACGAAGGCGTACTCCACGCAGTCCTCGAGCGTGACGCCTTCGGGCTCGGCCCTGATCCAAGGGGCGTCGGTGAGGTCCAGCTCGTGCCGGATGTGCGCCTTGTCGTCGACGGGCTGATCACTCATGGCACCAGCGTATCGACCCACCGCGACAGGTCTCGCCACTGAACGGCGAAACCACCGAAAAGGCCCCCTCACCTGCGGGTGAGGGGGCCTTTTCGAACGATCAAGCCATCACAAGAAGATCAGGCGGTCTCGGTGATCGGCCGGTCGACCCACGACATGAGGGCACGCAGCTTCTTGCCGGTCTCCTCGATCGGGTGCTGGTTGCCCTGCTCCTCGAGCTTGATGAAGTTCGGGCGCCCGGCCTCGTCCTCGGCGACCCATTCGCGCGCGAAGGTGCCGTCCTGGATCTCGCCCAGGATCTTCTGCATCTCCTGCTTCACCGCAGGCGAGATCACGCGCGGGCCGCGGGTGAGGTCGCCGTACTCGGCCGTGTCGGAGATCGAGTAACGCTGACGGGCGATGCCGCCCTCGTACATGAGGTCGACGATCAGCTTGAGCTCGTGCAGTACCTCGAAGTAGGCGATCTCCGGGGCGTAACCGGCCTCGGTCAGCACCTCGAAGCCCGTCTGCACCAGCGCCGACGCGCCACCGCAGAGCACGGCCTGCTCGCCGAAGAGGTCGGTCTCGGTCTCCTCGGTGAACGTCGTCTTGATGACGCCCGCGCGCGCACCGCCGATGGCGGCCGCGTACGACAGGGCCAGCGCCTGGGCGCCACCGGTCGCGTCCTGCTCCACCGCGATCAGGCAGGGCACGCCCTTGCCGTCCACGAACTGGCGGCGCACGAGGTGACCCGGGCCCTTCGGGGCGACCATGGCGACGTCGACGTTGCCCGGCGGCTTGATCAGGTCATAGCGGATGTTGAAGCCGTGGCCGAAGAAGATCGCGTCGCCGTCCTTGAGGTTCGGCGCGATGTCCTCGGAGTAGATGAAGCGCTGCTTCGTGTCCGGCGCGAGGATCATGATCAGGTCGGCCTCGGCCGCCGCCTCGGCGACGTTCAGCACGCGCAGACCCTGCTCCTCGGCCTTCGCCCGCGACTTCGACCCCTCCGGCAGGCCGATGCGGACGTCGACACCGGAGTCACGCAGGCTCAGCGAGTGGGCGTGGCCCTGGCTGCCGTAGCCGATCACGGCGACCTTGCGACCCTGGATGATCGAAAGGTCCGCGTCGTCGTCGTAGAAGATTTCCACTGCCATGGGGGTACTGCTTCCTTTCGGGTTACTGCTGAAGAATCGACTTCTCAAGAATCAGCGGGGCGAGGTGGCGGTGATCGAGCGGGCCCCGCGACCCACCGCGACCATGCCGGACTGCACGAGCTCACGGATGCCGTACGGCTCGAGCATGCGCAAAAGTGCGCCGATCTTGTCCGATGTCCCGGTCGCCTCGACGGTGAGCGCCTCCGGGGACACGTCCACCACCTTGGCACGGAAGAGCTGGACGGTCTCGAGGACCTGGCTGCGCACGGTCGCGTCGGCCCGGACCTTCACGAGCAGCAGTTCACGCTGCACCGCGCTGGACTGTTCCAGCTCAACGATCTTGATCACGTTGACCAGCTTGTTGAGCTGTTTGGTCACCTGTTCGAGCGGTAGCTCTTCAACGGCGACCACGATCGTCATGCGGGACACCTCGGGGTTTTCCGTAGGGCCCACGGCGAGGGACTCGATGTTGAAACCGCGGCGGGAGAACAGGCCGGACACCCGGGCGAGCACGCCGGGCTTGTTCTCGACCAGCACGCTCAACGTGTGGACGGTCATCGGTTTTCTCCTTCCGCGGCAGCTTCGGCGGCTTCGAGGGTCTCGGCGGCTTCCTGCGAAACCTCGTCGTCGTCGAACAGCGGCCGGATGCCGCGGACGGCCATGATCTCGTCGTTGCCGGTGCCCGCGGCCACCATCGGCCACACCTGGGCATCCTTCCCCACGACGAAATCGATCACGACGGGGCGGTCGTTGATCTCCATGGCGCGGCGGATCGTCGCGTCGACGTCCTCCTTGGTCTCACAGCGCAGCCCGGCGCAGCCGAGTGCCTCGGCCAGCAGCGTGAAGTCGGGGATGCGGTGCTTGTGGGTACCGAGGTCGCTGTTGGAGTACCGCTCCGAGTAGAAGAGGTTCTGCCACTGACGGATCATGCCGAGGTTGCCGTTGTTGATGACGGCGACCTTGATCGGTGCGCCCTCGATGGCGCACGTGGCGAGCTCCTGGTTGGTCATCTGGAAGCAGCCGTCGCCGTCGATCGCCCACACCTGCGTGTCGGGCAGGCCGAACTGCGCGCCCATGGCCGCCGGGACGGCGAAGCCCATGGTGCCGAGGCCGCCGGAGTTGATCCACGTACGCGGCTTCTCGTACTTCACGAACTGCGCGGCCCACATCTGGTGCTGGCCGACGCCGGCGGTGAAGACCGCGTCGGGACCGGCGAGCTCACCGATGCGCTCGATGACGTACTGCGGCGACAGCGAACCGTCGTCGGGCCACTCGTAGCCGGCCGGGTAGGTGTCGCGCCAGGAGTCGACCTGCGTCCACCAGTCGGTGAGGTCCGGCTTGTGCCCGTGGTCGAACTCGGCCTTCACGGCGGCGATCAGCTCGCCGATGATCTCGTTGCAGTCACCGACGATCGGCACGTCGGCCTTGCGGTTCTTGGAGATCTCGGCCGGGTCGATGTCGGCGTGGATCACCTTCGCGTCGGGCGCGAACGACGACGTCGCGCCGGTGACGCGGTCGTCGAAACGAGCGCCGAGCGCGATCAGCAGGTCGGACCGCTGCATCGACGCGACCGCGGCGACGGTGCCGTGCATGCCGGGCATGCCGACGTGCTGGGGGTGCGAGTCGGGGAACGCGCCGCGCGCCATCAGCGTGGTGGCGACCGGGATGCCGGTCAGCTCGGCCAGCTCCAGCAGCTGCTGCGAGGCCTCGGCCTTGATCACGCCGCCGCCGACGTAGAGAACGGGCCTGCGAGCGTTCGCGATGAGCTTCGCGGCTTCGCGCACCTGCTTGCCGTGCGGGCGCAGCGTCGGGCGGTATCCCGGCAGGCGCATCTCGGGCGGCCAGGAGAACGAGGTCATCTCCTGCAGCACGTCCTTGGGGATGTCCACCAGCACCGGGCCGGGTCGGCCCGTGAGCGCCAGGTGGAACGCCTCGGCGATGGTCCGCGGGATCTCCGCCGGGTCGGTGACAAGGAAGTTGTGCTTGGTGATCGGCATCGTGATGCCGCAGATGTCGGCTTCCTGGAACGCGTCGGTGCCGATCAGCGCGCGCGACTGCTGCCCCGTGATGGCGACGACGGGCACGGAGTCCATGTTGGCGTCGGCCAGCGGGGTCACGAGGTTCGTGGCGCCCGGGCCCGAGGTCGCCATGCAGACGCCGACCTTGCCCGTCGCCTGGGCGTAACCGGTGGCGGCGTGCCCGGCGCCCTGCTCGTGGCGGACGAGGACGTGGCGGACCTTCGTGGAGTCGAGCAGCGGGTCGTACGCCGGGAGGATGGTGCCCCCGGGAATGCCGAAGACGACTTCGGCGCCGACGGCCTCGAGCGAGCGGACGAGCGACTGCGCGCCCGTGACCCTTACCGGGGTTCCCGCCGGCGGCGCCGGCTTCGGACGTGCTCCGGGGACACCGGGCGCGGTCGGCCCGGGCTTCGCGTCGCTGCGCGACGTGGCACTGGTCATCGGTTCTGCCTCGTGGGTTCTCGGTGTCACTCGTTCGGGTTGTCTGGAGCCGTACAGCCGGTCGGAAACCGGTTCTACGCAACAAAAAACCCCCGCCGACCGTAAGGTCGCACGAGGGTCGCGCGTCGACGCAGCGGACTCTTCCTAAGCGTCGACGCGCTGAGGAAGTACGAGGCCGGTCTGCGTTGTCACGGCGCTGACGTTAGACCGGCGTCCGCGCGAGTGTCAACTCTGCGGGACGGCGGTTCCGCATGCTGGACCGCCAGTACTGCTCTTCGGGGGGACCCCGCGACCCGGGCGCAAGCACGCCGGAGACGCGGTGCACCATTCATTGGTGGCCGAAAAAGAGCAGGACCAGCGCGCGGACGAAGGCCGGAAGGCCGTGTTCAAGATCCCCAACACGGCGTACATGGCGATCGCGCTCCTGACCGTGTGTGTGACACCGATCGCACTCGGGGAGATCAACGGGCTGCAATGGCTGTACATCTTCCCGATCGCACTGTTCGTCTTCGTCGTGCGCACGCGCACCGTCGCGACGCGCGAGGGCCTGGCGGTGCGGACGGTGCTCGGCAAGCGCGACCTCCCGTGGTCGGCATTGAAGGGACTCGCCATCACCGGCAGGGCTCGCGTGCGTGCCGTGCTGGGCGACGACACGCAGGTCACGTTGCCCACGGTGAGGACGCGCCACCTTCCGGTGCTCGCGCTCGTGAGCGAGGGGAAGATCAAGGACCCCTCGGGTGTGCTGAGTGACGAAGAGCTGAAGCCGGCCGCTGAAAAGGCCGCCGCGAAGCCGGCCGAGAAGGCTCCGGAGCAGGCCCCCGAGGCCACGTCCGCCGAGACCGGCGGTTCCCCGGCCGAGCCCAGTGAGTAGAATTGGTAGGACCAGTTTGCGGAGCGGTCTCGTGACTCCGCCTGGACCAGCCTTCTGACCTGGGAGAATGCCGTGCCGCACCTCCGTTCCCGGACCACCACCCACGGCCGCAACGCGGCGGGCGCGCGCTCGCTCTGGCGCGCGACCGGGATGACCGACAGCGACTTCGGCAAGCCGATCGTCGCCATCGCCAACTCCTACACCCAATTCGTGCCGGGCCACGTGCACCTCAAGGACCTCGGAGACATCGTCGCCGACGCCGTGAAGGAAGCCGGCGGCATCGCACGCGAATTCCACACCATCGCCGTCGACGACGGCATCGCGATGGGCCACTCGGGCATGCTCTATTCGCTGCCCTCACGCGAAATCATCGCGGACTCCGTGGAGTACATGGTCAACGCGCACCAAGCCGACGCCCTCGTCTGCATCTCCAACTGCGACAAAATCACCCCCGGCATGCTCAACGCCGCCATGCGCCTCAACATCCCCACCGTGTTCGTCTCCGGCGGGCCGATGGAAGCCGGCAAGGCCGTCGTCGTCGGCGGCGTCGCGCAGGCACCCACCGACCTGATCACCGCGATCGCCGCGTCGGCGAGCAGCGAGGTCGACGAGGACGGGCTGTCGATCGTCGAGCGTTCGGCGTGCCCGACCTGCGGTTCCTGCTCCGGCATGTTCACCGCGAACTCCATGAACTGCCTCACCGAGGCGCTGGGCCTGTCGCTGCCGGGCAACGGCTCCACGCTGGCCACGCACGCTGCGCGCCGCGAGCTGTTCTCCGGCGCCGGGCGCACGGTCATCGACCTGTGCAAGCGCTGGTACGGCGAGGACGACGCGTCAGCGCTGCCGCGCTCGATCGCCACCCGCGCGGCCTTCGAGAACGCGATGGCCCTCGACATGGCCATGGGCGGCTCGACCAACACCGTGCTGCACATCCTCGCCGCCGCGCAGGAAGGCGAAGTCGACTTCACGATCAGCGACATCGACGACATCGGCCGCCGCGTGCCGTGTCTGTCGAAGGTGGCCCCGAACTCCGACTACCACATGGAAGACGTCCACCGCGCCGGCGGAATCCCCGCCATCCTGGGCGAGCTCTACCGCGGTGGCCTGCTGAACACCGGCGTCCACTCGGTCCATTCCCCCGACATCGACTCCTGGCTGAACGAGTGGGACATCCGCGCGGCGTCGCCGTCGGAGAAGGCGCTGGAGCTCTTCCACGCGGCGCCGGGCGGCGTGCGCACCACCAAGGCATTCTCGACGGAGAACCGCTGGTCGTCGCTCGACACCGACGCCGCCGGCGGCTGCATTCGTGACGTCGAGCACGCGTACACGAAGGACGGCGGCCTCGCGATCCTGCGCGGCAACCTCGCCGAGAACGGCGCCGTGATCAAAGCCGCCGGCATCGACGAGGACCTGTGGCACTTCGAGGGCCCGGCGCGGGTGCTCGAGAGCCAGGAAGAGGCCGTGTCGGCGATCCTCAACAAGGAGATCCAGCCGGGTGACGTGCTGGTCATCCGCTACGAGGGTCCTGCCGGCGGGCCGGGCATGCAGGAGATGCTGCACCCGACCGCGTTCCTCAAGGGCTCGGGCCTGGGCAAGAAGTGCGCGCTGATCACGGATGGGCGCTTCTCGGGCGGCTCGTCGGGCATCTCCGTCGGCCACATCTCGCCGGAGGCAGCGGCGGGCGGCCTGATCGGCCTGGTCGAGAACGGCGACCGCATCCTGCTGGACGTCCACGAACGCCGCCTCGAGCTGCTGGTCGACGCCGAGACCCTGGCGGAGCGCCGGTCGAAGATGGAGACGGCGGAGCGGCCGTGGCAGCCGAAGGAGCGTCAGCGCCCGATCACGGCGGCGCTGCGTGCGTACGCGCGGATGGCCACCTCCGCGGACACCGGCGCTGTGCGGGACCCGAACAAGTGAGCTTGACGGTTGAATGAGACGGGCCGTCCATCCCCCGAGGGGGTGGACGGCCCTTTTCGTTCGTTGCCGCTGATTGGCGACGGCGGTCTTCGTGCTGGTCAGCGGCCCGGCGAGAGCTCCGGATCACTCCGTCCGCCGGGCGGCGGAACTGCTTTCGCCACCCCGTGGCAAACCCCAGGTCAGCGTGTCAAAACGATGACCACCACCGAAGCCGCCGCGGCCAACAGCAGCGAGACGACACCCAGGGGCAACGGCCGCTTGCGCCACGGCGTGTTCCGCTCCAGCGAGATCCGGCCGGCGCCGGTGAAAATCAGGGCGAGGGCCACCACGCCGACGAGGAGTTCGAACTCCCAGCCGCGACCGTCGCCCTCGAAGAAGCCGCCGTGGAACTTCGCGAAGACGGCGCTGGCGGCGACGCCCAGGATCCCGGCGGCCGCGAGCGGCGTGAAGAGGCCCACGAGCAGCAGCGCGCTGCCGCCGACCTCGACGATGCCGGTGACCCACGAAAGCAGCGTGGTCTGCTTGTGGAAGCCGAATGTCTCGAGCAGGTGCGCGAACCCCGTGATGCCGGGTCCCCCGAACGCACCGAACAAGTGTTGCAGGCCGTGCGCCCCCACGATCGCGGCGAGCCCCAGGCGCAGGATCAGCAGGCCGAGGCCCAGGCCGCCCTGGCGTACCTCGTCGTCGTTGTCGTTCGTCGTGTCCCCGACCCCGGACAGCAGGCCGCTCTGGTAGTCGTCCCCTTGACTGGTCACGCGCGAAGGGTAGGGGATCCCGACCCCGGCCGCGAGCGAGCGCGCCGAGGTCAAGGGGCCCTTCGCCTCAGTATTCGCCGTGCACGATGTTGTCGGGCAGCTCGCCGCCCGCGTAACGCGCGATCTCGGCCGTGGCGACGGCGTACGAGCGTCGCCGCACACCGGCGACGGCCCCGCCGACGTGCGGTGTGAGCAGCAGACCCGGCGCATGCCACAGCGGGTGGTCGGCCGGCAGCGGCTCGGGGTCCGTCACGTCGAGCGCCGCGCGCAGGCGGCCGGCGGTGAGCTCGGCGAGGAGCGCGTCGGTGCGCACGACCGGTCCCCTCGCGGCGTTGACGAGGACGGCGCCGTCGGGCATCGCCGCGAGGAACTCGGCGTCGACCATCCCCCGCGTGCGCGACGTGAGGGGGACCATCAGCACCACGATGTCGTGGTGCGGCAACAGCTCGGGCAGCTCGGCGACGCCGTGGACCCCGTCGCGCGCCGACATGCCGACCATCGTGCAGCGGACGTCGAACGGTTCGAGCCGGCGCCGCAGCTGCCGCCCGAGGTCTCCGGCGCCGACGATGAGTGCGTGCTGGCCCTGCAGCGTTTCGGCCGAGCGGCGTTCCCAGTGGCGTTCGCGGTGGGCGTCGGCGAAAACGTCCAGCTTCCGGTACATCGACAGCAAGACAGCGACGACCCATTCGGCCGTGCTGCCGCCGTGGGCGCCCCGGCAGGTGGAGAGCAGGACGCCGTCGGGGAGCTTGCCGACCCAGTCCTCGGCGCCGGCCGAGAGCAGCTGCACGAGCTTCAGGTTCGGCAGCTCGCGCCACAGCTCGTCGCCTGCCGGGTGACGGCCGGGGATGAGAACCTCGGCCTTCGCGGCTTCCGGCGGCACGGGGTCGCCCCACTGGTAGCGCACGGCCTGCACCATCGGGAGCTCCGAGAGCGCCTCGACGCCCTCGTCGTCGGGGACCAGCACAGTCAGCGTCATGATCGCCACGTTAGCCACTTACTCCGCGCTCACGCGGGGGCACCTAGGCTGGAGCATCATGCGTACCCGGTACCGGTGGTCGGCGCCGCTGGCCCTTCTCGCCTCTGGCGGACTCCTGCTGTCGGGCTGCGCGCGGTTCGACGACACCGCGGCCGGCCAGACGTTCAGCGCCGCCCCGGTGCCCAGCCCCGAGTCGCCGCCGCAGGTGCAGGACCCGAACGACCCGTCCGGCGACGGCCAAGGCGGCGTGGGCCAGGGCGGTCAGCAGCAGTCGCCCACGCCGATCCCGCCGCCGCAGGGGTGCAAGGACTTCGACAAGGCCGTGATCGCCACGTGCCTGGACACGGTCGCGGCCGTCGCCGGCCTCCCGGGCGACGGCTCGACTCCGGCGGCTCTCGCCGGTGAACGGAAATCGGGCCGCGTGGTTCTCGCCACAGCCGGCCACGACGCGACGCCGTTCGAGCAGCTTGACGTCGTCGCGACCGGTGACGGCGGCCTGACCTCGCTTGCGCTGTCGCCGAGCTACGTCGAGGACCAGCTGGTGTTCGCGTACATCACCACGGCGACCGACAACCGCGTCGTGCGCTTCGCGAAGGGCCAGCCGCCGAAGCCGGTGCTCACGGGCATCCCGAAGGGCACGACCGGCAACCGCGGCGCCCTCGTCGGCGACGGCCGCGGCGCCCTGCTCGTCGCGACGGGCGACGCGGGCAACCCCGCGTCTGCGGCCGACCCGAAGTCGCTGGCGGGCAAGGTGCTGCGCATCGACACATCGGGCAGCCCGGCCGCCGGCAACCCGACCGCGGGCTCCGCCGTGTACGCCTCGGGCCTCCACGCCCCGGGCGGCCTCTGCACCTCCCCCGACGGCAAGCGCGTATGGGCAACCGACCAGACCGCCGGCCCCGACGCGCTGTACCGCGTCCAGGCGGGCCAGGCCCTGTCGACGCCCGCGTGGACCTGGCCGGACAAGCCGGGCGTCCGAGGCTGTGCCGACTTCTCCGACCTGGACGGCCTCCTGAGCATCGCGTCGTCAGTCGGCCTGCAGAACTTGCCGGTCAACCCGGACGGCGCTGTGACCGGCAAACCCAGCGTCAGCCTCGACGGCAAGGGTAAGCCCCCCACGACGTATGGCCGCCTCGCCGCCATGAGCATGATCAGCCCCCAGCTGGCGGTCGCCGGCACCACCAACAAGGACGGCGGCAAACCCGTCTCGAGCGACGACCGCGTCGTCCTCATCACGCTCGTCCAAACCGAAGTCGGTCCGGGGAAGGACTGAGGTCCGGCTTCGGCCTGGCCTGGGGGGTTTGTGGGTGTCGCCGTTGAGCGGCGACGGGCGGTTCCAGGTGGTCTTCGCCCCGGCTCGTTGCCTCAGCTACCCGGCCCGAGCGCGTCGCCATCCGCCGACGAACGCCCGGACTCCAGCCACCTCTCGATAGCGCGAAGCCGTTCGCCGTTCGGCGGCGATTGGTCGCCGCACCTCGGCGCCGCAGCGGTCGCCACTGGGCGGTGAATTGCGGTCGCCGTTCCGAGTCGAGTCGACTGTCGCCGTTCAGCGGCGAATCCAGTTGCAGGTCCCAGGCCACGCGGCAGTCGCCACTCAGCGGCCAATCCGGCCGCCATTCCCTGGTGAAGCGGCAGTCGCCGCTCGGTGGCGAATCGCGTTGCCGTTCCCAGGCGAAGCAGCAGCAGTCGCCGCTCAGTGGCAAATCCCGGTCGCCGTTCCCAGGCGAGCCGGCGGTCGCCGTTCAGCGGCGAATCATGTTGCCGCTCACGGCGAAACGGCAGCAGTCGCCATTCAGCGGCCAATCCCGGCTGCCGTTCCTAGGCGAGCCGGCAATCGCCATTGAGACGCGAATCGCGTTGCCCCTCGGAGGCGAAGCGACCGTCGCCGTTGAGGCAACGGCGGTTTCGCCCCTCAGCGGCGAGACCGTGGGGCCCGGCTTTCCGTCCGCGCTGCCCGGATGTCCAGGATCGACGCGGCGATCGACACCAGCACGGCGAGCAGCGCGACGTACCGGCCAACCCCCGGGTTGATCATCACGCCGGCGGTTTCCAGGAACGCCCGCTGGTCGCTGTCGAAGACCCAGTCCAGCGTCGTCCAGCCGATGACCATGAGCAGCAGCGCGGCGAGGCCCGCGACGAGCCACAGGTGCGGCAGGCCGCTGACCCGGACCTTCCTGACCTGTCCGAAGAACACCACCACGAGGCCGACCAGCACCAGCACCAGCGGCGGGAACCACGAGAAGAAGTCCGAGTGCCAGGCCGAGCGCACGACGTCATCGTGGGGCAGGGAGTTGAAGGCATCACGAACGTCGGCCGTCGCCGTGTCGGCGGTGAGGACCGTCCAGGGAAGAAACACCGCCACGAGCGCGAGCAGCCCGGCCCCCAGACCGAGCCACTCACGCCACGTAACGCGTTTGACGGAGAACGCCACTCAGGAACCGACGCGCTCGATGATGAGCTCGCGCACGCGCTTGGCGTCGGCCTGGCCCTTGGTGGCCTTCATGACCGCGCCGACAATCGCGCCCACCGCGGCGACCTTGCCGCCGCGGATCTTCTCCGCGACGTCCGGTTGTGAGGCCAGCGCCTCGTCCACGGCGGCGATCAGCGCGGAGTCGTCGGAAACGACCTTCAGCCCGCGCTTGTCCACCACCTCGCGCGGCGAACCCTCGCCGGCGAGCACGCCCTGCACGACCTCCTTGGCGAGCTTGTTCGTCAGCTCACCCGAGGACACGAGCGCGATCACCTCGGCCACCTGCACCGGCGTGATCGCCAGCTCGGCGAGCTCGACCTCGCGCGTGTTCGCCTCCTGCGCCAGCGTGTTGACCCACCAGCCGCGGGCTTCGTCCGGCTTCGCGCCGGCCTCGACCGTGGCCGCAACGAGGTCGACGGCGCCGACGTTCAGCAGGTCGCGCAACGCTTCGTCCGACAGGTTCCACTCGGTCTGGATCCGCTTTCGCCGCTCGGCCGGCATCTCCGGCAGCGTCTTGCGCAGCTCCTCGACCCAGTCGCGCGCGGGCGCGATCGGGACCAGGTCGGGCTCCGGGAAGTACCGGTAGTCCTCCGCGGTCTCCTTGGTGCGCCCGCCGGACGTGGTGCCGTCGGCCTCCTGGAAGTGCCGCGTCTCCTGCTTGATCGAGCCGCCGCCCGCGAGAATCGCCGCCTGGCGCGTCATCTCGTACCGCACGGCGCGCTCGACGCTGCGCAGCGAGTTGACGTTCTTCGTCTCTGTGCGTGTGCCGAACTCGGTGGCGTCCTTGTCCATCAGCGACACGTTCGCGTCGCAGCGAAGGGACCCCTGGTCCATGCGGACGTCGGACACGTCGAGCGCCCGCAGCAGGTCACGCAGCGCCGAGACGTACGCGCGCGCCACCTCCGGCGCCCTCTCGCCGGTGCCCTCGATCGGCTTCGTGACGATCTCGATCAGCGGCACGCCCGCGCGGTTGTAGTCCAGCAGCGAATAGTCCGCGCCGTGGATCCGGCCGGTCGCGCCGCCCATGTGCAGCGACTTGCCGGTGTCCTCCTCCATGTGCGCGCGCTCGATCTCCACGCGCACGACCTCGCCGTCGTCGAGCGTGACGTCGAGGTAGCCGTTGAAGGCGATCGGCTCGTCGTACTGCGAGGTCTGGAAGTTCTTCGGCTGGTCCGGGTAGAAGTAGTTCTTCCGCGCGAAGCGGCACCACTCGGCGATCTCGCAGTTGAGCGCCAGCCCGATGCGGATCGCGCCCTCCACGGCCTTGCCGTTCACCACGGGCAGCGCGCCGGGCAGGCCCAGGCACGTGGGGCACGTCTTCGTGTTCGGCTCGCCGCCGAACTCGTTGGCGCAGCCGCAGAACATCTTCGTCTTCGTGTTGAGCTCGACGTGGACCTCGAGCCCGAGCACCGGGTCGAAGCGCTCGATGACCTCGGCGTAGTCCATCAACTCGGCCACGGCAGTCACTTCGTTCCTCCCAGCTCCGGGACCTGGTGCACGAGCGACCCGCCGGCGGCGGCGTCGCGTGCGGCCTCGTAGGCGGCGCCGACGCGGTAGAGCCGGTCGTCGGCGAGCGCCGGGGCCATGATCTGCAGGCCGACCGGCAGGCCGTCCTCGTCGGACAGTCCACTCGGGACGCTCATGGCGGCGTTGCCCGCGAGGTTCGACGGGATGGTGCAGAGGTCGGCGAGGTACATCGCCATCGGGTCGTCCACGCGTTCGCCGATCTTGAACGCCGTGGTCGGCGTGGTCGGCGACACGAGCACGTCCACCTGCTCGAACGCGGAGGTGAAGTCCTGCGTGATGAGCGTGCGCACCTTCTGGGCCGAGCCGTAGTAGGCGTCGTAGTAGCCCGACGAAAGCGCGTACGTGCCCAGCATGATGCGGCGCTTCACCTCGGCGCCGAAGCCCTTTTCGCGCGTCAGCGACATGACTTCTTCGGCGCTGTGCGTGCCGTCGTCGGCCACGCGCAGGCCGTAGCGCATCGCGTCGAACCGCGCGAGGTTCGACGACGCCTCGCTCGGCGCGATCAGGTAGTACGCGGGCAGCGCGTAGACGAAGTGCGGGCACGAGACCTCGACCACTTCGGCGCCCAGCGCGCGCAGCTGCTCGACGGCGGCGTGGAACGACCGCAGCACGCCGGCCTGGTACCCGTCGCCGGCGAACTCCTTCACCACGCCGACGCGCACGCCCTCGAGGTCGCCAGTGGCCCCTTCGCGCGCCGCGGCGACGACCGGCGGGACCGGTGCGTCGATCGACGTCGAGTCCATCGGGTCGTAGCCGGCGATGAGCTCGTGCAGCAACGCGGCGTCGAGCACCGTGCGCGCGCACGGGCCGGCCTGGTCGAGCGACGACGAGAAGGCGACGAGGCCGTAGCGCGAAACCCCGCCATACGTCGGCTTCACGCCGACCGTGCCCGTGACGGCGCCCGGCTGGCGGATCGAGCCGCCCGTGTCCGTGCCGATGGCCAGCGCGGCCTCGAATGCCGCGATCGACGCCGACGAGCCACCGCCCGAACCGCCCGGAATGCGGGCGTGGTCCCAGGGGTTGTGCGTGGGGCCGAAGGCGGAGTTCTCCGTGGACGAACCCATGGCGAACTCGTCCATGTTCGTCTTGCCGAGGATGACGACGCCGGCTTCGCGCAGCCTGCGCGTAACCGTCGCGTCGTACGGAGGGATCCACCCCTCAAGCGTGCGCGAACCGCACGTGGTGGGGATGCCCTCGGTGGTCAGCACGTCCTTCAGCGCCAGCGGCACGCCCGCCAGCGACGACGCGGGCTGCTCCCCCGCGGCCAGCTTCTCGTCGACAGACTTGGCCGCGCCGAGCGCGCCTTCCGTGTCGACGTGCAGGAACGCGTGGACGTGGGCGTCGACCTCGGCGATCCGGTCCAGGTGCGCCTGGGTGACCTCGACCGCGGAGACCTCTCGCGCATGGATCTTCGCCGCCAGCTCGGCGGCGGTCAGCTTGACGAGTTCGCTCACTGTTCTTCTCCCAGAATCCGCGGCACCCGGAACCGGCCCTCCTCGGCGGCCGGCGCGCCGGCCAGTGCCTGCTGCTGCGTCAGGCAGGGGCGGATCTCGTCCTCGCGGAAGACGTTCGTCAGCGGCACGGAGTGCGAGGTCGGCGGGACGTCTGCCGCGGCGACCTGACTCACCTTCGCCACCGAGTCCAGGATCTGGTCGAGCTGGCCCGCGAAGACGTCCAGCTCGTCATCGGTGACGGCCAGCCTGGCCAGCTTGGCGAGGTGCGCGACCTCGTCTCGGGAAATGTTGGGCACGCGGGTGACTCCCGGGGTGTGCTGTGCGGGTGCGGTCGGAAGCTGCAAGTCTATGGTGGCGGCGCCGGACGGCTCGACCGGGTTATGGCCGGACCTGCTGCGACCCGGGGTGTCCCGTTCGCCGGACAGCGGTCCCCAAGCACTACCCGGTCTGTCACAATCGGCGCCCGGTTACCGCGTTCCGCGACAAGGCGGAACGCCTGAGGCGAGAGGGGCGTGTGGTGTCGTTCCTGCTGCGGGTCCAGCTTCCGGACTCCCCCGGCACCCTCGGCGCTGTCGCGACGGCGCTCGGCACCGTCGGCGCCGACATCCTCAGCGTCGACGTCGTGGAGCGCGGCGGCGGGGTCGCCATCGACGACCTCGTGGTCGAGCTCCCGTCCGGCCGGCTGCCGGACGCCCTCATCACCGCGGCCGAGAGCATCGAAGGCGTCGAGGTCGACGCCGTCCGGCCGTACGCCGGGATTCTGGACACCCACCGCGAGCTGGAGCTGGTCGAGGAGATCGCGGCCCAGCCGAAGACCGGGCTCGACCTGCTTGCCGAAGGTGTGCCGAAAATCATCCGCGCCGGTTGGGCCGTCGTCGTGGAACACCGGGAATCGGGCACGCGGCGGCTGGCTTCGTCGAGCGCGGCGCCGGAGAACCCGTTCACGGACCTGCCCTGGCTGCCGCTGGAGCGCGCTACCGTTCTCGACGGCGAAGAGGACTGGATCCCGGAGACGTGGAAGGAGTTGGGCACGGAGCTCGCGGCGACGCCACTGGGCAAGCCGGGCAAGGCTCTTCTCGTGGCCCGGCCCGGAGGCCCCAACTTCCGCGCCGCGGAGGTCGCTCGCCTGGCGCACTTCGCCGGCATCGTCGCCGTCGTCCTGGACGGCTGACGGGTCCCGTCTCGGGCGCTGAGCTGGGATTCGCCACAGAACGGCGATGCCTTGCGTCGGCGAGCCACGGTCCCCTCAGGGCGACTCTTCGGACCGTTCGACGGGGTCTTCGCTGACGGGCAATGACACCTCAGCCGAGAAGCGCCGACCAATCCACGCGCGAGCACGCCCGCCCGTCGGCGACACCGATCCGTGGTGTTGCCGACGGGCGGCAACACTCCAAGCCGGCAAACCACGGCCTCATGGCGCTCGGGCCGCTCGCCCGCCCAGCCGTCGCCGCCACGGATCGGCGACACCGATCCGTGGCGTTGCCGATGTGCGACGACAATCTAAGCTGGCGGGCTACGGCCTCCCGGCGCTCCGGCCGCTCGCCCAGCCGTCGCCGACGCGGGTCCGCTGCCGAGCACCGCAGCACCCCGCGGGCCCATGAGATCCGCCGCCACAATCAGGCCGGCAATCAAACCCTGCCCACGTCCGTCCGGGCACCCGATTCGCGCCTGGCCCAAACCGTCGCCCCTCAGCGGCAAAAGACCCTGACCAGCCGAAACAGTCTACAAATCGTACTCATACGCGATCAAGCTGATGTTCGGAAACGGCTTCCAATCCCGCTCCGGCAACCGCCGAAACCCTATGCGCTCGTACAGCCGATGAGCCGTCCGCATCCGATCGAGACTGCTCAACACGACCTTCCCCAACCCCAGCTCCCGCGCCCGTTCCAGCACCGCCCGCGTGAGCGCCTCGCCGATCCCACGCCCACGCGCGGAACCGGCGACGGCCAGCATCCGGAACTCCAGCTCACCCTCACGCGAGATCTCCGCGTACGACGTGCCCGGTCGCACCACCGCGACCGTCCCGAGAACCGCGTCGCCATCGACAGCCACCAGCAGCTCGGCGTGCTCCGCCCGGTGCGCGACGTCGCGCAGCTCGTTCTCGTACCCGACCTCGTCGGAGAGCAGGCCGTCCAGGCGGTACGCCTCGACCGTCAGCTCCCCCACCGCCGCGAGCTCCTCGGCCCGCGGCACCCTGATCTCGACGTCACCCATCGGAGGGCTCCTCGTCCGGCACAGCGGTGCCGGTATCCAGCGCCACCTCGGCGGCCGCGTCCGGACCCCGCTCCAGCAGCACGCGGAAGCCGCCCTCGTCCAGCACCGGCACCTTGAGCTGCACGGCCTTCTCGTACTTCGACCCCGGCGCCTCGCCCGCCACGACGAACGCCGTCTTCTTCGACACCGACCCAGCCGCCTTCCCGCCGCGGGCCATGATGGCCTCCTTGGCCTCGTCGCGGGAGAACCCGTCGAGCGAGCCCGTGACCACGATCGACAGCCCCTCGAGGTGACGCGGGATCGAGTCGTCGCGTTCCTCTTCCATCCGCACGCCGGCGCGTCGCCATTTTTCGACGATCTCCCGGTGCCAGTCGACCTCGAACCACTCCTGCACGGCGTGTGCGATGGTCGGCCCGACGCCGTCGACGTCGGCGAGCTCCTCCTCGCTCGCCTCCTCGACGCGCTCGATCGAGCCGAACTCGCGCGCCAGCGCCTGCGCCGCCGTGGGTCCGACGTGGCGGATCGACAGCGCGACGATCACCTTCCACAGGGGACGGTCCTTCGCCACGTCGAGGTTCGCCAGGAGCTTGCGCGCGTTGGCCGAGAGGTCCCCTGCGTTGGTGCGAAACAACTCCACCTCGGACAGCGCGTCCTCGCTGAGGTCGAACACGTCGCCCTCGTCGGCGACCACACGCGCGTCGAGCAGCGCGACAGCCGCCTCGTACCCGAGCACCTCGATGTCGAATGCGCCGCGACCGGCCAGGTGGAACAGCCGTTCCCGCAGCTGCGCGGGGCAGAAACGGGTGTTCGGGCAGCGGATGTCCTTGTCGCCTTCCTTCTGGTAGGCGAGTTCCGTGCCGCATTCCGGGCAGTGCGTGGGCATGACGAACTCGCGCTCGTCGCCCGTGCGCGCGTCGACGACCGGTCCCATCACCTCGGGGATGACGTCGCCCGCCTTGCGGATCACGATGCGGTCGCCGATCAGCACGCCCTTGCGCTTGACCTCTTCCGCGTTGTGCAGCGTCGCGCGCGCCACCGTCGAACCTGCGACCTTCACCGGCTCCGTGACGGCGAACGGCGTGACGCGCCCCGTGCGCCCGACGCCCACCTGGATGTCGAGCAACGTCGTGATCGCCTCTTCCGGCGCGTACTTGTAGGCGATCGCCCAGCGCGGCGCACGCGAAGTGGTGCCCAGCCGGCGTTGCAGCGCGACCTGGTCGACCTTGATCACGACGCCGTCGATCTCGTGCTCGGCGTCGTGCCGGTGCTCGCCCCAATACGCGATGTGGTCGGTGAGCTCCTTCGCCGTGTGCAGCACGCGAGTGTGCGGCGAAACCGGCAGTCCCCACGCCACGAGCGCGTCGTACGCGTGCGACTGTGTGACCGGCTCGAAGCCCTCGCGCTTGCCCAGGCCGTGGCAGATCAGCCGCAGCCGGCGTTCCTTGGTGATGCGCGGGTCCTTCTGCCGCAACGACCCCGCGGCTGTGTTGCGCGGGTTCGCGTACGGCGGCTTGCCCGCTTCGACCATCTTCGCGTTGAGCTCCAGAAAGTCCTCGACGCGGAAGAAGACCTCGCCGCGCACCTCGATGAGCTTCGGCACGGGGAACTCGTCGGTGCCGGTCAGCTCGTCGGGGACCTGCTCCAGCGTGCGGATGTTGAGCGTGACGTCTTCGCCCGTGCGGCCGTCGCCGCGGGTCAGGCCGCGCGTGAGCTTGCCGTCCTCGTAGAGGAGGTTGATGGCCAGGCCGTCGATCTTCAGCTCGGCCAGGTACTCCGTGGAGCCGATTTCCTTCTCGACGCGCTCCACCCAGGTGAGGAACTCGTCGGTGTCGAAGACGTTGTCCAGGCTCAGCATGCGTTCGAGGTGGTCGTACGCGGTGAACCCGGTGGAGAACGTGCCGCCGACGTTCTGCGTCGGCGAATCCGGCGTGACCAGCGCCGGGTACTCGTCCTCGAGCGCCTGCAGCTCGCCGAGGAGCGCGTCGAACTGCCCGTCGGAGACGATGGGCGAGTCCAGCACGTAGTAGCGGAACTGATGCCCGCGGACGTCCTCGGCGAGGGCGCCGTGGCGTTCGCGCACGTCGGCGGGCACGTCGGTGACGTCCTGGGCCGCCACTGCCGGTTCGGCGGGGGCGGCCAACTGGTCGTGGGGAAGGTCGCTGCTCACGGGTGGTAACCCTAGCCGGAGGTGCCGACAGTTTCGTCCTCTCGCCCGTTCAGACCCAGGACCAGGTCACGGAGCTCCAGGAGGCTGATCGTGCCCGCCGGTTCTGTCTCCGCTGTCTCGACGCGGCGTAGCCGTTCGGCGGCGACGCGCTCACCGAGGGTGGCGTCCAGAGGGAGGAAGGTCATGGTGGTGCGCGCAGCCGGCTCGAGGTCGGCCAGCGCGGGGTGGTAGACGGCCACATCGACCACGTCCTCGTCCACCTGCGCGACGACACGCACGTCGGCCAGCGAGATGCGGTGGTCGCCGAGGTTCACCGTGACCTCGGTCGGGTCAGGGACCGGCGGCACGGAGTCGTGGTGCTCCCAGATGGCGTCGTCCGGCGGGGCGGCGGCCTTCCAGGCGTCGGTGAACGGCCGCAGCTCCGGGTCCTCCTGGCCGGTGACCACGAGGGCGTAGATGGCCTGACGGCCGCGTTCGAGCGAGAAGTGCAGCCGCGGGTGCAGGGCCTCGACCAGCAAGCAGAGGTCGTGCTCGACGCGGTGCGGTTCGCGGTCGCCCAAGGCCGCGTTGACCACGGGGAGGAGCTCGAACCAGCCTTCCCAGAACTTCGCCGCGGCCGCCTCGGCGTCGGACGGCACGAGCTGGGCCGGCCACGGCGTGCGCGGGTCGGGCGGCGCGGCTTTGGCGTCGGTGTCGGCGCGGGCAGCGCGGCGGCGGAACAGGCCCATGGAACATCCCCCGTTGTCGATCGTTGACCGACACGCTACCGCGCGCTCACCACGCTTCGGGCGGCTCCACGAAGGCCTTGCCGAGTTCGCGGGTGAGGGCGAGCGCGCGGCGCATCCACTCGTTCGTCGCGCCGGCCATGCCGCAGGTCGGCGTCGGGACGGCGCGTTCGGCCAAGATCGACCGGTTGAAGCCGAGGCGGTCCACGAGCCTGAACGCGGGGTCGGCGACGTCCTTCAGCGTCGGGCGCGTACCGGGGTTCGTCGCCGGGACGAGGCCGAGGAACAGCGACGTGCCGCTGTCCCACGTTTCGCCGATCGCGTCCAGCATCTCCGCCGACGCCTTGCCGAGCAGCGTGACGTCGAACGCGATGGCGTCCGCGCCGGCGGCCCTGAGCAGCGCGAGCGGCGGCTTCGGCGCGCAACAGTGCACGACGACGGGCTGGTCCGTGATCGCCCGCACGCCCTCGATCATGGTCGACAGGAGCTCCCGCGCTTCCGGCTCGGGGACTGCTGCCACGTTGCCGTAGCCCGACGGCGTCGACAGGCTCCCGGCAAGCACCGCCGGCAACGACGGCTCGTCGATCTGCACGACGATCGGCGCCCCGATGCGCGCCTTCAGCTCGGCGACGTGCTGGGCGAGCCCGTCCAGCAGCGAGGAGGTGAAGTCCCGCAACGCACCGCGGTCGGTGAGCACCCGATGCCCGCGCGGCAGCTCGATGCCGGCACCGAGCGTCCACGGCCCGGCCACCTGTGTCTTGAACACCGGCGGCACGACGCCGGCTTTTTCACGCGCTTCCTGCACGGCGTCGAGGTCCCATTGCAGGAGGTCGCGCCCCCGCCGGTGATCGTGCCCGGGCCTCCCCGCGACGCGGTACCCGCTCGGCACCACCTCGACGGCCAGGTCCACGAGCAGCGCCGCGGTTCGACCGAGGATGTCGGCCCCCACCCCACGCCCCGGCAACTCGGGCAGGTGCGGGAAGTCGGGCAGCTCGCCGAACACGACGGCGGCCGCCTCGGCCGGGTCCGCCCCGGGCATCGAGCCGATCGCGGTGGCCGCGCCGTCGGGCCAAGCTCGTTCAGTCACGGGCGAATTCTCGCTGAACCCACCCGCATGCCTCCCACCGCCCTCGCCGGGGTCACCCGAGTGAGCCGGACATTCGCCGCATATCCCTTTGCCAGCACCGAATTCGCGGAGACAGCGATACTCTGGATGGCCATGACGAGCTCCTCGCCACCACCGCCGGGCCGGCATCCCGACGAGGTGAGTCCCACCCGGCCGCGCCGGTGGGACGACGAGCCGCGCATCCCTGAACGCCGCTACCCGGGCCGCTCCTTCGGCGGGACCCTGTTCACCGAAGCTGTCCTCATCGTCAGCCGCCGCGCCGAGGTCGTCGAGACCACCGAGGAGTTCAGCGTCTTCGACCGCGACGGCACTCGCGTCGGCGGCGTGGCCGACGTCAGCCAAGGCTTCCTGCACAAGGCCGCGCGCCTGTTGCCGAAGTACGACCAGTACGTCAACCACAAGTTCGAAGTCCGCGACGCCAACCACAGCACCGTGCTGAAAGTGGCGAGACCGGCCAAGGACCTGCGCACGCGCTTCGTCGTCACCCGCGCCGACGAAACCCCGATCGGCGAAATCGTCCCCACCCGCACCCCGGGCGAGACCCGCTTCACCTTCGTCGTCGACGGCCGCACAGTGGGCCGCGTCGCCGCTTCCGGCCGGCAAGCGTGGGACGTAACCATCAAGAACCACGCCGACACCGACGTCGCCCGCGTCAGCCGCCCGCCATCCGGGCCCTCGCCGGTCGCCGGCGACACCTACCTCGTCGAAATCCCGCACCAACTGCCCGAACCCCTGGCCAGCATGGTCGTCGCCACGACGCTCACGATCGACACCGCCCTCACCCGCCAGACCTCCTGAGCACGTGACCGTTGTCTCAGGCCGCCCAGGTGGACACCACGCCAGTGACGGCCCAATGTGAGGCGAAAGGCCGGGACGTCGGAGTCCTGCCTGGACGGAGGTCGCCGTGGAGCCGTTGCCCGAAGACAGCAACCGGAACTGGACAGAACCCGGGGTCTACGAAGTGGCCGCCGGCGTCTACCGGATCCCGTTGCCGTTGCCGAACGACGCCCTCCGCGCGGTGAACGTCTACGCCGTCACCGACGGCACGACCCTCGCCCTCGTCGACTCCGGCTGGGCCCTCACCGAAGCGCGCCAGCTCCTGGCCGAGGCGCTGAAGGGCATCGGCGCCGAACTCGGTGATGTGCGTGAGTTCCTCGTCACTCACGTGCACCGCGACCACTACACCCAAGCCGTCGCCCTTCGGCGCGAATTCGGCAACAAGATCTCCTTGGGCCAGTTGGAGGAACCTTCACTGAAGGTCACCGCCGACCCGGACCAGCTCCCGATGCACGCCCAGATCGAGCTCCTCCGCCACTCCGGCGCCGACGAAGTCATCGCCGCTCTGGGGCGAATGTTCGCCGACGTCCCCCGCCGCACCGACCTCGACCTGTGGGAGGACCCGGACGAGTGGCTCACTCCTGGCCGCCGCCGGGTCCTGCCGAACCGCGAGCTCGAAGTGGTACACACCCCTGGCCACACCACCGGCCACGTCGTCTTCCTCGACGATGCCGCAGGCCTGTTGTTCTCAGGCGACCACGTCCTCCCCCACATCACGCCGTCGATCGGCTTCCAGCCGGTGCCGGCCGCGTTGCCGCTCAACGACTACCTCGACTCACTACGCCTGGTCCGCGCCCTGCCCGATCAGCGCATGCTGCCGGCGCACGGCCCGGTAGCGGACAGCGTGCACAAACGCATCGACGAGCTGCTCGAACACCACCGACAGCGCCTCGAGAAGATGGCCGCCCAGGTCGACGCCGGAGCCAGCACCGCGTTCGAGACCGCCAGCAGGCTGGGCTGGACCCGCCGTGGCCGCAAACTGCCCGAAATGGACGCGTTCAACCAGATGCTCGCCGTCCTCGAAACGGGTGCCCACCTCGACCTCCTGGTGTCGCAGAACAAGCTGACGGTCCAGCAGATCGACGGAGTTCGCCACTACCGGACGAACTGATCGGCCACCAGCGGCGACAGCTCAAACCACAACGGCCACGCTGGAATACTGATCACCATGCCCGGTATCACTGTGAGAAAAGCCCGCCGCGATGACGTCGAGGCCATCGTGCGCATGCTCGTCGACGACCAACTCGGCGCGACCAGGGACTCAGCCGACGACCTCGAGCCCTACCTTCGCGCGTTCGAAGCCATCGACGCCGACCCGCATCAGCTTCTGGTCGTGGCAACGTCGAACGACGAACCCGTGGCGACGCTGCAACTGACGATCATCCCCGGCCTCGCGCGTCAGGGCGCCCTGCGCGGGCAGATAGAAGCGGTGCGGGTTCGGAGCGACCATCGAGGCGCCGGGCTCGGTGCAGACCTCATCCAATGGGCGATCGACGAGGCCCGCCGGCGCGGATGCGCCTTGGTGCAACTCACCTCCGACACCTCCCGGACCGCAGCGCATCGGTTCTACGAACGACTCGGTTTCGCGGCCAGCCACACCGGTTTCAAGCTGCACCTCTGACCCCTTCCTCCTGCTGTCCATTCAGCACAGGTTGCCCTGGCCGCCGCAGCACCCGACAACTGCACGTTGCCACGAATTCCCTGTGACGCCAAGAAAAGTGCGCGAACGGCCCGTTCGTGCCGTTTTGATGACCACGCACCAGCCGATGCGTATCGTCGCCGCCATGACCAAATCGAAGTCGGCGAACGCAGCCGCCGGCGATTCCAACAACACCCCCGAAACCGCCGACCTCGACTTCCTTCTCCGAGCCATGCAAGCAAATCTCGAGATTTTCGAGCGCTTGCAGACAGGGCAGCTCATGCAGGTGGCCAAGGACGCGGGTCACCAGATCGCCCGACTTCAAGCGCTTCAACTCCACTGTCTCGCCGGACTGCGCACACGAAGATCGGACGCCCGAGAACTGGCCTCTGAAGTGGCGTTGACTTTGCACCTCACAGACAACCGGGCCGGCGCCATGGTTTCCGCGGCCGAGGCCCTGACGAACCGACTCCCTCGGACCTTTCGTCTGATGGACAGCGGGTTCGTCGACCTGTATCGCGCCATGAAGGTCACCGAGGGCACCGTGTGGCTGTCCGATCACCACGCCCGGATCGTCGACACCCTGCTCGAAGACCGCCTGTCCGACAAGAACCCCACGCAGATCCGCAAAGCCACCGCATACGCCGCGATGAAGACCGACCCCGAAGGAGCGGCGAACCGCGTCACGCAACGGCGCGCTGAACGCCGGACCGTCCTGCACCACCAGTGCGAGGGCATCTCGCAGCTCTCCATCGACAACGCACCCACGGAGAAGGCTACTGCCGCTTATCTCCGTATCGACAAAATCGCCCGGGCTCTCAAGACAAGCGACGAGAAGCGGACGCTCGACCAGCTGCGCGCGGACGTCGCGCTCGACCTCCTGCTGACAGACAAGGGTGGCGTCGCCGAACAGGCCGAGGTCTACCTGTACGTCGACCTCCAGACCTACCTGGGGCTTAACGACGACCCAGCTGAGCTCGCCGGGCACGGCCACGTTCCGGCGGAGGTCGCCCGGCATATCGCGACCGGTCCCGACACGACCCTGCGGCGGATCATCACCGACCCGCTCACCGGGCAGGTGATCGAAGTCGGCAAGTTCCGTTACCGGCCGAGCCTCGACGTCGAGGAGTTCGTGCGGGTCCGGGACCGCGAGTGCCGTCAGCCCGGTTGCCCGCGCCCCGCGCACAACTGCCTGACCGAACCGACACCGACGAAGGCCGGGTCGGCAACCGACGCTGACGGAACGCTGAGCTACTGCATCCGCCACAGGCGCCTCAAGAATCGCGCCGATTGGAAATATCAGGTCCTCGACGACGGAAAGCTCGTCATCACGACGCCGACCGGCCAAAAGGTCGAGAGCGTCCCGCCGCCGCTGCATGAACCGGACCGCCAAGTCGAGCACCCTGTGGAGACGCGCAAGGGAGCCTAAGCGACGAGGTCAGCGCGTACTGGAAATCTTCGCGCTGCCGAGGACGAGATCGCCGGCACCGGCGTCCGGCCGGTACAAGACCACGACCTGCCCCGGAGCAACTCCCCGAAGCGACTCGCGTAGCTGGACGCTGACGCGTTCGCCGTCGGCCTCGGCCACGGCTTCGGCGATGCCACCGTGCGCACGAACCTGCACGACGCATTCGGTCGGACCGTCGAGCGCGCGACCACTCGGCCAGATCGCCCGGTCGGCCTCGATCACGTCAACGCCAAGGCCGGTCGACGACCCGACCTTCACCGTGCCCGAAATAGGCTCGAGCGAAAGCACGTACCGGGGTCGCCCGTCAGTGGCCGGCGCGTCGATGCCGAGGCCCTTGCGCTGGCCGACGGTGAACCCGTGCACGCCCGTGTGCTGTCCGAGAACGGCTCCCGTCTCCGCATCGACCAGCTGCCCCGGTCGCTGCCCCAGCCGGTTCTCGAGGAACTGCTTGGTGTCACCGTCGGGGATGAAGCAGATGTCGTGGCTGTCCGGCTTGTGAGCCACTGAAAGGCCACGCTGCTCCGCCTCGGCGCGGACGTCCGACTTCCAGGAGTCGCCCAGCGGGAACATCGCGTGACTGAGCTGTTCGGGCGTAAGGGAAGCCAGCACGTATGACTGGTCCTTGCCCTCGTCGGCGCTCCGGCGAAGCTCGAGCTCGCCATCAACCGTCGCGAGGCGCGCATAGTGGCCGGTGGCCACGGCATCGAAGCCGAGCGCCATTGCCTTGTCCAGCAACGCCTCGAACTTGATCTTCTCGTTGCAAGTCACGCACGGGTTGGGAGTTCGGCCGGCCGCGTACTCGCCGACGAACGTCTCGACGACCTCTTCGGTGAAGCGCTCGGCGAAATCCCAGATGTAGAAGGGAATCCCGAGGATGTCGGCTGCGCGGCGGGCGTCGTGCGAGTCCTCGATGGTGCAGCAGCCGCGCGAACCCGTCCGCAGCGTGCCTGGTTTCGCGGACAGCGCCAGGTGCACGCCGACGACATCGTGACCGGCGTCAACCGCCCGCGCCGCGGCGACGGCCGAGTCGACTCCTCCGCTCATTGCAGCCAGTACCCGCATCGCTTACACCTCTTGCTTCTGGGTCTGCTTGCGCATGCCGACGAGTCCCGCCTGCCGCGCCCGGGCGACGACCCCGCCGATCTCCCGCGCGAGCGCGGTCACGTCATCCAGTGTCGACGTGTGGCCCAGCGAAAAGCGCAGCGAGCCGCGGGCGGCCGCGGCGTCAGCGCCCATCGCCAGCAACACGTGGCTCGGCTGGGCGACACCCGCGGTGCAGGCCGAGCCGGTGGAGCATTCGATTCCCTTGGCGTCCAGCAGCATCAGCAGGCTGTCGCCGGCACAGCCGGGGAAGGTGAAGTGGGCGTGGCCCGGCAGGCACTCGCCGCGTCCGCCGTTGAGGATCGCGTCGGGGATCTCGCGCTGGACGGCCGCGATGAGTTCGTCACGGAGCTTCTCGACGCGCGCCGCGTATTCGGCGCGGCTCTCCGCTGCCACGCGAACCGCGGTGGCGAAGCTGACGATGGCCGGGACATCGAGGGTCCCGGAGCGAACACTGCGTTCCTGGCCGCCACCGTGGAGAACCGGGGTGCACTCGGTGTCGCGGCCGAGGAGGAGAGCGCCTACGCCGTATGGGCCACCGAGCTTGTGGCCCGTCAAGGTGAGGGCGGAGGCGCCGCTGGCGGCGAAGTCGACCGGGACGGCGCCGACGGCCTGAACGGCGTCGGTGTGCAGCGGGATGTCGTGCTCGGCGCAAATGGCGGCGAGCTCGGCGATCGGGTTGATGCTGCCGACCTCGTTGTTGGCCCACATCACCGTTGCGAGCGCGACGGTCTCCGGCGACGACTCGATAGCGGCGCGCAAGGTGGCCGGCGAGACGCGGCCCTGGTCGTCGACCTCAAGCCAGGTTATTTCGGCGCCGCACTGGGACTCGAGCCATTCGACGGTGTCGAGGACGGCGTGGTGCTCCACGACGCTGCACAGGATGCGGCGGCGACCGGGGTCAGCGCTCTGGCGAGCCCAGTAGATGCCCTTGACAGCGAGGTTGTCACTCTCCGTGCCGCCGCCGGTGAAGATCACCTCGGAAGGCCGGGCGCCCAGGGCTTCGGCGATGATCTCGCGGGATTCCTCCACGACGCGGCGTGCACGGCGTCCCGAAGAGTGCAGCGCGGAGGCGTTGCCCACGGTGGACAAAGCCTCAGTCATCGCCGCTACGGCTTCGGGCAGCATCGGGGTGGTCGCCGCATGGTCGAGATAGGTCATCGCCACATCAGGGTAGTCCGCTTCAGCCCGTGACGAAGTCCACCCTGGGCGCGAAAGTGGCCTGTCACACCTTCTGCGGCCATCGGCTGGTCACACGAACCCCCAGCAAAGCGAGCAGAACGAGGGCGGCGACCAGGATCGCCATTGCCGGAGACGGGTGGACGGCCGAGGCTACGACGGCCAGCAGGACGCCACCGAGGCCGATGAGCAGAGCCGAGCCGACCCAGTCCGCCAGTTGCATGGCGGAGGTGTTGAAGCCGCGTTCGCCTTCCGGGGAGTAGCGGAGCAGGAGGACGGAGATCGCGGGCATGGCGACGCCCATGCCCGCGCCGCCGACGGCGCAGATCACGAAGGCCAGCCACGCCGGGCACCAGGGCTGCGCGACGAAGCCGAAACCCACCAAAGCCACGGCGACCAGGGCGAAGCCGATGCGGAGCGTCGCCTCGCGGGACCAGTCGAGGAACCTTCCCTGCAGTCCGGAGGCGGCCGACCAGCCGAGGGCGGTGATCGTCAACGGCAGGCCGGCCAGGGCGGGGCCGTAGCCGTGGACGGCGCTCATCGTGAGGGGCAGGTAGGCCTCCATCCCGGCGTAGGCGCCGGAAAGCAGGGCGCGGGAGGCGACGACGGTGGGCAGGCCGGGGCGGAACGTCAGAGTGCCCGTGGGGAGCAGCTTGCGAAGTGCCAAACCGAGAGCCACGAGGCCGATGGCGCCATAGCCGAGGGCGAGAGGCGACGGGTGCTGACCCGCCCACGTCAAGGCGGCGACCCCGAGCGCGGCGACAACCGCCGGGACGACGCCGGCGCGGCGGGCCTCCGCGGCCGGGACGTGGTCGGGCAAGCCGCGGACGACGACGACCAGCAGCGCGACACCGATCGCGACCAGCGGCACCAGGCCGAGGAACACCCAGCGCCACCCGATGCTGACGGTGATCAGGCCGGCGACCGAAGGGCCGATCACCGCGGGCAGAACCCACGCGGCGGCGTTCGCGGCGTAGATGACGGGGCGTTCGCGGTCGGTGAACGTCAGCGCGATGAGCAGGGACACCGCGACCAGTAGGAATCCCGACCCGAGACCCTGGAGGGCGCGGCCGGCCAAGAGCACCGGCATGGACCTCGCGGTGCCGGCCACCACCAGGCCCGCGGCGAACAGCGCCGGCCCGGCCAGGAGTGCGGGCGCCGGGCCGCGGCGGTCGCCCATGCGGCCGGACAGCACGGTCGCGACGACGCTGGCGATCAGGAACGTCGTGAACGGCCACGAGTACAGCGTGAGGCCGTGCAGCTCGGCGACGAGCGTGGGCATGGCCGTGGCGACGCCCATGCTTTCGAAGGCCACCAACGTGACCACGAGCAACAAGCCGATCGTCGTGAGCCGGTGCTCGCGGCTCCACAGCACGCTTCTTCGGGGCTGGGGCTGGGCGTCGAGGATCCGGCTCATGATCGCCAGACTGCAACCTCCAGCCGTGTGGAGGTCAAGTCGATTTCACGCGGTCCGGTGCACCGCTACCGGATCGAGCCTCAGGTCACGAGCGAGCGCGGCGGCCTCGCCGCGGGAGCTGACCTCGAGCTTCTCGAGGAGGTTGCGCACGTGGAACTTCACAGTGTGCTCGCTGAGCTGCAGCTGCGCGGCGATCTGACGGTTGCGCAGCCCCTGCGAAATGCCCGACAGGACTTCGACCTCCCGCGCGTTGAGCCTGTCGAGCGGGCGCAGCTCGGGCGTTTCGACGGTGTCCAGCGGGAGCGCGGCGGTGATCGTCGCGCCCCAGCCGGGGACGGCGTCGACCTCCCAGCTGCCGCCGAGGGGCGTTATGCGTTCGGTCAAGCCGGGGTCGAGGACGACGTCGGGGATGTCGGGGGCGTCGTCGCGGACGGTGATGCGGAGGGCGGCGCCGTCGAGGCGCCAGGAAGCGCGGATGCGGGTCGTGCCCGGGCGGTCGAGGGCGGCGATGACGAGGCCACGTGTGACGGTGCGCGCCGTGTGGGCGATGTCCTGCCGCAGCTGGCGGTCGTCGGTGGGGGCCACGAGGTCGACGGCGACGTCGGCGTGGCCGACCACCGGCGAAAGCTGGTCGGCGAGCACGCCGAACGCGGCGCGAGCGGACTCCGCGGACAGCGCCTGGTCACGGTCTGCCACAGCTCGCAGTTCGAGGAGCGCGCGTGCGGCCAAGTCGGTCGCCGTCTGGCGCGCGGCGGCGTCGCCGAGCCGGCCCGAGCGCAGGACGGCCAGGAGTGCGACGAGCGTGGCTGCGTGCGTCTGGCCCAGGTCGGTGACGGTCTGGGCGCGCGCGGCCGCGGCGGCGAGGTTGCTGGCGAGAACGTCGGGACCGGGGTCGACGGCGCGTTGACCGGCGTCGGTGCTGGTCAGGTGCCAGAGGCGGGCCGCGAGTCCCAATACCGCGACGGACGGCTCGGCGTCGGAAGGCACCAGGGCGATCACCGCGCCGTTGCCGATGGCGGGGCGAGAGGTGAGCAGGATCAGGCGACGTTCGGTGCCGGCGAGCACACCGTCCAGGACCACGGCCTCGCCCGGGATGGCCCGCTCGGCGAGGTGGTCCAGTTCCGCGCTGGTCACGGCGCCGGTGATGGACGTGTCGCCGGTGACCTTGAACGGGCTGCGCGGGCAGTCGCCCGTCTGCATCGCGGCCGCGCGGTGCGGCAGCACGGCGCCGAGCTCCTGCGAGAAGCGCGGCAGCATCTCGGGCCGCGGCGCGGAGATGCCGCGCACGGCGACGTCGAGCACGTGGGCCGGGTTCGTCCAGGAGGCGTCCATGTGTCCACGGTAGGCGTATACGAAGGGACCGGTCCTGCTCTTCCGGATAGTGAACGCTGCTCGTCCGAGCGGTTCGGATCGCGACGCGGGACAGTTGACTCGAAGCAGGACGAACGACCGTCCTGAATCGAAGGAGAGTACGAGGAACCATGCGAGCCATCACCTTCGCCGCGTACGGCGGCCCGGACGTACTGCAGCTCAGCGACGTCCCGCTGCCCGAACCCGGCCCCGGACAGGTCCGTGTCGCCGTGCGGCGCGCGGGTGTGAACCCCATCGACTGGAAGATTCGCAGCGGCGCCATGTCCGAGGCCGCGGCACCGAAGGGCCCGCAGATCCCGGGCGCCGAGCTGGCCGGCGTCGTGGACGCGGTGGGCGACGGCGCGGCCTTCGCTGTCGGCGACGAGATCTTCGGCTGGGCCGTGACCGGCTCATACGCCGAGTACGCGCTGGCGACGACGGTTGCGCACAAGCCGGCGAGCCTGTCGTGGGACGACGCCGTGGCGTTGCCCGTGGCCGGCGAAACGGCGCTACGGGTGTTGCGTTTGCTGGCCGTGAAGGCCGGTGACCTGCTGCTGATCCACGGTGCGAGTGGCACCGTCGGGCGCTTCGCGACGCAGGCGGCCGTCGCGCTCGGTGCCACCGTGATCGGCACGGCGGGGCAACGCAGCTTCGACGACGTGAAGTCACTGGGCGCCATCCCCGTCCTCTACGGCGACGGCTGGCCCGAGCGCGTCCGCGCGGCGGCGGACCGGCCGGTGGACGCGGTGCTCGACGCGTCGGGTCATGGCGTGCTGCCGGATTCCGTCGAGTTGCTCGGGTCGAAGGAGCGGGTGGTGACCATCGCGGACGGGGCGGCGTTCGAGCTGGGGCTGCCGTTCTCGGCTGGCACCGCGGACGACGCGACTCCCGAGGTGCTGGCGGAGATCCTCGAGTTCGTGGAACGCGGGCTGCAGATCGCGCAGGGGAGGAGCTACCCGTTGGAGGAGGCCGCGGCTGCGCAGCAGGAGAGCCAGAAGGGGCATCCGGGAGGGAAGATCACGATCGTCGTGTCGTGACGGTTCGACGGGTTCGGCCTTTCTCGGCCGGCCCCGTCGAATTTTGGGCGGGACAAGGTCGGCCCGATCGTGTGGTGCTGTCGATCGTCGGGCCGTGGCCGTGGGAAGATTGGCTGGTCAGAGAGTTTTGCCTCTGAGTGGCAACGGGTGTGGACGCCGACTTGCAATGTCGTGCCGAGTCTTGTCTGTCGAGGGCGAAGCGCTGCGCCCGGGGGCGTCGGGCCCAGAGCAGTTTGTGGCATTGCCGATGAGTGGCCACGGCGGTTCACGGATATCGCCGGTCAGCGGCGACAACCGATTCGCGGACATCGCCGTCGACTGGTGACAGCTGTTGGCGAACGTCGCCGCTGAGTGGCGACAGCAGTTCGCAGTCGTTGCCATTCGGTGGCGACGGCAGTTCGCGGGCGTCGCCGTTCAGTGGCAACGACACGTTCGCGGGTGTCGCCGTTCAGGGCAACAACAGGTTCGCGGGCGTCGCCGTTCAGCGGCGACACCCGCGTCCTGCAGTTCAAGCTAGGAAATCAGTGAACTGGGTGCGCCTTCGCGGGCTGGGCCGAAGGCTTGCCAGCGAAGACAGCGGCGGGAGCCGAGGAAACCCGCCGGCGACCCTGGGCCGGGATCCGGACCGTCCCCAGCGCCGAGTGCACCGAGGCCTCCGCGAGGGCGGCCAGCGAGCGACGGTCCTCCGCACGACCGGGGGCGATCTCCGGGCAGACGTGCGCTTCGAGGACCAGGCCGCGCAGGGAGGCCACTCGCCGCAGGGAGGCGATGAGGGACTCCGGTCCGATGAACGCGGGCATGCTGGTCTCGCGGCCGTCGGCGAGGCGGTAGCGCAGGGCGATGGGGCGGACGGGCACGCCACCGTCGATGGCGGCCTGGAAGGTGGCCGTGGTGAAGCGGCCGGAGGCGAGGCCGCACCACGTGGTGCCTTCAGGGGTGACGTTGACGAGCGAGCCGGAGCGCAGAGCGTCGGCGAGCTCGGTCATGGTGTGGGGCAGCGTGCGGAGTCGTTCGCGGTCCAGGAAGATGCTGCCGCCGCGGCGGACGAGGGTGCCGAGGACGGGCCAAGAGCCGATCTCGACCTTCGCGAGGGCGCGCATGGGGCGCAGGGCGTTGATGGCGACGATGTCCAGCCACGAGATGTGGTTGTTCACCACCAGCGCGCCACGGCCGGCGGGGGCGGCGAGGAAGTCGGCGCCGCCCCGGACGACCAGCTTCACGCCGAACGCGCGCAGCACCGAGCGGAAAATGGTCCGGACCAGGCGTTCCCGGCCCCGGCCGCGCAGCACGAGCAGCAGCGGCGCCGTCAGCAGGGCCGCCAGGACCACCCCGATGGCCGACGCGAAGCGCAGCACGCGACGCGGGAACGAGACCGTGGCGGCACCTTCGGTGAGGCAGCCGTCGCCGCAGGGGGACGTCGGCATCCAGGCGTGGCTCATACCTGCACTCCGAGGAAGAACTTGAGGTAGCGCTCGTCGATCTTGTGCAAGTCGAGCAGGACGAAGAAGTCGGCGACGCCGAAGTCCTCGTCGAGCGCCGGCGGGCCGCAGACCTCGGCGCCGAGCCGCACGTAGCCCTTGATCAGCGGCGGCAGCACGGCGCGGTCGGGACGGGCGACGGAGTCGGAATCCCACGGGTGCAGCGGCGAAACGCGGCGCGACTCCTCGGCGTAGTGCTTGGCGCGCAACACATCCCAGACGCCCGCGGCGTAGCTGCCGCCGTCGCTCAGCGGCACGGACGCGCAGCCGGCGAGGTAGCGGTGGCCGGAAAGCAGCATGTACCGCGCGATCCCCGCCCACACCAGGCTCACGACGGCGCCGCTGCGGTGGTCCGGGTGCACGCAGGAGCGGCCGGTCTCCACGAGCGTCGAGCGCAGGCCGGAGAGGGCCGTCAGGTCGAATTCACTGTCAGAGTACAGGCTGCCGGCCTGGGAGGCGCGCTCTGGCGGAAGCATGCGGTAGCAGCCGACGATGTCGCCGGTCTTGTCGTCGCGCACCACGAGGTGGTCGCAGAACTCGTCGAAGTAGTCGACGTCGAGACCGGGCTTCAGGGAATTGAGGTGGGCCCCCATCTCCTCGGCGAAAACCTGGTGCCGCAGCTTCTGCGCGGCGAGCACTTCTTCGTTCGCGTGGGCCACGAGCAGGGAGTACCTCGGCGCATCGGCCGGGAGCTCGACACCCGCCTGATCAGTGCTGACGAGGAGCTGAGACGACGTCATGAACACTGTGTACCTGCGACCTGGAAACCGCGGAGAGTGCCAATCGATGACCGATTAGTGCACGTTGAGTTAATTGCAGGTTCTCAGGCTTTTCTCAGGGTCCGACAAACGCCGAAGGCCGCTGAGCGGTACATCGCCCAGCGGCCTTCGGAGCGGGAAACATCAGCCCTTGCGCTTGTCGACGGCCTCCGTCAGCTGCGGCGCGACATTGAACAGGTCGCCCACGATGCCGAAGTCGGCGATCTCGAAGATGGGAGCCTCGGCGTCCTTGTTGACGGCGATGATCGTCTTCGACGTCTGCATGCCGGCGCGGTGCTGGATCGCGCCGGAGATGCCGAGCGCGATGTACAGCTGCGACGACACCGTCTTGCCGGTCTGACCCACCTGGAACTGCGCCGGGTAATAGCCGGAGTCGACGGCCGCACGCGACGCGCCGACGGCCGCGCCGAGCGAGTCGGCCAGCTTCTCGACGACGTCGAACTTCTCCGCCGAACCGACACCACGGCCACCCGAGACGACGATCGACGCCTCGGTGAGCTCCGGACGGTCGCCACCGACGATCGGCTCGATGCCGGTGATCTTCGCGGACTTCGCCGCGTCCTGCGCCGGGATCTCGACGATCTCCTCGGCGGCAGCACCGTCGGCGGCCTCGGCCTCGACGGCACCCGGACGCACCGAGATCACCGGCGCGCCCTTGGCAGCCTTGGACTTCACGGAGAACGCGCCACCGAAGATGGACTGGTCCACCGAACCGTCGGCGTTCACGCCCACCGCGTCGTAGAGCAGACCGGAGCCCAGCCGCACTGCGACGCGCGCGGCCACCTCCTTGCCCTCGGCGCTGGCGGCGACGAGCACGGCGGCCGGCGAAGCCTGCTCCGCGAGCTTCGTCAGCACGTCGACCTTCGGGGTCACCAGGTAGCTCGTGGCGTCGTCGCCCTCGGCGACGTAGACCTTCGCGGCACCGTGGCCGGCGAGCGCTTCCTTGGCCTTGGCCGCGGTGCCCGTGGGGCCCACGACGACGGCCGAGGGCTCACCCAGCGCGCGGGCGGCGGTCAGCAGCTCGAGCGTGACCTTCTTGACATCACCGTCGACGTGGTCGACGAGGACGAGTACTTCAGCCATTTTTCGTGATCCTCCTCGAAACCGTGTCTCAGATGAGCTTCTGCGCGACCAGGTACTCGGCGACCTTGGTGCCGCCGTCGCCCTCGTCCTCCACCTTCTCGCCCGCGGTGCGCGGCGGCTTCGGGGACGACTCGAGCACGGTGGACCACGCGTTGGCGAGACCGACCTCGCCCGCGTCGATGCCGAGGTCGGCGACGGTGAACGTCTCGACCGGCTTCTTCTTCGCGGCCATGATGCCCTTGAACGACGGGTAGCGCGGCTCGTTGATCTTCTCGCCGACGCTCACGAGCGCGGGCAGGTTCGCCTCGAGGTGGGTGATGCCGTCCTCGGTCTCGCGGTCGGCCTTCACGCTGGAGCCCTCGACGGTCAGCTGGCGCACGTAGGTCAGCTGCGGCAGGCCGAGCAGCTCGGCGACGATCGCCGGCACGGCGGCGCCGCGGCCGTCGGACGCCTCGTTGCCGGCGATGACCAGGTCGTAGCCCTCGACCTTGCCGATCGCGGCGGCCAGCACCTTGGCGGTGGCGATGGCGTCGGAGCCGTGCAGCGCCTCGTCGGAGACGTGGATGGCCTTGTCGGCGCCCATGGACAGCGCCTTGCGGATGGCGTCGGTGGCGCGGTCGGGGCCGACGGAGATCACGGTGACCTCGCCCTCGCCCGCCTCCTTGATCTTCAGCGCCTCTTCGACGGCCTTCTCGTTGATCTCGTCGAGCACGGCGTCTGCGGATTCGCGGTCAAGCGTGTTGTCGGCACCGGAGAGCTTCCGCTCCGAGTAGGTGTCCGGTACCTGCTTGACCAGGACAACGATATTCGTCATGGGTCTTCTTCGACCTCCCGGTTGGGGCCGGCTCTCGGCCGCGGGACAGTGCTCTACTGGCCGGTAGATTAGGGCCATTCAGGCGGGGAGACCCGCCGAGGTGACGGCATTCACCTGGATGAGCAATCTTTTGAGACCATCGTCCCGGTAGTCCGCCGGTTAACCCGTCCAGCACACCGCTCGCCCGATCGGACCAACGGTGGGCTACTGGCAGTAGGCCGACAGGGGTTAACCTCCCGCACCATGCCCGCGCACATCGCCGTAGTCACGGACTCGACCTCGTGCCTGCCCGACAAACTCGCCGCCCGTTGGGGCATCGGCGTGGTGCAGGTCCAGCTGCACGTCGGGGATCAGACGGACGACGAACACCGGTTCGACCGCAACGAGCTCATCTCCGCCATGAAGTCCGGCCACAGCGTCACCACTTCGCCGCCCGACCCGGGTGCGTTCTTCTGGACGTACCAGGACGCCGCCGCCCGCGGCGCGTCCGCCATCGTCAGCCTGCACATCTCCGGTCGCCTTTCGGAGACCGTTCAGGCGGCCCGCGAGGCGGCGCAACAGGTCCGGATCCCCGTGCACATCATCGACAGTGGAACGGCCAGCATGAGCCTCGGTTACGCAGCGGTGTCGGCCGCGCGCGTCGCCGGCGCCGGGGGTCAGCTCGCGCGCGTGCTCGAAGCCGCCGAGCGCCGCGTGCGCGCCGCGACCGAGCTGATCTACGTGGACACGCTCGAGTACCTCCGGCGCACCGGACGCGTCGGAGCCGCCCAGTCGCTGGTGGGTACGGCGTTCTCGATCAAGCCGTTGCTCACCGTGCGTAACGGTGAGGTCTCGCCGCTGGCCCGCGTTCCCGGCACGAAGCGCGCGATGAACCGGCTCGTCGACCTCGCGGTGAAGGCCGCGGGCGACCAGCGCGTGGACGTCGCCGTGACTCGCTTCGGCTCGGACGAGACCGAGGTCGTGCGGCGCCTGAGGGACCGGATTCCCGGGATCACGGACGTCGTGGTCGGCGACGCGAGCACGGTGATCGGCGCGCACGTCGGCCCGGGCGCGCTGAGCATCACGGTGTCGCCGACCTGACCGGCTTTCGTCCCGGCACGAACAGCACGACAAGCGGCACCAGCACGCCCAGCGCGAGCGTTGACAGGATCATTACTTGGTCGACGGTCGCGAAGTGGCCGACGTGCCCGAGGTGATAGACGAAGTGCGGCACGGCGAACAGCAGCGCCGCCACGGCCGCCAGCCGCGCGACGGCTGTGGTGCCGATCACGGCAGCGCCGATCAGCGTCGCCGCCAGCGCGAGGTTGAGGGCGCCGAAGTCGCGGATGAGGTGTTCGTCGAACGCTCCGTCCATGCTGACCCAGCCGTGGCGGAAGCCGGGAAAGTCCTGGTAGAAGCCCAGGGGCGACAGGAGTGGCCACACTCCCGTCGCCGCCGTGACGACGCCGAGCAGCACCAGCAGTACACGCGTGAGGGTCCGTTGCATGGGGCTGGAACGAGACGGCGGTCGGGAACGTGACACGCGCTAGGGTCGCGCAGGTGACCAACGCAGCCACCCGGGCCGAGGCACTGCACCTCACCGGCGAACGGACCGTCCCCGGCATCCCCGAGGAGAATTACTGGTTCCGTCGCCACGAAGCCGCCTACGTCGCCCTGCTCCCCCACTGCGCCGGCGCGACGGTGCTGGAGGCGGGCTGCGGCGAGGGTTACGGCGCGGGGCTGATCGCGAAAACGGCGCGGCGCGTGCTGGCGCTGGACTATGACGTGCCCACCACGGAGCACGTCGCCCGTCGCTACCCGGATGTTGCGGTGGCGCGGGCGAACCTCGCGTTTTTGCCGTTGAGTGGCGAATCCGTGGAGGTAGTCGCGAACTTCCAGGTGATCGAGCACCTGTGGGACCAGGACGGGTTCCTCGCCGAGTGTTTCCGCGTGCTGCGGCCGGGCGGGAAACTGCTGGTCACGACCCCGAACCGGCTCACGTTCACGCCGGGTTCCGACACACCGCTGAACCCGTACCACACACGGGAGCTCGCACCGTCCGAATTGGACGGTCTGCTGCGTGCGGCCGGGTTCGTCGTCCAATCGCTACACGGGTTGCATCACGGGGCACGCCTGCGGGAGCTCGAACGCGCGTACGGCGGCTCGATCATCGACGCGCAGCTCGAGGTGGTGATGGGCTCGTTGCCCGGGCAGGCCGTGTGGCCGGCGGGGTTGCTCGCCGACGTCGCGGCGGTCGGGGCGGAGGACTTCTCCGTCCGCGGTGACGACCTGGACGCGAGCCTCGATCTGGTCGCGGTGGCGGTGCGCCCGTGACTCCGCCCGCCTCGGAAGGCACTTTTTGCCTCGTCCTGCACAGCCATCTCCCCTGGTTGCCGCACCACGGCAGCTGGCCCGTCGGCGAGGAGTGGCTCTACCAGGCGTGGGCACATTCGTACCTGCCGGTCGTCGACCTTCTGCAGCGTTTCGCCGCTGAGGGGCGACGCGACGTCCTGACGCTCGGCATGACACCCGTGCTCGCGGCGCAGCTCGACGACCCGTACGCGATCCGAGCGTGCCACGACTGGCTCGGCCACTGGCAGCTGCGCGCGCAGCACGCGTCGACGCTGTGGGGCGGCGACCCGCTGCTGCGCGACCTGGCCGCGGCGGAGCACAAGACGGCCGTGCGCGCGACAGAGGAGCTGGAGACGCGCTGGCGCCACGGGTTCTCGCCGATCCTGCGGTCACTTGTGGACAGTGACACGATCGAACTGCTGGGGGGACCGCTCGCGCACCCGTTCCAGCCGTTGCTGGACGAGGACGTTCGCGCGTTCGCCCTGCGCGAAGGCCTGGCCGACACGCAGCTGCGCGTCGGGCGGCGGCCGGAGGGCATCTGGGCGCCGGAATGCGGCTACGAGCCCGGGATGGAGCGTGGTTACGCGGCCGCGGGCGTGCAGCGGTTCCTGGTCGACGGACCGTCGCTGCACGGCGACACGTCGGCGGCGCGGACGGTCGGCTCCTCGGACGTGGTGTGTTTCGGGCGTGACCTCGAGGTGACCTACCGCGTCTGGTCGCCGAAAGCCGGCTACCCCGGGCACGCGGCGTACCGCGACTTCCACACGTGGGCGCATGAAGTGGGGTTGAAGGCGTCGCGCGTCACCGGGAAGCAGGTGCCGCCGCACGAGAAGGCGCCGTACGACCCCGCGCTCGCCGCAGACGTACTCGGTACGCACGTGAAGGACTTCGTCGACACGGTCGTCGCGCGGCTGCGTTCGCTGCGGGCGCAGCACGGGCGTGAGTCTCTCGTGGTGGCGGCGTATGACACGGAACTGTTCGGGCACTGGTGGCACGAGGGTCCCGCGTGGCTCGAGGGGGTTCTGCGCGCGCTGCCGGAGGCGGGCGTTCGCGTGACGACACTGAAGGGCGCGCTGGAGGCCGGCCACGTGGGGGCGCCGATCGACCTGCCCGCGTCGTCGTGGGGTTCGGGCAAGGACTGGCGCGTGTGGGACGGCGAGCAGGTGGCCGACATGGTGCAGGACAACACAGCGTTGCAGAAACGCTTGCTGGACCTCGTTTCCGGGCATTTCGGGGAGCACGGGGGAACCGCTCACGACACCGTGGCCGACCAGGCCGTCGCGGAGGCGATGCTGGCGTTGTCGAGCGACTGGGCGTTCATGGTCACCAAGGACTCCGCCGCGGACTACGCGCGCCGGCGCGCCCATGTGCACACCTCGCGTTTCGACGAGCTCGCCGGGCTGCTGCGCACCGGCGACCGCGCTCGCGCGCAGGAGCTCGCGGCGGAGTACCGCCGCGCCGATGGACCGTTCGGACAGCTGGACGCACGACAGCTGCTGCCACACAAGTGAAAGGGACACCGAGGAATGAGCATTCGCGACATCCCGCTGAAGACGCTCTCGGGTGAGGACACCACCCTGGGCGCGCTCGGCGGCAAGGCGCTGCTGGTGGTCAACGTCGCCTCGAAGTGCGGCCTGACCCCGCAGTACACCGGCCTGGAGAAGCTGCAGGAACGCTACGGCGACAAGGGTTTCTCCGTCGTCGGGTTCCCGTGCAACCAGTTCGCCGGCCAGGAGCCCGGGACGGCCGACGAGATCCAGACGTTCTGCTCCACCACCTACGGCGTCACCTTCCCGCTGTTCGAGAAGCTCGAGGTGAACGGCGACGACCGTCACCCGCTGTACTCCACGCTCACCCAGACCGCCGACGCCGAGGGTGACGCCGGCGACGTGCAGTGGAACTTCGAGAAGTTCCTGATCAACTCCGACGGTGAGGTCGTGGGCCGGTTCCGTCCGCGGACCGAGCCCGAGGACGAGACCGTGGTGAAGGCGATCGAGGCAGTGCTGCCTGCCTGATTTTCACGGCCGGCGAAGGGCGGGGACTCCTTGGAGCTCCCGCCCTTTTCTTGTCGCCGTTCAGTGGCGAAACGTCTCTAACTGGGGTTTTGTGGCTCCTGGACGGCTTCGACGGCCGGGGACGAGCCGCGGGCGATGACCGCGCGGTTGCGGGCCGCCGCGACGTCCGCGTCCAGTTTGGTCACGCGGCGGTCGTAGGTGAGGAGGCCGTTGACCTCGTTTTCGACGTCCGTGGTCTGGGTGTAGATCGCCCCTGAGAGGCCCAGTTCGCCGACCAGGGACTCCAGCCGGGTGCTGAGCTCCGTATAACGGCGGGTGAGGTGATCGGCGTCAGCGGTCATCTCGTACGCGTTGGGCGGGCCGGGCCAGCGGTGGTCGTCGAGGACGAGCCCGAGGCCGCCGTACTCGCCGTCAACGAGCGCGCGGTGGTCCTGCACGCGCGGCTCGCCGGGCCCGACGTACGTGTGGTCGTCGTAGACGTGGCCGGCGCCGGTGTCTGTGCGGGAGAAGCAGCAGTTGACGCCGCTGTTGGCCACGACGAGGCGAGTCGGGTCGAGCTCCTTCACGAGCTCGGCGATCCGCGCCGTGTCGAACTCGCCCCAGCCCTCGTTGAACGGCACCCACGCGACGATCGACGGCACGTTCCGCAGCTGCCGCACCATTTCCCGCAGCTCGGCCTCGAAGCGGTCCTTGCCCTCGGGCACCGGGTCCGGCGCCGGCCCGGGCGGCCCGTCGAACGACACCACCAGCGACGGCATGTCCTGCCAGACGAGCAGCCCCAGCCGGTCGGTCCAGTGATACCAGCGCGCGGGCTCGATCTTCACGTGCTTGCGGACGAAGTTGAAGCCGAGCTCTTTCGTCTTCTCGAGGTCGAAACGCAGGGCGTCGTCGGTGGGCGCGGTGTAGCCGCCGTCGGGCCAATAGCCCTGGTCGAGCGGGCCGTGGAGGAAGGTGATCCGGCCGTTGAGGGCGACGTGAGGGCGTCCGGCGGAGTCGGGGACGAGCTCAACGGTGCGCAGTCCGCCGTAGCTGGTGACCTCGTCGAGCACGTCGCCGTGGTGGTCGAGCAGCCGCACGGTGAGGTCGTAGAGATACGGATCATCGGGAGTCCACCAGTGGGGCTCCGGGACGTCCGCCCGCAACCTCGTGCCGGCGGCCCCACGAACGCTGACGATCTCGTCGCCGCTGGGTGGCGAAACGCTCAGCTCGACTTGAATACCACCATTGACCTGGGGAAATACCGCGAAGCCCGCCAGGTCCGGAGTGATCTCCAGGTTCTCAACGCGCTCAACGGGCACCGGCTCGAGCCACACCGTCTGCCAGATCCCGGACGTCGACGTGTAGCAGATGCCGCCCAGTGCGTTGCGCTGCTTGCCGAGCGGGAACGGCGAGATGTCGGTGCGATCCTCGGCGCGAACGGTCAGCTCCTGCGGCCCGGACGCACGCAACGCATCGGTGACGTCCGCCTTGAACGCGGCGTAGCCACCCTCGTGGGTGACCACGAGCTGGTTGTTCACCCAGACCTTCGCCGTCTGGTCGACCGCGCCGAAGTGCAGCAGCACGCGATCGCCGCGCCAGTCCTCCGGGACCTCGAACAGCCGCCGATACCACAGGACCTCGTCGCGCCGGTTGATTCCGGAGAGTGCCGATTCCGGTGCGAAGGGGACCAAGATGCGCTCGCCGTAGCCGACAGGCCGCGGTTCCCCGGGCGACGACGGCCACCCCGCGTAGTCCCAGACGCCGTTGAGGTTCAGCCACCGCGGCCGCTTCAGCTGCGGTCTGGGGTACTCGGGGAGCACGTCGGAGGGGCTGACGAGGTCGGTCCACGGCGTCGTCAGGGGCGGGTCCGCGCGCTGCCACTCGGGCTGGCTGGAAGTCATCACCTTCGATGGTGACAGAGATCGAAGGCGGCGACAGCCGGGCCGCCCGGCGGAAGCGACTGGCGAGTAACCTCTGCCCATGCGCGTGCTGATGCTGTCGTGGGAGTACCCGCCCGTGGTCATCGGCGGGCTCGCCCGGCACGTGCACGCGCTGGCCCGGCACCTCGCCCAGCAGGGCCACGACGTGGTGGTTCTCTGCCGCCACCAGGCCGGCACCGACGCCTCCACGCACCCGCGCAGCGACCGCGACGTCGAGGGCGTGCGCCTGATCCGCGTGGCCGAGGACCCGATGCACTTGACGTTCGAACGCGACCTCGTCGCCTGGACGCTCGCCATGGGCCACGCCATGATCCGCGCCGCGCAGGACCTGCTGCGCACGTGGCAGCCCAACGTCGTCCACGCGCACGACTGGCTCGTGACGCACCCGGCGATCGCCATCGCCGAGGCCGCGCGCGTACCGCTCGTCGGCACCGTCCACGCGACCGAAGCGGGCCGGCACTCGGGCTGGCTTTCGCACCCGCTCAACCAGCAGGTGCATTCCGTCGAGTGGTGGCTGGCCAACCGAGCCGACGCCGTGATCACCTGCTCGCAGGCAATGCGCAAGGAAGTGGCGCACCTGTTCGAGATCGAGGCCGCCGACGTCACCGTGATCCACAACGGCATCGAAGAACGCAGCTGGCGCGTCTCGGCCGCCGAGGTGGCGAAGATGCGCGAACGGCACAGCCCCGACGGCGCACCGTTCCTGCTGTTCTTCGGCCGGCTGGAGTGGGAAAAGGGCGTGCAGGACCTGCTGGCCGCGCTCCCTCGCATCCGTCGCCAGTTCCCGGGCACGCGGGTGGTCGTCGCCGGTAAGGGGCGACACCACGACGAGCTGGTCTCCCAGGCGCGCAAGCTGCGGATTCGCCGCGCGGTGGACTTCGTCGGCCACCTGCCCGACCGTGACCTGCGCGCGCTGCTGGCCGCGGCCGACGCCGTGGTGCTGCCGAGCCGGTACGAACCGTTCGGGATCGTCGCCCTGGAGGCCGCGGCCGCGAAGGCACCGCTCGTCGCGTCGACGGCGGGCGGCCTCGGCGAGGTGGTCGTCGACGGGGAAACGGGCCTGGCGTTCGAACCGGGCGACGTCGCGGGTCTGGCCACGGCGGTCACGACTGTCCTGAGCGACGCCGCCGCCGCGACCCGGCGCGCACGAACGGCCCAGTCACGCCTCGCGGCGGACTTCGACTGGGGACGCATCGCCGAGGCGACGGCGGAGGTCTACCGGCGCGCACGCATGGGAGAGCCGATCGAGCTGGGACGCCCGAAGATCGCGACGGGCAACGCGTTCGAACTCTGAACGGGCCCGCCGTCAGAAGTGGCAGGGCCGGACACAGGCGGCGTGCGCCTGAGCGGGCGCCGAAACCGCCGGCGCTGCGGTGAGAGCAAGGGCGAAAACGGCGAGCAAGGCAGCGACGACGGCTCTGGATCTGCTGGTCATGACGGCTCCCTGGATATTTCGGTGGGGTGTTCGAAGCATCCGTCCGGCGCCGCGCGCGAAACAATAGGGGAAGCAGTAGGTAGGCCGGCCTGAACGCGGCGAGTGACCGGTTCGTCCGGCTTCGTCGCGGGAATCTGGAACGCATGATGTTGCCGTTCGTCGACCACGCGGCCGGGCTCGTGCCGGCTGTCGTCGGGATGCGCTGGGCGGCAGGCTTTTGCCGTTTTTCGGCCAATGGGTTGTTCAACAATCCGCGTGCCGCGAGCATCGTGTCGTGGCTGGTGGCGCGACGGTGGTGAGGACGTTGTTCTTCGATCGAATCGACGCCGGGCGGCAACTCGGGCGGATCCTGGCCAGGCAGCCGTGGGTCGAGCCCGTCGTGCTCGGGTTGCCGCGCGGGGGCGTGCCGGTGGCGGCCGAGGTCGCCCAGGCACTCGGGGCTCCGCTGGACGTCGTGGTCGCTCGGAAGATCGGGGCGCCTGGGCGGCGAGAGTTCGGCGTCGGCGCGGTGACTGCGGAGGGGCCGCCTTACTACTCGATGCCGGCGTTGCGCGCGTTCGGGCTCACGCCGAAAGCGATGGAGCCGGCGTGTGCGCGCGAGCGGGCCGAGGCGCGTCGCCGTTTGGCGGCCTATCGCGACGGGCGCCCGGAAGTCGCGGTGGCCGGCCACGACGTGCTCGTGATCGACGACGGACTGGCAACCGGAGTGACCGCGATGGCCGCCGTCCGCGACCTCCGCGACGCGCGGCGCGTGGTGCTGGCCGTGCCGGTGTGCGCGCCGGACGCCATCGCCGAGTTCGAGGGCGAGGTGGACCAGTTCATCGCCGTCGCCGCGCCGAGGCGATTCAGCGCCGTGGGCCGCTGGTACGCCGACTTCACCCAGGTGTCGGACGCGACCGTGATGCGGCTCCTGGGGAAGGGGTGAAGGGGACCTTCATCCCATTATCCACAACGGACAGTGACGAGCGCCGCCGAATGGCGAAAATCCCTGGCGCAAGGGGAGGTTCAGGGCGCAAGGTATGCCTGCGTCGCCTCCCCGGCGATGGGCCGACGTCGACAACGAGGAGAAGCCCGATCATGGACGTCTGGTTCACCGCCGACACCCACTTCGACCACCAGCTCGTGGCCGGCCTGCGCGGCTTCGAGACGCCGCCCGAGCACGACGCGTTCGTGGTCGAGCGGTGGAACGCCGCCGTCCGGCCGGGCGACCAGGTGTGGCACCTGGGTGACGTCGGCATGGGCCGGCTGGCACGGTTCGCCGACACGCTCCGGCAGCTGAACGGCGAGATCCACCTCATCACCGGCAACCACGACGAGCCGTGGCCCGGGCTGCGCCAGGCGTATCGGCACCAACGCGCATGGCTGGAGCACTTCGCCACGGTGCAAGCGTTTGCCCGGCGCCGGATCGCCGGGACAAACGTGTTGCTCAGCCATTTCCCGTACGAAGGTGACCACATCGGCGAGGACCGCGGGTCGCAGTACCGCCTGCCCGACGAGGGACTGTGGCTGCTGCACGGTCACGTCCACAGCGCGTGGCGCAAGCGGGGCCGGCAGTTGAACGTCGGGATGGACGTCAACGACCTTCGCCCTCTCCACCTCGACGCCGTCACCACCGAGTTGACCGAGCTCGGAAGTCCGGCCGAAACCAGCGCCTGAACAGCCAAACCCTGCCGCCGACCTCTTGTTGCCACTCAGTGGCGACGAAACTCAGGCCACGCGACCGGTCAGGATCGTCACGCGAACCGGTTCACGGAACGGCGCGTGGGGCTCGATCGCCGAACGGATGCGGTTCTCGAAGGCCGGCCGTTCGCCGCTGGGCGGCAACTCGTCCTCGCCCATGGCCGAGTAGACGCCGCCGATGATCTCGTCCGCGGTGAGGTCGCCGGTGTAGTCGATGGTGCGGAGGCCGACGTCGTAGCCGGCGCCGACCAGCGCGGCGCGGTAGCGGTCCTGGCTGGCGTCGTCCGTTCCGCAGGACGCGGTGAGGGGCCGGCCGAACCAGTCGGACAGCACGCCGAGCAGTGCTCGCGACCAGTCGCTGTCCTGGAGCCACAGCGGTGAACCGTTGGTGACCACCGCGATGCCGCCGCCCGGCCGGAGCATCGGCTTCACAGCGGCGAACAGCGTCGCGTAGTCCATCCAGTGCAACGCCTGCCCGATGGTGACGGCGCCGAGCCCGTCGAGCAGGGAATTCAGCGCGGTGACGTCGGTGTCGCCACCCAGGAGCCACGACGCGTTGGTCACGCCGGCGTCGGCCGCGGCGCGGCGGGCGCGCGAAAGCATGTCGGACGAGGGGTCCATGCCCGCGACCGCGCGGACCCGCGCGGCCATCGGCACGGCGAGCTGTCCCGTGCCACACCCGAGGTCGAGGACCACGTCGTCCCCGGCCAGGGCGAACTCGGCGGCGATCGCATCGAACACCGCCGTCGGGTAACCGCGGCGGTAGCGGTGGTAGAACTCCGTGACTTCTCCGCTGAATCCCAGGCTCATAACTGGATCCTGGCTGCACTTCAGCGCGAAATCACGCGCGTTCGCTCACGGCCGAGGATCAGAAGATGGGGAACTCCTTGCCGTGCTCGGCTTCCGGGCGCTTGCCGAAAATCCAGCGTTCGCTTTCCGCGATCGGGCGGTCGTTGATGCTCGCCTCGCGGCGACGCATGAGGCCTTCGTCGCTGAACTCCCAGAGCTCGTTGCCGTAGCTGCGGAACCACTGGCCCTCGGCGTTGTGCGACTCGTACTGGAACCGCACGCCGATGCGGTTGCCGCGGAAGCCCCACAGTTCCTTGCGCAGCGCGTAGTCGAGCTCGCGCTCCCACTTCTGTGTCAGGAACTTGACGATCTCCGCACGGCCGACGACGTACTGGTCGCGGTTTCGCCACACGGAGTCCTCGGTATAGGCGAGGGAGACCTTCTCGGGGTCGCGCGTGTTCCAGGCGTCCTCGGCGGCCTGGACTTTCTGGCGGGCGGTGTTCTCGTCGAACGGCGGGAACGGCGGGCGCGGTGTCATGGCGGGCTCCTGCGCGGATCGCGGGAGAACGCGCGTTCTCCCTGGTTCGGCTAGCATAGAGAACGTTGATTCTCCACACCAGAGGGACATGACGTGAACACCGCGGAAGCCACCGAACGGCTACTCGAGGCAGCCGAAGACCTGTTCTACGCCCAGGGCGTGCAGTCCGTGGGCATGGACGCCGTGCGCAGCCGCTCCGGCGTCTCGCTCAAGCGGCTCTACCAGGTGTTCCCGTCAAAGGACGACCTCGTGGCCGCCTACCTGAACACGCGCGACGAACGCTGGCGCCGGTCGCTGCGCGAGTTCGTCGCCGCGCGGGGCGACGACCCGCTGGCCGTCTTCGACTGGCTGCACAACTGGTTCAGCGAGCCCGACTTCCGGGGCTGCGCGTTCGTGAACTCGTTCGGCGAGTTCGGGACGCTCGCGCCCGGCGTGGCCACGGCCATCCACAACCACAAGGACGAAGTGCGCGCGTACCTGCGGCGGCTCGTCGCCGACGACGACCTCGCCGACCAGCTTTTCTCCCTCATGGAGGGGGCCACGGTGCTCGCCGCGATCAAGGGTGACCCCGGCGAGGCCGGCACGGCTCGCGCAGCCGCGGCGACGCTGTTGGCCGCGCGGCGCTGATCCCGCGGCCTTGGAGTCGCCGATGAGCGGCCGGCCAGGTCGTCGCCGCTGAACGGCGATCGACGCGTTCGTCGACAAATCGCCAGTCAACGGCGAGCCGTAGCTGTACCGCACGGCCGATGGATGACCCCCGGCGATCGCCGCCGGCACGTCGAAAAGGGCAGCTCCGGAGCCTGTCGCCGATCAGCGGCAACAGAGCCATGGCCGGCCGACAGACCAAAAAGCGCCGCCCACCAGCGCCTAGCCACTGGACGGCAACAGACGAAAACCCGGGTCCGGTGGCGGGGAGCCTCCGCCACCGGACCCGTCTCGCCGCACCGTCCCAAAGCGGTGCGGGAAACCGGCCGTCCCCGGTCAGGTCAGGGGCGGCCGGAGCGTGGTCACCGCGCGTCGCACAGGTGGCGGGCGTAGGCGCTCGTCGTGAGGAAGCCCGAGAGCTTCTCGCCCAAGGCGGTCTCGGTGAAGATGGCGCGGGCGTCGTCGAGGCGGTGGCCGGCGGGCAGGCGGGCGCGGACAGACTCGAACTCGTCGTCCAGGAACTCCACGGCGAGCCCGCGCGTCAACGCCGTGCCGTCCGCGAACTTCGTGCCGTTGCGGATCCACTGCCAGACCTGGCACCGCGCGATCTCGGCGGTCGCGGCGTCTTCCATGAGGTTGTGGATCGCCGCGGCTCCCGTGCCGCGCAGCCAGGAGTCGATGTAGCGCAGGGCGACGTTGATATTGGCGCGAACGCCGGCCTCGGTCACCTCGCCGCCGGCGGAGGCGACGTCGAGCAGGTCGGCGGCGGTGACGTCGACGTCCTCACGCAGCCGGCCGAGCTGGTTGGGCCAGCCGCCCAGCACGCTGTCGAAGACCTCGCGACAGACCGGGACCAGGCCGGGGTGCGCGACCCACGAGCCGTCGAACCCGTCGCCCGCCTCGCGTTCCTTGTCCTGGCGGACCTTCGCGAACGCGGTCGTGTTGGCGTCAGGATCCTTACTCGGGATGAATGCCGCCATCCCGCCGATCGCGTGCGCGCCACGGCGGTGGCACGTGCGGACCAGCAGTTCGGTGTAGGCACGCATGAAGGGGACCGTCATCGTGACCTGTGCGCGGTCCGGCAGCACGAAGTCGGCGCCGTGCTCGGAGAAGTTCTTGATGACACTGAAGATGTAGTCCCAGCGCCCCGCGTTCAGGCCGGCGGCGTGCTCGCGCAGCTCGAAGAGGATCTCGTCCATCTCGAACGCAGCCGTGATCGTCTCGATCAGCACGGTCGCGCGGACGGTGCCCCGCGGGATACCAAGCTCCTGCTGCGCGAACAGGAAAACGTCGTTCCACAGGCGCGCCTCGAGGTGGTTCTCGAGCTTCGGCAGGTAGAAGTACGGGCCGCTGCCGCGCGCGATCAGCTGGCGCACGTTGTGGAAGAAGTACAGCCCGAAGTCGACCAGGCTCGCCGACAGCGGGCGACCGTCGATGCGGATGTGCTTCTCCACCAGGTGCCAGCCGCGCGGGCGGGCGACGATCGTCGCCGGGTCGTCGCCGATCGTGTAGTGCTTGCCTGACTCGGTGGTGAAGTCGATGTTGCGGCGGATGGCGTCGAACAGGTTCAGCTGGCCGTCGACGATGTTGTGCCACGTCGGCGAAGTCGCGTCCTCGAAGTCGGCGAGCCAGACCTTCGCGCCGGAGTTCAGGGCGTTGACGGTCATCTTGCGGTCCGTCGGGCCGGTGATCTCCACGCGGCGGTCCTCGAGACCGGGCGCCGGCGGCGCGATGCGCCAGCTGTCGTCGGCGCGGATGCGGCGCGTCTCGGGCAGGAAGTCCAGCTGCTCCTCCCCTGCCTGCACGCGCTCGCGACGGCGGCGGCGCTCGTCGAGCAGCTCGCGGCGGCGTCCGGCGAAGGCGTTGTCGAGCTTGGCCACGAACTCCAGCGCGGCCGGGGTGAGGATCTCGGCGAACCGGTCACCGGCGGGACCGGTGATTTCGATGCGGTAGTTCAGCTTGTCGGCCATCTCGTACCTCCGCGAGGGAAAGAAGGGGGGCGGGCCGGCGACCGGAATCGCCGGCCCGCGGGGGTAGGTCAGTGGAACTGGTCTTCTTCGGTCGAGCCCTTGAGCGCGGTGGTCGAGCTCTCCGGGTTCAGGGCCGTGGACACCAGGTCGAAGAAACCGGTGCCGACCTCGCGCTGGTGCTTGGTCGCGGTGTAGCCGCGCTCCTCGGAGGCGAACTCGCGCTCCTGCAGCCCGACGTAGGCGGTCATGCCTTCACGGGCGTAGCCGTGGGCCAGGTCGAACATCGAGTAGTTCAGCGCGTGGAAGCCGGCGAGCGTGATGAACTGGAACTTGTAGCCCATGGCGCCGAGCTCGCGCTGGAACCGCGCGATGGTGTCGTCGTCGAGGTGCTTCTTCCAGTTGAACGACGGCGAGCAGTTGTAGGCCAGCATCTGGTCCGGGAACTCGGCCTTGATCGCCTCGGCGTACTTGCGGGCGATCTCGAGATCCGGAGTGGACGTCTCCATCCACAGCAGGTCGGCGTACTGCGAGTAGGCCAGGCCGCGGTCGATGCAGGGCTCGATGCCGTTGTTGACCTCGTAGAAGCCCTCGGCCGTGCGACCGCCGGTCAGGTACTTCTGGTCACGCTCGTCGACGTCGCTGGTCAGCAGCGTCGCGGCCTGCGCGTCGGTGCGGGCGACGACGAGGGTCGGCACGTTCAGCACGTCCGCGGCGAGGCGGGCGGCGTTGAGGGTGCGCTCGTGCTGCTTGGTCGGGATCAGTACCTTGCCGCCGAGGTGGCCGCACTTCTTCTCGGACGCGAGCTGGTCCTCCCAGTGCACGCCCGCGGCGCCGGCGGCGATCATGCCCTTCATCAGCTCGAACGCGTTCAGCGGGCCACCGAAGCCGGCCTCGGCGTCGGCGACGATCGGCGCGAACCAGTCGATGTCGGTGTTGCCCTCGGCCCAGTTGATCTGGTCGGCGCGGCCCAGCGCGTTGTTGATGCGGCGGACGACGGCCGGGACCGAGTTGGCCGGGTAGAGGCTCTGGTCCGGGTAGGTCTGGCCGGCCAGGTTGGCGTCGGCGGCAACCTGCCAGCCGGACAGGTAGATCGCCTTGAGGCCCGCGCGGACCTGCTGGACGGCCTGGTTGCCGGTGAGGGCGCCCAGCGAGTGGACGTAGTCCTCGGTGTGCAGGAGCTCCCACAGCCGCTCCGCACCGCGACGGGCGAGCGTGTGCTCTTCGACGACGGAGCCACGCAGCTTCACCACATCGGCGGCGGAGTAGGTCCGCTGGACGCCCGCCCAGCGGGGGTCGGTCTTCCACTGCTCGGCCAGCTCGGCCGCCGCCTGGTCGAGCTGCTTGGCCTGCTCGGTCATCGGACTCTCCCGTGTTGCGAAGTTTGCGATTGCTCGCCTTGCCTGGTTACGACCCTGACACGAGCACGAAAAGGCGGTCCATAGCTCCAATTTGCCAATTTATGTGAAGGATGCGTAGCATCTTGCAAAGCTTGCGAATCGCTGGTTGGCAAGTCGGGTGAAAATCCACGGCCTTGATCGTTCACGTAATCGTTCAGGGCCGGAAACCTTCCGGCCGATCGGAGGAGCGATGGACAAAACTTTCGCCGGGGCGCGGCTACGGCATCTCCGTGAGAGCCGTTCGATGAGCCAGGCCGACCTCGCTCGTGTGCTCGAGATCTCACCCAGCTACCTGAATCAGATCGAGCACAACTCACGGCCGTTGACGGTGCCCGTGCTGCTGCGGATCACGCAGGCGTTCGGCGTCGACACGGAGTTCTTCGCCAACAACGACACGTCTCGCCTGGTCGCGGACGTGAAGGAGGCGCTGCTCGACGAGGTCGTCGGCGTCGAGGTGACCACGAGCGAGCTCAACGAGCTGGCCTCCAACCTGCCCTCGATCGCCCAGGCACTGGTGAAGCTGCACCGCAGCTACCGCAACGCCGTGGAGAGCACGGTCGCGCTGACCACGGAAAACGGCCTCGGCCTGCACGGCAGCGCCGCGGCGCCGTTGCCGCACGAAGAGGTGCGCGACTTCTTCTACGAGCGGGAGAACTACGTCGCGGAGCTCGACGAGCGCGCCGAACGCATGGCCGCGGAGATCCCGTTGCGCCGAGGCTCGGCGCTGACGTCGCTGAAGGATCGCCTCTGGCAGCGCTACGGCGTGGAGGTGACGAGCGAAGGGCTGAACGAAGCCGCAGGTCAGCAGCACCGCTACGAGCCGGCGACGCGCGTGCTGCGGCTCGCACCGAGCTTGCGCGTGGGGCAACAGGCGTTCCGGATGGCTTCGCAGATCGCGTTGCTGGAGTACGACGATCTGATCACCGAGCTGGCCGACTCGTGGGCGTTCTCGGGGCCGACCGCGCGGACGCTCGCGCGCGTGGGCCTGGCGAACTACTTCGCCGGAGCGCTGATCCTGCCGTATGGCCCTTTTCTGACCACGGCGGAGAAGTTCCGCTACGACATCGAGCGGCTGTGCGACCACTTCGGCGTCGGCTTCGAGACGGTGTGCCACCGGCTGTCGACGCTTCAGCGGCCGAAGCAGCGGGGCATCCCGTTCTCGTTCGTGCGCGTGGACCGGGCGGGCAACATGTCGAAACGCCAGTCGGCCGCGGGGTTCCACTTCTCGCGTGTGGGCGGCGCGTGTCCGTTGTGGAACATCTACGAGGCGTTCGCTTCGCCTGGCAAGATCCTGACACAGATCGCGGCCCTGCCCGACGGCAAACGCTACTTCTGGGTCGCGCGCACGGTCTCGCGCAACATCGGCGGCTTCGGCAGCCCGGGCAAGACGTTCACCGTCGGCCTCGGCTGCGAACTCCGTCACGCGGGACGGCTCGTCTACTCCACCGGCCTCGACCTGGACGAGCCCGCCGCGGCGACGCCGATCGGGATGGGCTGCAAAGTCTGTGAACGCCCAGCTTGCTCGCAGCGCGCGTTCCCGGCGATCGGCAAGCCGCTGACGGTCGACGAGAACACCAGCACGTTCGTCCCGTACCCGGCGGTACCGAAGAGTTCATGAGCTGCGGAGGTGGATGTAGGTGTTGGACGCCGGCAGGTAGGCGAGCACGAGACCCACTAGCGACAACACGCTGACCATCAGATCGAGGACACCGATGGTCGGCAGGGCGTGGCCGTCCACCAGGGCGCTCACCGCCGCGTAGCCGGGCACCAGCGTGACAACAGTGAGCACAGTGAGCGTGATCCGGCCCCAGCGCCCGCCCAGCCAGAGCCGCACCACCGAATACACCAGCACCAGACACCAAGGGACAGCGAGCAATCCGATGCCACCGGACGCCGGCGAAAGTGCGCCCATGGCCAGCAACACCGCGGTCTGGCCGATGAAGAAGGCGGCAGCGAGCACGACCGAGACCGGCCGGTCAGGCTCCTCCGAAACGTTCATGACTGCGCAAATCAGGCCGTTCCCACGACACCCGGTGACGGCTGACCGCAAGCTGCCGCCCGCACCGCCTCGGACGTCGCGGTGAGCGGGAAGTAGATTCAACGATCGTGCAACGGATCGATACCGTCAGTGCCCAGATGGTGGAACAGGCCGCCGAGCGGCTCACGGGTGTGGTCACCCGGACGCCGCTCGAGCCGAACGCCCGGCTCTCGTCCCGCGTCGACGCGCGGGTGTGGCTCAAGCGGGAGGACCAGCAGACGGTCCGCTCGTACAAGATCCGCGGCGCCTACAACTTCATCGTCCAGCTCGACGAGGCCACGCGCTCGCGCGGCGTCGTGTGTGCGAGCGCCGGCAACCACGCGCAGGGTGTGGCGTACGCATGTCGCCGTTTGGGGGCGAACGGCCGCGTTTACGTGCCAGGCACCACGCCGCGGCAGAAGCGCGAGCGCATCGCGACGCTGGGCGGTGCGCACATCGAGGTGATCGTCGTCGGCGAGACGTACGAAGACGCGTTCGCCGCCGCCAACGACGACGCTCAACGCACGGGCGCGACGCTCGTGCCGGCGTTCGACGACCCTCGCACCGTCGCCGGCCAGGGAACGGTGGCGCTGGAGGTCGTCGAGCAGCTCGGCTTCGTGCCGGACGTGCTCGTGGTGCCCGTCGGCGGCGGTGGCCTGCTGGCCGGCATCGCGACCTGGGTGCGCGAGCGGCACCCGGAGATCCGCGTCGTCGGCGTCGAGCCGGCCGGGGCTATGTGCATGGCCGCGGCACTGGAGGCCGGCAAGCCGGTGCGGATCGACGCGGTGGACTCGTTCGTGGACGGCGCCGCGGTCCGTGAGGCCGGCGGCGTGACGTACCCGCTCGTGCGCGACAGCGGCGCCGAGCTCACCTCCGTGCCCGAGGGCGCCGTGTGCACGGAGATGCTGGCCATGTACCAGGCCGACGGCGTGATCGCCGAGCCCGCGGGCGCGCTGGCGTCGGCCGCACTCGGGACCACGGTCCTGGTCGAACCCGAGCAAACGGTGGTGTGCATCGTCTCGGGCGGCAACAACGACGTCAGCCGCTACAGCGAAATCCTCGAGCGCTCACTGATGCACGAAGGACTGAAGCACTACTTCCTCGTCAGCTTCCCCCAGGAGCCGGGCGCGCTGCGGCGCTTCCTCGACGAGATCCTCGGACCGGAGGACGACGTCGCGCGCTTCGAGTACGTGAAGCGCAACAACCGCGAGCTCGGGCCGGCGCTGATCGGCATCGAAATCCCGCGGCCGGCCGAGCTGCCCGGCCTGCTCAAGCGGCTGGAGGCGAGCCCGCTGCAGGTCGAGCAGGTGGAGCCGGGGAGCCCGCTGTTCCACTTCTTGCTGTGACGTTTCCGCTGGTCAGAAGCATTCGCCGCTGAACGGCAACGGGGTTCAGTCGAGTTCTGCGCTGCCCTCGCGATAGATCTTGGCGGAAGCGATGCGGCCGTTGCGAAGGCGGTAGAAGCCGGCGATCGAGAACCTGTGCTCCTCTCCGCCGTGGGTGAGTCGCTCGGTCAGCTGGGCGGCCATGCGATCGCCGTCGATCAGGATCTCGTCGATGGTCAGGGTCGGCAGGAGCTGGGTGATGGCGCTCTCGAAAAGGCCGGCCAGCTCGGCGCGGCCACGGGCAACCGTCGTGCCCGTGATACAGACGGCGTCGTCGGTGAAACCCCCGAGCAGAGTGGTGAGGTCGCGGTCGTTGAACGCGGCCACGTGACGCCGCAGGATCTCGCTCACGAGGTGAGGTTATCCGCGGCGTCACGTGGGTTTCGCCTGTCAGCGGCTACGCCTTCGGAGCCGGGATCGGCGCGCCGGGGCAGGACTGGGTGGTCGTCTGGCCGGTGTCGAAGAACGTCACGGCCGCGGCGGCGCAGGGCAGGCTCGATAGCGAGCCGTGGGCGTCGTCTTCGACGGTCATGAGGGAGCCGCCGATTTGCCGTTGCATGGCGAGGGCCCAGCCGATGGGCGTGACCGGTTCGAAGGCGTGGCCGACGAACTGCAGCGGGCTCTTGCCGGCGCTGAACTGCCACTGCGTCGCGGGCACAGGCCAGCCGACGCACATCTGCTCGTAGACGCCGAACGAGCCGGCGACCGGGTTGGCCTTGATCCGGTCGGTGCGGTGCTGCCAGACCGTGTCGAAGTCGCGGGGGCTGGGTGATTCGTTGCAGAGCAGGGCGTTCTGCTGGAAGAAGTTGCCACCGGTCCGTTCGGTGTCCCAGCCGAAGCCGGTTTTCGGCGAGGCTGTGGCATCAGGCTGTGCCGTCGAAGCACCGCCGTCGCGGATGGCGGCGAGCTGGCCGGCGGCCTCCACCCACTGGCGGCGCGGGTAGGCGAAGAACTGGTTGACGGTTTCGCCGTTGAGTGGCGAACCGTCGGGGCCGGTGCGCGGGTGCGCGGCGAGCTCGGCGCGCAGGTCGAGCAAGGCCTTCTCGACCTGGGGTTCGATGCCGCCGAAGTGGTAGACGGAGTCGTAGCGCGCGACCCACGCGGAGAATTCGCGGAACGTGTTCTCGCCCGCGGCGGCCTGGTCGTCGTCCATCGTCGTGACGCTCAGCTCGGGCGGCATGACGGAGTCGAGCAGCATCTTGTCGACGTGGTTGTCGAAGAGCGTCCGGTACTCGGCGCCGAGGGCCGTGCCCCAGGAGACGCCGTAGTAACCGATCTTCTGTTCGCCCAGCGCTTCGCGGATGCGGTCGACGTCGCGGGCGACGTTGGGCGTGGTGAACGACTTCACGAGGGCGGGGTCCTTCGCGAAGCACGCCGCGTTGGCCGCGGCCTTGTGTTCGGCGAGGAACCGCGCCTGGTCCTTTTCGGACAACGACGGGTCGGGCTGGGCGTCGTCCTCCTCGCACTGGAGGCTCGCGCTGTAGTCGACGCCGCGCGGGTCGAAGCCGATGAGGTCGTGGTGCTCCAGCAGGCCGGACGCTTTGCTCTCCGACATGGTGAGCGGCATCTTCATCCCGGACTGGCCGGGGCCGCCGGGGTTGAACACGATCGCGCCTGTGCGCGTGCCCGTCGCGCGGATTCGGCTGACGGCGATGTCGATCGTGCGGCCGCTGGGGTCGGAGTAGTCGAGCGGCACGGTCACCATCGCGCACTCGGTGCGCTGGTCGTCGGCATCCCAGCCCTTCGCGATGGACACGCAGGGTTTCCAATCCAGCCCCTGCGCGGACGCGAGCGCCGGCACCAGGGGGACCATCGCGACGGCCGCGACAACCGGGACGAGTAAACGGAACTTCGGCATGTTGATGATCATCGGGCTCGTGCGCGAAGACCCGGATCAGCCGATCGGCTGATGTGCGTCACCGATGGGTCGAGATCAGTCCGTAGTGGACTGTCGCGCGTCAGGAACCTGACACGTCCGGCAGGCCGACGAACATCGTCCGGTGCAGATCCCCGACGTGAGCGCGGGTCATGATCGCCGCCTCGTCGGGATTGCGCGTGGCGATCGCGCGGACGATCACCTCGTGCTCCCGGTTGGACGCGCGCAGCGCCGACATCCGGTACGGCAGGTAGAAGCGGTACAGCTCCCGCAGCACTAGTTCGTAGTGCCTCACCGCCGCCGCCGGCGCGCCCGAGGCGGCCACGGCGAGGTGGAACTCGGCGTCGAGCTCGTGGAACTCGGCCCACCCGGCGGCGTCGTCCATGCGGCGGACGAGGTCGCGCAGCCGCTCGACGTCCTCTTCGGTTCGCCGCGTGGCGACGAGCTGGACGAGCCCTGCCTCGATCACCAGCCGGTGGTCGATCAGGTCGTGGACCTCGTCCGCCGACTCGCGGTACGCGTTCACCGCCCCGACCCGGCCAGCCGGCGCGTCGGGGGCGACGCTCGTGCCGCCGTTGCGGCCGCGGCGGCGCACCAGCACGCCGTCTTCGCACAATGACACCAGCGCCCGGCGCACGGTGATGTCGCCGACACCCAGCGCACGCGCGATTTCGCCGTTGGGCGGCAACCGCTCCCCCGGGCCCAGCAGGCCCAGCTCGATCGCGAGGGCGATGCGGGCCCGCACGGTCTCGAGCGCGGACAGGCGCCGGATGCCCGTCAGCGCCGGCGAACCCAGGTCGGCAGCCATGCGGAGACCATACCCAACAAAACATCTCAAAGTGAACACTATTGTTTAAGTGAGCAAGATGGACTATTTTTCGGCGCATGCCCCGCCCCCTGCCGATCGCGCTGGCGCAACTGCCACTGCGGCCGTACACCGACTCCGTCGCGGCGTTCGCGGACCAGGTCGGGACCGTGCTGGCCGAGTACTCCGGAACCCGCCTCGTCGCCTTTCCCGAGCTGCACCTCTGCGGGGTCGAAGGGACCGCTGACGAACGCACCGAGCAGCTCAACGCCGCCGCGCAGCCCCTCGACGGTCCGCGAACCCGCGACCTGGCCCAGCTGGCCGGCGACCTCGACGTGTGGCTTTCGCCGGGCAGCGTCTGCGAACGCGGCGAGCACGGCGAGCTGTTCAACACCGCCCTCGTCTTCTCGCCCGAAGGCGAGCTGGCCGGCAGCTACCGCAAGGTGTTCCCGTGGCGGCCGTATGAGCCTTATGACCCCGGTGACCGTTTCGTGGTCGCCGATCTCGCCGATGAAGGGCGAATCGGCTTCTCGATCTGCTACGACGCCTGGTTCCCCGAGGTCACGCGCCACCTTGCGTGGCTCGGCGCGGAGCTCGTACTCAACCCGGTGCAGACCACCACTCCCGACCGGGCGCAAGAACTCGTGCTCGCGCGCGCCAACGCGATCACCAACCAGGTTTTCGTGGCGAGCGTGAATACGGCCGGACCCGTCGGGGTAGGAGACAGCATCCTGGTCGACCCCGAGGGCACCGTGCTCGGCGAGCTGCCGGGCGCCGCGTCCGGCGTGCTCGCGAGCACGGTCGACCTGGACGAGGTCGCCCGCGTCCGTCGCGAAGGGACCGCCGGCGTCAACCGGATGTGGGACCAGTTCACACCGGGTGACAAACCGCTGGAACTCCCCCTGTACGGGGGCCGCATCGAGCCGGACCGGTGGCGTCCGCGAGGAGAAGGAGCCCGATGAGCACCACGAAGGTGACCCCTGGAGCCAAGCTCGAACGACGGCTCGGGCTGCCCGGCGTCGTCCTTTTCGGACTCGCGTACATGGCGCCGCTGATCGTGCTGGGCACGTTCGGCGTCGTGGCGACGACGACCGCGGGCACGGTGCCATCGGCATACATCGTGGCGCTGGTGGCGATGCTGTTCACGGCCGCGAGCTACGGCAAGATGGCCGCGACGCACCCCGTCGCCGGCTCCGCCTACACGTACGTGCGCAAGGCCATCGACTCCCGGCTCGGCTTCCTCGTCGGCTGGGCGGTGCTGCTCGACTACTTCTTCCTGCCGATGGTGATCTGGCTGATCGGCGGCGCGTACCTGTCGGCGCAGTTCCCGGAAGTGCCGAGCTGGCTGTGGCTGATCGCGTTCATCGTGCTGACGACGTTCCTGAACGTGCTGGGCATCAAGATCGCCGAGAAGGCCAACTTCGTCCTCATGGCCTTCCAGGTGCTGGTGATCGTGTTCTTCATCATCCTTTCGCTCAAGCAGGTGCTCGCCGATGGTCACTCAGTGGCAAGCGGTGACCCGTTCTTCCACCCGGGCAGCACGTTCGGCACGATCTCGGGCGGCGCCGCGGTGGCGACCTACTCGTTCCTGGGCTTCGACGCCGTGACGACGTTGACCGAGGAAGCCGTGGAGCCCAAGCGGACGATCCCGCGCGCGATCCTGCTGACGGCCCTCATCGGCGGCGGCGTGTTCATCGTGCTCGCGTACGTCACCCAGCTCGTGCACCCGGGTTTCTTGTTCGACGACGAGTCGTCGGCCGCGTTCGAGATCGCGCGCCACATCGGTGGCTCGCTGTTCGGGGCGTTCTTCCTGGCGGGGCTGGTGGTGGCGCAGTTCGCGTCGGGCATCGCCGCGCAGGCCAGCGCGTCGCGACTGATGTTCGCGATGGGCCGCGACGGGGTGCTGCCGCGGATCTTCGGCCGGTTGCAGCCGAAGCTGAACACGCCGGCGTTCGCGATCGGGCTGACGGGCATCGTCGGGCTGATCGCGCTGGCGCTGGACGTGACCACGTCGACGTCGTTCATCAACTTCGGCGCGTTCACGGCCTTCACGATGGTCAACGTGAGCGTGATCGCGACCTGGATCCGCACGCGGCACACGACCTCGCGCAACGTGCTGACGTGGCTGGTCGCTCCCGTGATCGGCGCAGCGGTGGACCTGTGGCTGCTGGTGAACCTGGACGGGCTCGCCCTGACCTTCGGCCTGGTGTGGCTGGGGATCGGGATCGTCTACCTGGTCGTGCTGACGCGTGGGTTCCGCCGGCCACCGCCGGAGATGTCGTTCGAGGAGTGACGGGTGTTCGCCGCTGGATGGGCAAAGTGCCGTTCAGCGGCGACAACCAGGTCGTCGCCGCTGAGTGGCAAAACTTCAGCCCTCGCCGAGCGTCTTCTGCAGGGCCTTGTTCGCCTTGCGCGCCATGTCGGCAACGGCTTCGCGGCGGGCGGCGGCGGCGGCGTAGTCGTCTTGGCGGTTGCGCACCACGCGCGCGGGCGAGCCCACCGCGATGGAGTAGTCCGGGATGTCGCCGCGGACCACGGCGTGCGCGCCGAGCACGCAGCCGCGGCCGACGCGTGTTCCCTTGAGGACACTGACCTTCGTGCCGAGCCACGTGTCCGGGCCGATGCGCACCGGCGACTTCACGATGCCCTGGTCCTTGATGGGCACGTGGATGTCGGCCGTCACGTGGTCGAAGTCGCAGATGTACACCCAGTCGGCGACGAGGGTGGCGGCGCCGAGCTCGATGTCGAGGTAGCAGTTGATCACGTTCTGCCGCCCGAACACTGACTTGTCGCCGATGCGAAGGGACCCCTCGTGGCAGCGGATCGCGTTTCCGTCACCGATGTGGACCCAGCGGCCGATCTCGAGCCGGCCGTAGCCGGGGCGGCAGTGGATCTCCACGTCCTTGCCGAGGAACACCATGCCGCGCAGGATGATGTGCGGGTTGGCGAGCCGGAACTTGAGGAGGCGGAAGTACCGCACGAGGTACCACGGCGTGTACGCCCGATTGCGCCAGACCCAGCGCAGCGAGTCGCGTGTCAGGAACTTCGCCTGGTGCGGGTCGCGCCGGGCCCGCCGCCAGGCACGCACGCGGGACAACGCGGGCGCACCCCACATCGACGTCATGCCGTTGACCGTAACCTGTGCGGGGACGCCCGCCACAGGCAAGGGGAGCACGGATGGGGAGCAAGCTGATCATCGACACCGACCCCGGTGTCGACGACGCTTTCGCGATCGCGCTGGCGGCGGTTTCCGCCGACGTCGAGCTGCTGGGGGTGACCACGGTCTTCGGCAACGTTCCGCTGACCAGCACCACCGCCAATGCGCGGCGCCTGCTCCAGCTGTGCGACCGCCCCGACGTGCCGGTCGCCGCCGGGGCTTCGCGGCCGTTGGTGCACCTGAACAAACGCGGTTCGAGCCACGTCCACGGCAATGACGGGCTCTCGGGCCACGCCGCGACGCTGCCCGAGGCAAAGCGGCCGTTGGAGTCGCTGGACGCCGTGGGGCTGATGGTCTCGCTGCTGGAAGCGTCCGACGAACCGGTGACGATCGCGCCGATCGGACCGCTCACCAACATCGCTGCGCTGCTCGCCGCACACCCCGGCGTCAAGTCGAAGATCTCGCGCATCGTGCTGATGGGCGGCGGTGTCGCGCGCGGCAACAGCACGGCCGTCGCCGAGTTCAACGTCTGGGCCGACCCGGAGGCCGCGCGCCGCGTGATCGCCGAGGACGACGTGCCGTGCGTGATGGTCCCCCTCGACCTCACGCACCGCTGCGCCGTGGACAGCGCGTGGCTGGCGAAGCTCGCCGCGTCGGGGCCGCTGGGCCAGACGCTGGAAGGGCTGACGCCCGACTACCTCGCCCACTACCGGCAGGTCCTGGGCTTCGACGGCATCGTGATGCACGACGCGGTGGCCGTCGCGGAGGCGATCAGCCCCGGGATTCTCCAGACGGACAGCTACCCGGTGGACATCGACGTGACCGCGGGGCCGGCGCGCGGCATGACGCTCGTCGATCGCCGCGCGGTGCCGATCGATCCGACGGGACGGCCGATCGAGGTCGCGGTCGACACCGACCTCGACGGGCTGCGGGAGTTCGTGCTGTCGAGACTTGCCGGGGGCCGGTGATGGCGGGGTCGTCGGGCGGTTCGCAGTCGTCGCCGCTGGGTGGCGACGGCGAGAACGCGGTGTCGCCGATCAGAGGCGACGGCCAGGTCAGCGGGCCTTCGCCGGTTGAAGGCGACAACTCGGCCGGCGCCGAGTCGCCGATCAATGGCGACGACCAGACCACTGAGCTGTCGCCGGTCAGCGGCGACGGCACGGCGAGCACTGCGGTGTCGCCGCTCGATGACCACACCGCGCTTTCGCCACTCGATGGCGACGCCCAGGCTGACGTGTCGTTGGATGGCGACGACCAGACCGTCTCGGCGTCGCCGCTGAAGGGCAACAGCACGGATTCCGCCAGACCGTCGTCTCTGGATGGCGACGAGAGCGCCGGCGCGTCGCCGTTCGCTGGCGAAAACGCCGGTTGGGAAACGTCGCCGATCAGGGGCGACGGCCAGGTCGGGCCCGAGTTTTCCGCTCCGGTCGAGCCGCTGCCGCCGTTCTCCGCGGCGATGACGGAGCACCTGTCGCCGCTGAGTGGCGACGGCGAGAAGCCCCAGGTCGGGAGGCGGAAGCCGCGGCGAGGGCGGGCGGTGGTGGTCGCGGCGGTCGTCGTGGCTGTCGCGGCGCTGGTGGTGGCCGTGCAGTTCGCGCCGGGGTCGGAGCAGGTCGCGACCACGGCCGCCGAGCCGTCGTCGTCAGCCCAGGCGCCGGTGCCGTCGGTGGCCGCGTCGAGTGCGGCGGTGCCGACGACGCAGCCGAACGTGCCGCAGCCCAGTGAGTTCGACGCGTGGGCGTCGAAGACGAGCCAGTGGCTGGACATCCCGCTGCGGGCGATGACGGGGTACGCGCAGGCGACCGTCACACTCACCAAGGAACAACCCGCGTGCCACCTGTCGTGGGTGACGCTCGCGGCCATCGGCAAGGTCGCGAGCGACCACGGGCGCGCGCAGGGCGACCGCGTCGGCACCGACGGCGTGCTGGCCAAGCCGCTGGGCACCGTCGAGGTCCGCGACTTCTACGGCCGCGTCGTGTCGACGGCCAACGCGTCCGGGCCGATGCAGCTGGCGCCGGCGGTGTGGTCGAAGTGGCAGCGCAGCGAGTCGGGCGGCAAGCCCGATCCGCAGAACGTCGACGACGCCGCCCTCACGGCGGGTCGCGCGCTGTGCGCGGGTGGCCGCGATTTGGCGACGGACTGGTGGAACGCCGTTTCGTCGCTCCAGGGCGCGCCCGTTTCGCTGCATCGGATCCTGGCGACGGTGAACGTGTACGGCACCGTCGGGCAGAGTAGCCAGGCGCCGAACCCCGCGGTGCTGAGCGCGGTCGACTTCGCGATCGACCAGATCGGTCTCCCCTACGTGTGGGGCGGCAACGGCAGCGGCGACCCCGATCCGGGCTTCGACTGCTCCGGCCTGACGACGGCCGCGTACGGCAGCGCGGGCGTGAAGCTCATGCGCACGGCGGACACGCAGTTCCACAGCGTCGCCCACGTGAGTGAACCCCAGCTGGGCGACCTGATCTTCTACGGTGAACCCACCACGAAGATCCACCACGTCGGCCTCTACATCGGCAACCAGCAGATGATCGACGCCCCGCAGACGGGCCAGGCCGTGCAGGTGCACCCGTACCGCAAACCAGGCGACGACTACGCGGGCGCGGGGCGACCGACGGCCTGACGGTCACGGCGCGTCGGACCCCGCGATCCAACCCCAGGTCAGTGCGGACGCGATGGTGATGCCGCCGTCGATGGTGCCCGGCCCGAAACGGCCGCGGCGTCGTTGCCTGCCGCGTACAGCCCGGGAATGGGCTGACCGGTCCAGTCGAGCACGCGGGCGCGGTGGTCGGTCCGGGCGCCGCCCTTGGTGCCGACGGCGCTCGCGTGCACGAGGAGCGCGAAGAACGGCGGTTCGGAAATCGTGCCGAGGTTGGGGTGTGGCGCGGTGGCGTCGCCGAAGGCGCGTTCGTAGGCCGTTTCGCCGCGGTGGAAGTCGTCGTCGCGGCCGGCGTCGACGGCGGCGTTGAAGCGGGTGACGGTGTGCTGCAGCGCAGCGGCGTCGATGCCGACCAGGGCGGCGAGCTTGTCGAGGCTGTCGGCGCCAGGAAGCCAATCCGGCAACGGCTGGTGGGGCGGCGCGCCTCCGACGGGGTAGCGGGCGCGGAACTGCGCGTCGCCGATCGCCCACGCGGGGAGGTTGCGCGGGCGGTGGGTGTTGGCGTCGAGCCCGGCGAAGGAGACGGCACAGTTGTGGCTGGCCTCGTTGACGAATCGCCGGCCGGCGGCGTTCACCCAGATCACGTGTGGCAGGTAGCGCTCGGCCATCACGAGCTGGGCCTGCGGGGTGCCGGCGTCGTCGGGCCAGCGCCGGTCGGGTGCCTGGAACGCGGGCCAGGACCAGTATTCGCCGGTGCGGGACAACTGCGCGCCGGCGTCGGCGGCCAGGCGAAGGCCGTCGCCGTGCTGGACGGGCGGGGTGACGGGGTGGCTGAGCGGGCCGGCGAGCAGCTGTGACCGCAGGTCGGGGTCGTGCTCGAACCCGCCGGTCGCGAGCACGACGCGGCGCGCGTGCAGCCGCCACGGGGTGCCGTCCCGTTCGGCTTCGACGCCGGTAATCCGCCCGTCGGTCCGGATCAGCCGTCGTACGCGGCAGCCGCGGGCCAGCTCCACGCCGGCGGCGCGGCAGCCGCGCAGCAGGCCGACGACGAGGCCCGCACCGAGCGCGACCTCCCCCGCAGCGACCCGCCGCTGCATCAGGTCGAAGGGCGGCGTGCGCCGGCGAACATGCGGTGCTCGAAGAATTCGTCGTTGGTGACCACGGCCGCGCCGTACGGCGGGGGCCACAGGAGCTCGTCGGGCGTGCCCAGGCCGTCGGTGGTCAGCGGCTGAGCCTCGAGGTGCCGGGCGGGTTTGCCGCCGGAGAGCTCGGCGAACGTGTCGGGGTAGCCGTGGAACGCGACCAGCGCGCGAGGCGGCCCGACCGGCCTGGTGCTGTCTCAGCCATGTGCGCAGTCTCGCACCGTTCGATCATCCGCTCCGACTACACGCGCGTATAGTCAGCTGTACGCTTGTATAGTGAGGAGGATGCCGTGGCTGAACCCGACGACCTGACGGCGCGCGCCCGGATCCGCGACGCGGCGATGCAACTGTTCGGCGAGCGAAGGTTCGAGGGCACCACGATCCGTGGCATCGCGGAGGCGGCGGGAGTGTCGTCGGGCCTGGTGCGGCACCACTTCGGGTCCAAGCAGGCGCTGCGCGAGGCGTGCGACGCGCACCTGGTGAAGCTGATCCACCGCCTCAACGACCAGGCGCTCGCGGGTGTCGGCGGCAATCACGTGGCGGCCGCGCGAATCGCCGTCGGGCCGTACCAGGGGTACCTCGCGCGGGCGTTGGTGGACGGCGGCGCCGCGCCGTTGTTCGACGAGATGGTGCGGCTGGGGGCGCAGTGGCTCGCCGACGTCGATCGGACGCGGCCGGACGCGCCGGACGTCGCGCCCGAAGTGAGAGCGGCGGTGAGCACCGCGATGGCGCTGTCGATCACGGTGCTGCACGAGCACGTGTCGCGCGCGATGGGCGTCGACGTGTTCAGCCCTGAGGGCGACGTGCTGCTCGCACGCGCCCTGATCGACCTCTATTCACACCCGATGCTCAGCGCCGAGGACGCGCGGAAGGCGCTCGACGGGATCGAGCAGCATCGGTGACTTTGGGAGGAACCTGTCATGCCTCATGCGACCCATCCCCGGATCGCGCCGCTTCCGTTGGAGGAAATGGCGCCGGAGGAGCAGAAGCTCGCGAAACTCGGTGCCGACGAGGTGATCCGGGTGCTCGCGCGGAACCCGTCGTTGATGAAGGCTTCGTCGGGTCTCGGCGAACACCTGCTGTCTCAAGGCAAGCTGCACCCGCGTGTCAGGGAATTGGCGATCTTGCGGGTCGCGCTGCGGTGTGAAGCGCCGTACGAGTGGGCGAACCATGTGCCCCCCGCGCTCGGCGCCGGCGCGACGGCGGACGAGATCAACGCATTGTCGGACCCGGCCGCGTCGTGGTCGCCGGAGGACGACGCGGTGCTGCGGGCGGCCGACGAGTTGTGCGCCGCGGCATTCGTCTCGGACGAAACATGGGCGGCGCTCGCGTCGATGTTTGATGAGGCGACGATCCTCGAGGTGCTGTTCCTCGTCGGCTACTACCGGATGATGGGCGGGGTTCCTGAACTCCGCGGGGGTCGAGGTGAAGCCGGGGCAGCCGGTGCTGGGCGAGCGTGTGGCGCCGGCGGTCGTCGCGGAGGCGGTCGTGGCCGGCGCGTTGCCGTTCAGTGGCGAAACCGGCGTCGACGGGACGTGGCACATCACCTTCACGCACCCGGCGGGGAGCAAGGAGCTGGTACTGAACCTCGAAACCGTGGCCGACGGCGTGGCTGGGTCCATCGTGGACACTCAGCTGGGCGTGACGGTCCCCATCGTGTCGGGCAATGTCGCCGACCATCGCCTGGAGTTCACCGCCGTGGTTACCGATCCGGCGCGGTTCGATATCGGCGTGGTGGGCACGGTCGACGGCGACGTGTTCACCGGATCGGTGACGATCTCGGGTGGCGGGACGTTCCCGTTTTCGGGCGTGCGCGCGAGGTGAAGTCGCGAAAATGGCGCGCTTGAGCTGATGCTCGGCTGCTAAGGGATGTCTCGTAACTGCTCTTGTGGTTGGTGGGACTGGTGTTGCGGATCAGTCTGCGAGGAGGATGTTGTGCAGGTGCGCGATGCCGGAGACCGTGTCGTTCAGCGTGCTGGCTGCGCGGCGATAGTCGCGCAGGATCTTCCAGCACTTCATCCGCGCCAGCGCGTGCTCGACACGGGCCCGGATCTTGCGATGGTCGGCATTGAGGTCTTCCTGCCAGTCCGCCAGATCGCTGCGGTCACGAGGTTTGCGGTAGGGCATGATCACCTCGGGATTGCCTTGGTAGCCACCGTCGGCCATCACCGAACGCCCCGCCAACTTCTGCTCGATGCCGCAGGCGCCCTAGGGCCTGTCCTCAAAGCGGGTGTGGTGGTCTGCTTTGATCTTCGATCGTGGTGCGCAGGCATGAGTTGACCGATGAGCAGTGGCAGGTAGTCGAGCCGTTGCTGCCGGTGTCGGGGGCGAAGGGGCGTCCGCGGGTGGATGACCGTCGGGTGATCAACGGGATGCTGTTCAAGGCCAAGACCGGTGTCGCGTGGCGTGACCTGCCGGAACGGTACGGGCCATGGAAGACGGTCTACAACAGGTTCTGGCGGTGGTCGCGCACCGGCACCCTGTCCACGCTGGTGGCGACGGTCCGCGTGATCGCCGAGGCGATCGACGAACTCGACCGGGAGGTTTCGGTCGACTCCAGCATCGTTCGTGCGCATCAGCACGCTGCCGGCGCTCGCCGCATGACCGCGTGCCACACGGGGGGAAGCAGGCTCGTGCGGCGAACACAGCGAGCCAGATGATCATGCCATCGGCCGGTCCCGCGGCGGAC